>CBFHWX010000018.1:0-34354 GCA_965659445.1 Limisphaerales bacterium | reverse complement strand
CTCCGGTCGCCGTCCCAATCGATTTTGATGTCGCCTGCCAACTTGTCCCCCGAGCATCCGGATGAAACGAGGATACCTAGAACCGTCATTGCCAAAGTCAGATATGTTTTCATGTATATGTTCTCTTTGGATAAATCATTTAGCCCCCACATCCGATCACCCAAACCAATGCCGCCAAAGCTACTTGCCTCACCACGTGACCCTACCAGCTTAATCTTCAATTGCCACTTCAAGTTTGCATGGGAGTGGTGGGGTGTGTAGTATCCTATGAAATATGAAACCCACACTAATAGCTATATTTGCCTTATGCCTGTGGCTGCCTGTGGTGGGGGCGGATAAGGAGGAGTTGCTGCCGAAGGATTTCAAGTCACTGAAGGCGTTGGCGGAAAAGGGAGGAATGAGGGCCCAAGCCGAGATAGGGCAGAAATATTTCCGTGGTGATGAAGTTGAACAGAATTTCCAGGAGGCGTTCAAGTGGTGGAGTAAATCCGCCGAACAGAAGGATGACTCCGCGCAGTACGGTCTTGGGTGGATGTATTTAAAGGGAAAAGGTGTGGATCAGGATGCCGCAGAAGCGATGAAGTGGTTTCGGAAAGCTGCCATGCAGGGTAATGCCGAGGCACAACACAACCTTGGATTAATGTACTACAACGGCAGTGGTGTGCAGGAAGATTATATGGCTGCCTACGCTTGGTCTACCGTAGCCATCTTTAATGGCCTGTCCATTGCCGAGAAAACCAAGGCCTTGACTCTCAACATAATGACCGCCGTACAAACCATCAGGGCTAGAGAATTCTCAAAGCAACTTCATAAAAAGATCGAGGCTAACAAAAGTGCGAAATTAGGGAATGTAAAGGCTCTCTACGAGGTAGGGTTATCTTATTGCCTCGGGATAGAGGTGGAGAAGGATGTCGAGGAAGCAGTGCAATGGTACCGTAGAGCTGCCGAGAAGGGGTTAGCCGAGGCGCAATACGCTCTAGGAGTGATATACGCCAATGAAGAAGGAATTCTGAAAGACGATAAGGAGGGAATGCAATGGCTCCGCAAAGCTGCCGAACAGGGCTTTGCCAAGGCGCAATTTAACCTTGGGAACAGATATGCCAATGGTGAAGGAGTGCCACAGGACGACATGGAAGCAATGCAATGGACTCGCAAGGCTGCCGAACAGGGGTTTGTCGAGGCGCAATTCAACCTTGGGAACAGGTATGCCAATGGCGTAGGAGTGGTGGAGGATGCCATGGAAGCGGTGCAGTGGATCCGTAAAGCTGCCGAACAGGGCTTTGCCAAGGCGCAATTCAATCTTGGGGACAGGTATGCCAATGGCGAAGGAGTGCCAAAGGACGATAAGGAAGTGACACAATGGTACCGTAAAGCTGCTGAGCAGAAACATGCTGAAGCGCAATACAGGCTTGGGATAGTGTATTACGAAGGCAAAGGGGTTCCAAAAGATTATGGTAAAGCGCTCGAATGGTTCCGCAAGGCAGCTGAGCAAGGCAATGCTGATGGCCAAAATGGTCTCGGGGTGATGCATGCCAATGGCGAAGGAGTGAAGGAGGATTTTGTGGAAGCGGTGAAGTGGTGTCGCAAGGCAGCCATGCAGGGACATGCCGGGGCACAATTCAGTCTTGGGCAGAGGTATGCTAATGGCAAAGGTGTGGCGGAGGACGACAAGCAAGCGGTACAATGGACCCGCAAGGCTGCCGAGCAGGGGTTAGCCAAGTCGCAATACGCTCTTGGGTACATGTATGCCAATGGTGAAGGCGTGTTAAAAGATGATGTGACTGCTTATGGGTGGTTTAACATTGCCGCTACCAATGGGTACGAAAATGCAAAGACCAATCGCATCCTTGCCAAAAGAATGACTCCCGACCAAATCGCCGAGGCGGAATCATTGGTCAAAGAGATGATCGAAAAGAATCCGAAGCTGATTCAGAAGAAATGAAATCCATACTCATAGCTTTCTTGGCTATGTGCCTTGTGGGGTGCGGGAATACAGATCAACCCGCCGCAAATGCTAAAGGAGTTAACGCAAAGCCTACCAAGGAATTGACTCCGAACGAAAAGGCGGTCAAAGCAACAATTACTAGGAAAAACACAGCTGGCCTGATGTACAGGAGCGGTCCATTGGATGGTGGCACGGCTGTGTTGGTCGCAGTCAAATCTTCTCCCTTTTATGGTGCCTACTGGGTCAAAGATGGAACCGTCTATGCAGCCAATGGCATTGCCATATCATGGTCACCAACCATACATTATCCTGTTGGTAAAAAAATTACCTTTAACATGATCAAAACTTCTGTTCGTTGAAATTAATATGCCGGCAAAAGGTTATGCAGTGAATAAACACGATAAATTTGTAGCATTGATTGTAGGTTCGATGACCCCCTTTGGACTTCTTCGCCTTGCTCTGATTTTATTTCTGCTGGCGCCAGGATTATTGGCCGCCCAGCCGGTGCTAACGTTTTTCGGCTGGTCTGATCAACACACCAAGACCAGCGGCGATACATTAACGCTTCATCCCTTTGTCGACGCCATGAACACCATGCCCGGCACCGATTGGCATGAGCAGATCGGCGGCAAGGTAGCCGAGCCTAGCTTTGTGATTGGAGCCGGAGACATCACCGAATGGCCTACCAACGCTGCCATGAAAGGCTATGACGCCTTGCTCAAGGAGAGACTGAAGTTTCCAGCCTACGATGTCCTTGGCAATCATGATGACGGTGGACGCGCCTTTTCCCCGACCATGATCAACTGGCTGAAAAAAAAGCACGGCAGCCTAAGCTATACCTTTGAAAAGGGAGGCGTGGTCTTTATCGGCCTTTGGTCAAAATTTGATCCCAAGGCCAAGCCTGCCCAGCCGCTTACCGGGGAGGCTCTAGCCTACCTCAAGCAGCAACTGGTTAAGTTGCCGAAGGATAAACCCGTGGTGATCTTCACCCACCTTTGCCATGATGCCATGACCAATAAGGACGAACTGATAAACACCATTGGAAAATCCAATGTGATCCTTGTCCTCGGTGGACATTACCATTACTCAAGCGTGAATCAGTATCGAGGGATCAATTTTGTCCAGCTTCCTTCACCCAAGTCGAAGTTTACTGAGTTTACTGTCATCCGCATCACGCAAGACCAACTCACCGTCATCCCTTTTGACTTCATCAAGAAAGCGTGGGTTTCCGGCAAAAGAAAAATGCTGAATACAAAGATCAGAGGCCCGCGCCCAAAACGCTAATTGTGAGGTGTTGTCCAGTGAGGTGTTGTCCAAAGTAATGCGAGGGACAGTCCGAAGCTGATTCTGAAGGAATGAAACCCGCACTCACGGCTTTGTTGGCTTTTGGACTTTGGGGAGGATGCTCAAAGTCTGTTGAGGATAAAGATGTTGTTGGGATATAAGAACGGAGGGAAGGCAAGGAGATTGCTTTCAAGAAAATTAGATAGCGGGATGCCAAGGATGCCAACAAAGAACTCGTATATAGAGCAGGAGAAAAGTTATGGAATACACCATAACCGAGGCTATTCTTTGATGGCAATAATTCTTCGGCTCGTTAAGATGACACTATGAAAGCGACGCAATGCATATTCATTCTTGGGTTTTTGGTTAGTGCGTGCAGTGACGGAGCCAAGCCGGATATTAATGATAATTCATCGGGTAACCCTGCTGCCGCGCCGGTTGACTATTTGGGCGCGGTAAACAAAGGTCGCAAGAAAGGCATTAGCCAGGCGGGCTTGTTGCAGGTGAACAGTGCCTTGAGTACATTCCAGGCATCCGAATCACGTCGAGCCAAGAGTTTGCAGGAATTGATAGGGGCAAGGTATCTCACGGCATTGCCCGAACTGCCCCGCGGTATGAAATGGCAATACAATCCGCAAACCGGCAAAGCCTCCATTGTGCCGGCACAGTGATGAAGGCCTTCCTTTCACTGTTTCTCGTTGGTAACTTGCTTGGAGCTGAAACTTTCCCTGGCAAGAAGGGCAACTTCCACGGGTTCACAATGTTTGACTTCCAGCATGGGGGGGTGAATTGTAAAATCGTGGCACCCAAAATAGCTGCCGAGGACAAGCCGTGGATCTGGCGCGCACGATTTTGGGGGCATGAACCACAGCTGGACACAGCCTTGCTCAAGCGCGGATGGCATGTGGCCTATTGTGACGTGGGCAATCTCTTTGGTAGTCCCAAGGCAGTAAAACGTTGGGATATCTTTTATCAGTTCGTGACCTCGAAGCATGGCTTTCAAAAAAAGCCGGTATTGGAGGGCATGAGCCGGGGAGGGTTGATCATATACAACTGGGCGAAGGCAAACCCCGGGAAGGTTACGTGTATCTATGGTGACGCGCCGGTGTGCGATTTTAAAAGCTGGCCGGCAGGCAAAGGGAAGGGCAAGCGAAGTACTGGTGCGTGGAAGACTTGCCTTGCGGCGTATGGTCTTACGGATGTTAAGGCTCTCGCGTTCAAGGGGAATCCCATCGACAATCTCGGACCGCTCGCCAAGGCAGGCGTACCGCTGATCCACGTGGTGGGCGATTCGGATTCCGTGGTGCCGGTGGCGGAGAACACGGCGATTCTCGAAGCGCGATACCGCAAGCTTGGAGGTTTGATCAAGGTAATCCACAAACCCGGTGTGGGGCATCATCCGCACAGCCTCAAGGATCCTCAACTGTTGTTGGATTTCATCCTTAAGGCTTCCGAACTAAAGTGAATAATTGGTTAATAGCCAGTGCATACGAAATAATAACTCCCGCTTGGGGTCAGAGGTTTTTTTGATAACTTCAGCCCGTTGAGCGGATCTTCGGAAACGCTCGGTCGTCAACCGACCATGGGAACCGATTCCTTCGGGGGGAAGTTCCCACCCAAGCTTAACGACCTTCGGGTTTGCGGGCTGGCTTTCCCTCGGGAAAGTTGTGGGGTCGGATGATTGTTGCCTTACCAGAGGCATTGACCTTGAGAGTACTCCCGCAAGGGAGCCCCTTGAAAAGGATTGGTAGCCGCCCTGCGGTGAACTTCGGTTCGCTTTAGGGCGGCGTTTTTTTGTGGCCTAGCCAAGATCCGGACCGTGTTAATCAGGGCTCATCAAGTAGGGTGATTTATTTGCAGATTATTTGGAGGATGCCTCCGGCTGTTCTGCAAGGAGGTGCTTGATGGCTTTTTCCACGTCTCGATTTACGATGTCTGCCCAGCGTAGTATGCCTTTGCGATCTATGATGTAGTAGTCTGGGAAACTGTTGGCCTTGTAGGCGGCATTGGTGCCCTGATCAACAGCAACAGGGTATTGGATGTCACGATCCTCCACGGTGGCTTTCATTTTCTCCGCTCCGCGCTGGTGGCATACGCCGATGATCACCACGCCCTTTTTGCCGTATTTTCCCATGAGCTCGTTGGTATGCGGAATGGATGCAATACAGGGGCCGCACCAAGTGGCCCAGAAATCAAGCACGACGATTTTGCCTTTGAGTTGCTTAAGGTCGAGAGCCTTGGAATTAATCCAGCCATTGAGCTTTAGGTCCGGAGCTGGTTTTCCCTGTAAGTCATTTAGAGCATTGCGCACTTTGCTCCCCTCCAGGGCTGGTTCGGCGGCCGGCATATGTAGGGAGGACAGTAAAATGGTGGCAGAAAATATGATGGCTTTCATTGGTCATACTTTAGGGTGTGGTAAAGTGGATGACAAGTGGGAACCTGATGGAGGTTGACCGGTTTGGGAGAGCCCATTAGTTTGCGCTTTTATGATCATTGTCCTAAAGCCCCGGATCACGAAGCGACAAGAAAGCAGTGTGCTGCGTGAAATCAAGAAGCTCGGCTATGAGCCGCATGTAATGCGTGGTGTGGCGCGTACGGTGATCGGCGCGATTGGTGACGAGAAGAAAAACCCGTCACTGGAGACACTCACCTCTTGGCCGCAGGTGGAGAAGGTTATGCCGATCCAGAAGCGGTTTCGCCTTGTGAGCCGGGAGGCACACGGGAAAGGCTCCACCGTGAAAGTGGGCCGGCACGTGATTGGCGGAAAGAAATTCCACGTGATGGCCGGCCCGTGCTCGGTGGAGAGCGAAAGGCAGCTGATGGAAACAGCACATGCGGTACGCAAGGTGGGGGCGACGATCCTGCGCGGCGGCGCGTTCAAGCCGCGCACCTCGCCATATGAGTTTCAGGGACTGGGTGAAAAAGGCCTCAAGCTGCTGGCTAAGGCGCGCAAGGAAACGGGCCTGATGATTATCACCGAGCTGCTTTCGCAAAAGCACGCTGATCTCGTGGCAGAGTATTCGGACATTCTACAGATTGGTACGCGCAACGCGCAAAATTTCCAGCTTCTCATTGCGGCGGCACAAACTGGAAAACCTGTGTTGCTCAAGCGCGGTATGTCGATGCGAATTGAGGAATGGTTGTTGGCAGGCGAGTATATTTTGGCTAACGAAAATCCCGGGTTGATGTTCTGCGAGCGTGGTATTCGCACGTTTGAAAACTATACGCGCAATACGCTTGATCTCTCGGCGATTCCCGCGCTGAAACAGGAGTCACACTGCCCGGTGGTTATTGATCCCAGCCAAGGTTGCGGTCGTGCTGATCTCATCAATTCCCTTTGCAAGGGTTCGGTGGCCATGGGCGCGGATGCGTTACTTATCGAGGTTCACCCTAATCCCGCCGAGGCGTGGAGCGACGGAGCCCAGCAGGTGACATTGGATGCCTTTAAGAAACTTATGCGCGAGATCAAGCCCTTTCTCAAGGCGGCCGGGCGAAGCTAGCATTTTCTCCTTTGAAATTTTCCGAAGGCATGGCTAGTCTTCGGGAACCATGAGTGTATTCAAGAATCTCTCCCTTATCCTCACCGTGTTGGCATTGGTCGGCTTGACCCACGCTGATGAAAAATCTGCGATCGCCAAGATCGAGTCACTGGGTGGCCGCGTTTTGTACATTGCCAAGGATTCCAAGGAATACAGTGTTACTATCATCAAGAATTCATTTGAAAAAAAGAAAGGCTTTACCGGCGCCGATGCCAAGGTATTGGGTGAATTGAAGAACGCAGTGGAAGTGTCGTTTCAGAATCCGGATGCTGCCGATGACTGGGTGGCACCGCTCAAGGGCTTGACCGGCCTGAAGAAGCTACACTTGGAGAAAACGAAGATTACCGACAAGGCATTGGGCACCATTGCTGGCTTGGCGAATCTTGAATACCTGAATGTCTATGGTACCGGTGTGACGGACGCCGGTCTTGACAAGCTGAAGAATCTCAAAAAGCTAAAGAGCCTTTACCTCTGGCAGACGAAGGTGACCGAGGCTAAAGCCAAAGCGTTTCAGGCAGCGATGGCCAAGGCCGGCAATAAGGATCTCGCGATCAACCTCGGAGTAGACAAAGACTTGCGCAGCATGAACACCGTGGCTCGGCTCAAGGTGCAACGTGCGGCATCGGAAAAGAGCTCCAAAGAGGCTGCAGCCAAGGCTGCCAAAGCGGAGTCGGAACGGTACGCAGCGATTAAGGCGCCGTTGTTTGACAAGGATATTCTGCCCATCATCAAGCAGCGTTGTACTGAGTGCCACGGCAAGGACAAGCAGAAAGGAAAATTACGATTGGACAGCTTTGCCGAATTCAGCAAAGGCGCCGATGGTGAGAAAGTGGTGGTACCCAAAGACTTGGCCAAGAGCGAACTCTATAAGCGGATCAACTTACCGGATAATGATGATGACCGCATGCCACCCAAGGGCAACCGCGTTTCCAAGCCTGTTGCTGACCTCATCAAGCGCTGGATTGAGCAGGGCGCCAAGCAGAAATAAAAATAGACTTTTTATTGAAAACCGCGCGGTTTACTGCCGCGCGGTTTTTTTGTATCGATCAGTAAAATATCACGCAACATCCTTCTACACACAGTGTAGGTGGGATATTTTCGGTGGTTTTCAGTAAGGAAACTCATAAAACAGTTGGCATGTATTTTGCTGCGTATAGTGAACAACAGGGTTAGAACTGACTCTAAAACGAACTATAAAATACGTGAAAATAGAGAGGTCTGTTCAGCCTGAGGAGCTGGGGTAGCTTGCGCTACCCCTTTTTCTTTTTTTGGAAAATATATCGTTTTGTGTTGTTGCTGCGTCGTTTCGATTTGTGTCATTCAACTAAATTCCGTTGGACAAAAACATTGGATTATACTTAGGATGCCGGACAATTAGCCCCAGTTAGGCTAATTGCCTGAATTTTTACAATCCCATGAGTACACCTCCAACTCCTCCGTCCGGCGATGCTCCCCTGCCGGCGATGCCCAAGCCTCAAATGCAGCCTATGCAAATGGGTGGTGCGCCGGCCAAGTCCGGTAAAGGTAAATTGATCGGCATCATTGCCGGTGCCCTGATCATTGTCGGGGGGCTGGTTTTTGCCGGCATCACTTACGGTCCGGACCTGTGGGCCAAATACAGGGGTGGTGGCGGAGATGTGAATACGCCTGATGGTACCATCAAGTATGTTCTTAACGGTATTGCGGATAACAAGCCTGAAGTGCTTTGGGAGGTGCTGCCAGCCTCACAACAGCAAACTCTTAATGATGAGCTTAAGAAATCCATGGCAAATGTGGATCCGGAGGTCCACAAGCAAACCTTCGTTGTTTTACAGAAGCTAACCGGGCTCCTGAAAAACAAAAAAACGCTCATTCTTGAGGCTGTAAATAGTTTTGCCCAGCAAAGCGGTGCGGAGTCGGGTGATGTAATTCCACCGGAGGTTACCGAGAACTGGGATTCAGCAGTGAATCTCTTGGAGATCGTGATGAACAGCAAACTTTCTGATACCACTTGGGTTCAGAATCCGGATTTGGGGGTATTACTCAAGGAAGATGGCGGTAAGCTGATGGGT
Source organism: Limisphaerales bacterium (assembly GCA_965659445.1). GTDB lineage: Bacteria > Verrucomicrobiota > Verrucomicrobiia > Limisphaerales > UBA1100 > UBA1100. The sequence continues at coordinate 25,535 of CBFHWX010000018.1, read as the reverse complement.
TCGCCCGATGTAGAAAAATTGATCAATATGGCCTGGTCTGAAAATGGAGATCCGGACACCCCAAAAGACATGGCGCAAGCGCGTGAATGGCTTAAAGGGATTGAGGTAACAGTGCTTTCCTCCAATGAAACCACCGCCAAGGTAAAACTCAGCTCGACAGATTTCGATATTCCCGAGGGGGAAGGGGAATTGGACATGATGAAGGTGGAGGAACGTTGGCTGCCCAAGGAGGTAGCCATGGGGCTCGATCAGGTGATTACTCAGATAAAGACGGCTGTGCCGATGGGTTCCCTTGCGGATACCGGGATGAATGCGCAGCAAAAAGCGGTAACACTGAACTTCCTAAAATCTGTGGACGGCGTACTCGATGCCATCGATAAGCAGGAAACTGCGGAGAATATGATGCAAGCTGCGATGGGTGGCATTACTGGTTTGGCCACGCAGCTTGAGCGACTGCAAAGTGCCTTTCCAACCACGGGGGTTGCTGGTGGCAATCCCGGTGGGTTTCCGCTTCCTGGTGGTGGTGGCAATCCCGGTGGGTTTCCGCTTCCTGGTGGTGGTGGCAATCCCGGGGGCACCACTGGTACTCCCACATTACCTGGCATTCCGGTGGGACCAGCGCTTTCCCCTGGCAAAAAGCAGAAATGGACCATTAATGGCGGCAAGGCCGGCACTCGTATTGACCAGATTTATATGAACAAGCCCACGTCCACCATTGAGGCTACTTTTGGCATGCCGGATTCGAAGGAGGGTGCTTATTGGATTTACAAAGATATGATAGTGCGCAACATTGGGGGTGGCGGCACCATGACGAAAGTCTACTTTGGCATTCAGAATGGAATCGTCGTTGATATTCAGGCTAGACCATGAAAAAGATAATTATTCCAGTGGTGGTCCTTTCGCTTTCCTTTGGCTGCTCGCAGAAAGCGCAGGATGAGTCGGAAAAAGCTGCTGAGTCGGCCGCCGATTCACTTGATGATGTTGCCAAGATCATTCGAACTGTGAAAGAGACGACCGATAAGGTTAACCAGATCGGCACTACCATCAATAACATCAAGGGCCTTGAGATCACTGAAGACAATCCCGTTTGGGAATACAAGGTTGTGACGATGACAAAAGCCACCACAGTTTCCACGGAAAACGAATTAAATCTTCTCGGCCAGGATGGCTGGGAGCTCGCCACCCGCCTGGGTGGTGGCGAGGGCAACTCGCTCGTGTTCAAGCGGCGCAAGGCCATGATGGTTTCCGGGAAAAAAGCACAACCCGAAAAATAGAGATATATGAAAAAACTAATACTACTACTGACGGCGGTCGCGTTTATGGCCGGACCACTTGGTTTCATTGGATGCGGCGGCGCAGTTGCTGACGATCCGGATGCAGCCGCACAGGAAGCCAAAGAACCTGAAAACACGTCGGACACTGACGATCCGGATGAAGATGCCAACGACGGCGAAGGCAAAGGTGAGGGTGCCTTTCAGCCGAAAGAGAAAGGTGAGGAAGGCGATCCGGATGATGATGATGAGGGCGAGTGATTATTCTTAATCCTGTTAACCATCACCACCGCACATCCTGATGTGCGGTTTTTTTATTCCCTACTTTGGCTTCCGAGATCAGTGGTCGGGCAAAAAAGAAGCGCCGGCAAATGCCGGCGCTTCTGTGATTGAGCCTAATCCCTATCCTATCTATTCTGGTAGGGGCGCAGGATCGTGAGGCAGGGAGCAGTTGTCGCCGCCACGCCTTCATTGAAGGTTCTGTCGGCCATCTTCAACTGATCGTCAAACTCGGTGTTCGAGCCTTGGGCCACGGCGCCACCGCCGGTCACCCAGTTGGCTTGATCCGCGGCTAGGCCGGTCATGCTGTTTCTCACGCTACCGGGTCCATAGAACCTGGTTTGATGGTTGTTAACATCTCCGACAAGGTGCGCACGGTAGTTGTGCCACGTGTAGGGGAAGGGGTAGTGTGGGAACAACCAGCGGTCACGGCGGGCTGCATAACTACCATATTTCCTGTAGTAATCCACATTACTGCCGCCATACACATTGCGGGTGAGGGCCAGAACTGTGTCTTGCACGTCCAGATCGCCCTGCATGGCAATGGCGTAGCTTTGCAGGTAGTAAGGCATGGAGCATCGAAAGTCCTGACCCGCGTTCCAGCCTTTCCCCCACTGATCGAAGGTTTTAAGTGATACACGTCGGCCGCCTACATTCCGGGAGTAGGCGCGCTGTCGGGCAATCGTCTTCTGATCCAGCGGCGAAGCGATCGCACTGTAGTTTTGAAGGCCCTGCCGGATCGCATAGCCGTTCATCCAGCGGTAACCTCTCTGCATATGATTCCAATTCCAGTAACCCATCGCCCGGGCCTGGAGAGTTTCCGGCCTGGGTTGGGGGTTGCCCCAACGGGGTGCGTACTGCGAATCCAAGTGCGCCGTTGCGCCCTCAGCCTCCGCAGCATAGGAATTGAAGGCCTGATGGATGGTGCGCAGGTTATTGGAGCACTTTAGCCGGTTGGCCTTGTTCTTGGCCTTGGCCAAGACAGGGAGCAGCATGCTAGCTAGAATGCCAATGATGGCAATCACCACCAGCAACTCAATTAGTGTGAAACCTTTGTTTGTTTTCATGGTTTGGTTATTGGTTGTTTGTTGGTTCTTAGGGTTGTCGGGCCAGTTTGTTAACTCAGCTCGAGTTCCAATTAGTGCTTTTTAGCAGGATGTATGCCGAATATAAATCAAAAATAATGTCCAAAATTTCAGTGGAATATTGAAGTATAAGGAAGTTATTAGGGATTTGTGAATAAATAGTGCGTAATTACGGGGAAGTTTGCGTGAATTCCACGCTGATAACACATTTTATATCGGCCAAATGAGGGAGGAGATGAGTGAAATTACGATAGAAGGTTCGGCCTTATGGAAACTGTGGATTGAGAAAGGAATCTCGGGCGTTTGATTGCACACTTAATCCCTTGATCTGAAATAATAAAACCTCCTCGGGGAGTTGCTTTATTGGGTTTACATATTCAGCGACTGTGCATAGAATTCCTCCAGTTACCCGGGGCAATTGTGCAATCCGGGGGGTATCAAAAAAAGAGAAATGAAGAAACTGATTGTTACACTAACGGCGGTTGCGTTCACAGCCGTATCACTCGGATTCATGGGATGCTCTTCGGAAATTGCCGAGGACCCGAATGCGGCCAAAGCAAAAGATGAGACGTCAGAAGATGAAAATCCAGAAATGACGACCGAGAAGGGTGGAGGAGACGGAGGCACTTTGAAGCTCAAAGGCAATAAGCCCGATGGCGGCGGCAACTTGGATGAATAATCCAAGCGTTGTAACTTAACGTAGTTTAAGCGCTATAACTATTTCAAACCGTACGCCTCACTGGGGTGTACGGTCTTTTTTTGTCCTTTTCCCCAAATCCAGGATGGGTGTTCAGCCTATGTTCAGCCTGTATAATAAACCAAAAAAAGAAGCGCCGCTTACGCGGCGCTTCCGTGTGTTATGCGCATTTGCGCAAATCTATATCTCACTGATAAGGACGACCAGCCATAAGGTTCGGACGGTCAGTTAAACCGGCGCTTCCTTCCTGGAAGGTTTTTTCGCTCATGATCAACTGATCGTTGAGCTCGCTTTCTGAACCCTGGGCCGTGGCGCCTCCGCCGGTTATCCAGTTGCCCTCTCCCGCGGCCAAACCAGTCATGCTGTATTGCTGGCTGCCGGGGCCGTAGAATGACATTGCAGGTTTATTATTAACAAATCCAAGCTGCGCTCTATATACGAACCAGCTGAAGTGATACGGATAGATGGCGTAATTCCAGCTATTGCCGCGTCCCCACGGGGCCCATGAGTTGCCTGGGGAAGCATAACGACTCCAGTAATTTTGGTAGTTTTGGTTTGAGCTACCGGCATGATTTCGGGTCATGGCCAGGACTGTGTCTTGCACGTCCAAGTCACCCTGCCAAGCCATGGAATAGCTTTGGAGATAATTTGGCACGTAGTTGCGGAAACCTGCATTCAAGCCATGTCCGCGTGCCAAGTTCAAAGCGCCTCCACCGCCACCATTGTTCCAACCTCCTCTAACACCCCATTGGTCGAAGGTCTTCCAGGTATAACGACGCTGCCTTGCGATTGTTTTCTGGTCCAGCGGTGATGCTATCGAGGAGTAATTTTGAAGGCCTTGCCGGATCGGCAAGCCGTTCATCCAGCGATATTGGCGGTTCATGCTGACAAATTGCCAGTAACCCATCGCACGGGATCGTACGTTGTGTTGGCCGTCTGGCGCATACTGCGTATCCAAGTGGGCCGTTGCACCTTCGGCCTCTGTGGTGTAGCTAACGTGTGCCTTATGAATGGTGCCCAAGTTATTGGCACATTTCACTCGGCTGGCTTTGTTCTTGGCTTTGGCCAAGACGGGTAGGAGCATGCTCGCAAGAATGCCAATAATGGCAATCACCACTAACAGCTCAATTAGTGTGAATCCTTTATGTTTTTTCATGGTTTTTACCTTTTTGGTGTTTTTATCAGGGTTGTCGGTTCAGTTAATTAAACTGAATCCGAGTTTCCAGCTGATGGCTTTTAGCAGGATGCATGCCGCACAGTAGAAAACTTGTTCTTCGAGTTTTTAGTGGGAAAAAGCGGGAAAATTCTTGGCCCGACCGGTCCATTTGGAGTTGAGGATATTTTGCGCGTAATTTTCCTCAAATAATGCGTGAAAATAATGCGTGAAAATTATGCGTGAAATTTCATAAATCCAGTCTTTGGCTATTATTGATGATTAGTAAAAAAGGGATAAATGCTGGTTTTTACGCAAAAACGCATGATAAAAGGTTTGAGGCAAAATTCAGCTTCGGTGGAACGGGGGGAAAATAGTAAATTCGGAATACTAATTTGCGGGAGAAGAGTAGGTTCTCTTGACAAATGGATTCGCCTCCTTTTCATTGGCGAGGCGTTTCTGGGGGGGCGATTGGCGCAGCGGCTAGCGCAGCGGCTTTACACGCCGTTGGTCGCAGGTTCGAATCCTGCATCGCCCACCATTTTTCAATTGGAAAATGGAGATTCAATTTAGGTTCCACTGAATCCCGCTTAGCCCGTTACAAGAAGGGCATGATTTACAATGCAGGAAGGGCCGGAAAACCTGTCCGGCCTTTTTTATTCATTGGCGTGTGGTTAGTGAGACATCACGCCCATCAAATCCATCGCAGTCTCCGCATCGCAATAATAGCGACCATAACTGTGAGGCTGATGAATACTGTAGGGAAAATACCCATGTCGCAGCCGACAAAGCAATTCGAGTGCCAAGCAGAAGGTCATTTGTAACCCGAAATGCGAGCGGGAAACCACGCGGCATTTTTAAATTGGGTTTATTTAACGTCGATCGCAGCTCGAAACTTTTAACCGAGCGACACTGTAAGGACGATAGCTGTTGGCGAGGGCCAGCCAAAAAACAAAAGCACTTGAGACCATCGACGGTCCCATTAGAATGAAGGTTCGAATGAGCGGCCTGTTGTCGATCGTGGATCTCCACTCTCTCCATCTTTGGTACCGCAATAGCAATAACCGTCAGTCTCGATTCACCATTAAACTAGGCGAGGCTGGCTGCAGTTGGCAATCCGCAAGGAAACGAATAAGGAACTGGAAGAGAGAAGATTAATCGGCTTACGTCTCGTCATTTCATCGGTTTGCTCTCAACTTGGCATCCGGTTTGCTGCGCACGAGTATGAGTGTGTTTCTAAAAACCTCCAAGAGTATCCTGGCAATGATCTTCCAGTCTTTACCGAGATGTCTGTTTTTCATGACGTGCTATTTGGTCATTTGCCGCTTCGTCTATCATTCGTTAGCATGAGTCTTTCTTTGGGGGCGTAATGCTACTTTATTTTTACCCAAATGGCATATTTGTCTTTTGAAAGTCGTTCTCGTTTTCCATCTATGATATTTCCAATGTGAGTCAAACTCCTGTCGGGATTGATACTGAAAATTCCAACTCCACCATCTATGGCTTTAATGTAAACCTCTCTACCTATTTTCCCACTTAGCCACTTCTTGTTTCTGCCATTTATTTAAACCTCCGCTACAGCCGTTATAGAGTAAGATCAATCTGACGCCTCGCTCAGTTCTTGATATCCTTCAGCATTGTCAGTGAGCCAAAGTTGGTGGCCAATATCTTCAAAGGTTGTACAACGGTCCAGCAGTATAATTGCAGTCGATAATAATGTTCTCATTTGTCTGTTTTCACTATTACACAAATTGTTTTATATGAACCCCCCAGTGTGTGGCTATAAGAACCTAGACTGCGCGGATTTAGGGCACCGCACCTTTCGCCATTTTTAGCTCTTATTTACCAAGTCCGAAGCCGCCTTTTCCGCCGCCTTTTCCGCCGCCTTTTCCGCCGCCGACCGCTGCGATGGGTGAGGTGGGTTGGCTCGGGCGACTAATACTGATTTGGGGTGTGCCGATGGTAACACCGCCACGCTCTTTCAAGTGGGCTGTGATTTGTTCGTCAAATTTAGCATCATTTGTCTGATCTACACTGCCATCGCCTAAAACCATTTGCCCTTGGCCCTTCAAGAGCTGGCTCATGACCAATGGTGAGATCTTTCGGGCGACGGCAGGTGGGGTGGTTTCAATCAGCTCATCAGCTCCCACGAAGCGGGTTGAATTGCCGGGAGGATTTCCCCGCAAATGGAAATAGAGTTGGCCTCGATTAAGGGTCGCTCTGAAGGATTGTGGTTTGAGAAATACATGTTCGGTATTGCGTGTAAGGCCTACGATGGTGGAAGGCAGCATAGTGTCCCCCCCATGACAGACTGAATAACTGATGCCTTCGGGGTCAAGCTGCTTAAGGCTGCGGAAGTTGAGTTCCATCGTTTCATTGGCCGGTGCCGCTGTGGGGTCGCATGGTGATAATAAGATTTTGGAGTTGTTTGAGAAATCGTTGCGAATGGTGGGAATTAAAAACAAGGTGGAGACGTTCCGCACTCGCTTATTGGCCGGATGTTGGCCGCGAAAAGGCGCCGGGCCGGTAAGGCCTTGTGTAACAGCTGCCTGGTCTTCCAGAGTCAACAGCCAGGGAAGGCGTGAACCATTCTCGTTGCAAAAACCTAAGAGGGAAAGGCCCACCTGACGCAGGTTACTCGCGCACTTCATGCGGCCGGCCTTGGCTTTGGCGCGCGCTAATACGGGCAACAGTAACGCCGCGAGAATCCCGATGATGGCAACCACTACCAACAACTCGATTAAGGTAAACCCGGAACGTTGGGTTAGTTTTTTTTGCACGACAATTTCCAAATTAATAGATTGCGTGATTCATTGCAACGGGAAATCAATGAGAAAGCCCCGGCCCTAAAAGATGCCGGGACTTTCTGGTTAACAACCCTCTGAAGAATTTCTGACGCTATTGCCACCATTTGCTACTTCGCTTGAACGGCTTGCGTTTCTTCACCACCAGTCGGCCGTTGATGTCACCCTCAGCCCCACTCCAGCCATCAATTGCAAAGTGATAAGTGCGGCCCTTGCGCACATTGAACCGAACGCGGCTGGTGAGTTTGCCGCCTCCATCATCATCACGTGCCACACGGCGAAGATTGTCAAGTGTGCTGCCGCGGTAAACCGCCATTACAGTGTCGAAGTTGCTCCCTTTCAACCAGATATCCGCCCGACCGTTGCGCGGTGATGCCCACGTGAACCATACGGATTTCTGCGGCTTGGACCGATAATGCTTCGGCTCATTCTCCTCCGCGGTGGCTGCACGGTTGGTAAAGCCACTGAGGCTCACCTTGCGTCCACTTAAGCCGGCACGTTCATCGAAGTTATCGTTTGCCGGCGTGTGTATTACCGGTATGGTGATGCTCGTGCTTGCGGAGGCCTTGCCGCTGGCTTCTGCCGTCGCGGAAACCGTCACGCTTTTAACCCCCTCATCGTCCGGAACTTCCATGGCCGCGGTGTAGATCCCATCATCTGCTGTTGCGTCAGGTGTGTGTCCATCATCGGCAAAGGACAGGGAGGTGCCATCCAAATCACCGGTCACAGAAGCACCAATCACGGGAGTCACGTCGCTTACTTGTGCCATCACGGTTGCCTTGCGCCCACCGCGAAGTGGGTTGTCAGAAACCGTAAGGACAATTTCTAATTCAGCGTCATCGCCACCATCCAGTGCGTTGGCGGCATTGACTAGTCCGCCGCTCACGGTGCGATTGCGCAAGTCGTCCAGAAGTACACTGGTATTCAGGATTTGTGCTTTTAGTTGGCTGACCGACAGAGTGTCATCATCGGCAAACAATAAGGCTGCCACACCTGAAACATGTGGGGCAGCCATGCTGGTTCCGCTGTAGTAAGCGTAACTGCTGTCCGAATCTGCCACGCTGGAGAAAATGTCTACTCCCGGTGCGCCAAGATCCACGGTGGACTGGCCGTAGTTGGACCAACTTGACAGCTGTCCGTTTCGGTCGATGGCAGCCACGGCGATGATATTTTCTAGGTCATACGCACTTGGATAATGTGGGGATGAATCAGTGTCCTCACCACTGTTGCCAGCGGCGGCTATAAAAATCACACCTGCATCACGCGCTCGCATTATGGAATCATACAGGCCTTGGCTAAAGCCTCCGCCACCCCAGCTATTGCTGAGCACTTTTGCACCGTTGTCTACGGCAAAGTCGATACACTCAATTGCGCCGCTGGTGTAGCCCCAGCCATCGCCACTAAGAAACTTGCACGCCATCAATTGCACCTTCCATGCCACCCCGACGTGTGCATGCCCGTTATTTGCACCCGCACCGATTGTCCCCGCGCAGTGTGTGCCGTGGCTATTGTCATCCATTGGGTCGCCGTCGTTATTAACCGCATCAATTCCGTGAACGTTGTCAATGTAACCGTCATTGTCATCGTCCACACCGTTTTCGGGAATCTCGCCGGGGTTTGTCCACATTTGCCCGTCCAGATCTTGATGGGTATAGCGAATACCTGTGTCGATGATGGCGACAATTACATCGGTGGAACCCGTGCTTGTGTCCCAGGCTTTGGCTGCTCCAATATCAATGCCTGCTGTTCCTCCGTTTTGGCCGGTATTTTGGAGGCCCCAAAGCCAGCCTTGATTATAGCCTGCATCGCCCGGGGAGGCGGTGTGCGTGATCAAATAGTCCGGTTCAATCGTCTCCAGCACGCCGGTCCCCTGCAGCGCTTTCATCCGGGTCAACAGAGTGTTTTCGGATCCAAGCACTTTATTTTCAGGGTCTGGTGGAGCCAAATTTACTGTCAGCCAACCGCTGGCGTTGGGTTCGGTAGCGATGGAAGCCCCCACACTATCCAGCTTATTGGCCAATGCGTTGCGGCTGATATCTGTTCGCATCTTAACTACTACCCGTGAAGGATGGGCAGGAATTCCACGTATCAACGTTGTGCCTTCCGGCAACGCAACGGGCTCGGGATTGACCTTCGCGCCTTCGTGCGCGCGCCACGGTGCTTGGGCCATCGAAAATTGTTTCGGCAGCATTTGTGTTAAAGCCGGCCGCAAAGCTCCTCGTTGTTCTGCTGTCTGATGATTTACAAAAACATTTGGAGCAACTAATGGTGTGCTTGATTTTAAATACAACATTACCGCGCGTTCCTGAGCGGTGATGGGTTTGCTGTCTTTGGGGTTTGACTCGCGTGCTGGTTTGTTCACGAGGCTCATCCAGATTAGGGCCAGGCCGATGCCTAAGAAACAGGCAAGGGCGACAGGTCGAGTGATCGTATTTTTCATGGCTGGTTTCCTTTCTGAGATCCCAGTCCGAGGAGCTAACACAACCTCCCACAACCTATGCCATCTCGCAATGGATGGCGCGATGAATGTTGTTACCTTTTATACGAGCGCGGGCTTAAACGTCTTGGCGCTGCTCCTGACCAATAGCTCCGGGCAAGTGTCAAAATACATTTTGGTTGGACTGGTGGAGGATGACTAATTCAAGATTTTTCCGATTGGCTTCTGTAGGCCAATTGCCACAGGGATTGAACTAATCAAGGCACCAAGGTCCACCCATTAATTCGGATTACTTCGCCCGCTAACCTTGACTATCCTTGGTCAAAAATCGCCGTCCATTACAGAGGTAGTAGAGCTATCTAATATGTGTATTGGGGGAACACCGGCCAAAGCCGATGAATCCATGGGTAAGGCAAGATATTCACAATTCCCTTAAAAATTTCAATAAGCATTGGCGCTCAAGGCGCTCAACAGTTTTTGTGTTTCAGACAGGGTGCTTGAATTTCTACTTTAACCCCGGCAAATTAAAGCCACCCGATGTGGTCTATTGACCTATTCCCACTCGATGGTGCCGGGGGGTTTACTGGTAATGTCATAGCAGACACGATTGACACCATCAACTTCATTGATGATGCGGCTGGAGATGGTCTCAAGCAGGGATGAGGGAAGTTTCACCCAGTCGGCCGTCATGCCATCCTTACTCTCCACGATGCGCACGGCGATGGTGTATTCGTAGGTTCGTTCATCACCCATTACCCCCACACTGCGAACCGGCAACAGCACTGCAAAACTTTGCCAAACCTTATAGTACCAGCCTGCGTCCTTCATTGTTTCGATGATAATACGATCGGCATTGCGGAGGATGGTGAGGCTTTTTTCGGTCACCTCACCGAGCAGACGCACGGCAAGGCCAGGGCCGGGAAAGGGTTGCCGCCAGACGACTTCCTTGGGCAGCCCAAGTTCAAGGCCGAGTTGGCGGACTTCATCCTTGAAAAGATTGCGCAGAGGTTCGACGAGCTCAAACTTCATGTTTTCCGGCAGACCGCCGACATTATGATGGCTCTTTATAAGCGCGGCTGGATTGCCGTCAATTGGCACCGACTCGATCACGTCCGGATACAGCGTGCCCTGCGCAAGAAACTTCGCCTTACCAACTTTTCGCGTAGCCTTTTGGAAAACATCAATGAACGTGTTGCCGATAACCTTGCGCTTGATCTCGGGGTCGGTGACGCCCTTGAGTTTTTTCAGGAATAACTTTGCAGTGTTTTCATAGAGAAAGTTGCATTTGAAATTATCACGGAAAAGTTTTTGAACTGCCTCGGCTTCATTGGCGCGGAGTACGCCGTTATTTACGAAAATACAGGTGAGCTTTTTGCCAATGGCCTTATGGATGAGAGCGGCGGCTACGCTGGAATCCACACCGCCCGACAAGCCAAGGATCACGTGCTCGTCACCGACCTGCGCCCGAATGTCCTCCACGGCCTGATCGATGTAGTTACGCATGGTCCACTTGCGGCTGCAGCCGCAGATCTTGTGGACAAAGTTACTGATAATCGTTTTGCCTTTTGGTGTGTGGACGACTTCGGGGTGGAACTGCAGGCCAAAAAATCTGCGTTTGCGATTTTCCACTGCGGCAAACGGCGAATTCTCCGTGGCGGCAACGGTCTTGAAGCCCTCGGGCAACTGGGTGAGTTTGTCGCCGTGCGAATTCCAAACTTGCAGGGCACTGGGTAGCTTGCCGAAAAGCGCGCATTTGACGTCCTTCACCTGAAGCTCACCTTTGCCATACTCCCTCTTGAGTCCGCGCTCTACTTTGCCGCCGAGATATTTGGCCATCAGCTGTAAGCCAAAACAAATGCCGAGCATGGGCACGCCGAGATCAAAAATCTTCTTGTCCGGCAGGGGTGCCTTGCGGCTGTAGACGCTTTTTGGACCGCCGGTAAGGATGATGCCCTTGGGATTTAGTGCGGCGATCTCGGCTATTGGAGTGTTGTGGGGGAGGATAGTCGAATAAACCTTACATTCGCGAATGCGGCGCGCAATGACCTGCGTGTATTGCGACCCGAAATCGAGAATGACAACTTGCTCCTTCATGTCCGGGAAACGGGGAATTTGCCGTTTCTGGGCTCGTTAGCCAGAAAAATCTATCCCCAAGTCAAAGCGGTGCACAGTTGACTTGCTTCTCACACGCGCCTAGGTTGCCCGCCCGCAGCCACATGCACGAGGAAATTGAAAAACTTTTGGTCCTTCAGGATCGCGACCGCGCCATCATCGATGGCCGTGAGGAATTTATCCGACTGGAACACGAGCGTACAGAGAGCCAGAATCGTTCTGCTACAGCGGAAACCGAAAAAGCGGACGCTGAGCAGAAAGCCAAGGAAATCGAGATCAAGAAAAACGCGTTTGAGCTGGAGATAGAAGGTGAACGGGAAAAGATTCGCACTTATTCCAAGCAACAGTTGGAGACCAAGGATAACGAAGTTTACCGCACGTTGGGTCGTCAGATTGAAGCCTGCCATAAAAACATCTCCAACCTCGAGACCGAGGAGTTGATGGCGATGGAGGAAATTGACGAACAGTCGGAAACATTAAAGCAAGCTGAGGCTGAACTCACAGAGGCAAACCAGGACAAGGCCACTGCGCTGGCGCAGATCGATGAGCGCGAGGCAAATCTTAAGAAGACCATTGAGGAAATGGAAGGCCTTCGCACTGAGGCCGCCGAGAAGATTGATGAAACCACGCTATCGCGCTACGATCGGTTGCTAGATAAGAAAGGGGCCAAAATCATTGTGGGAATCACGCATGGCGCATGCGGTGGTTGCCATATGAAGTTGCCCTCTTCTGAAGTGGTGGATGTTAAGAGCGGTCGGCAGATCAAGTACTGTCCGAATTGTGGCCGCATCCTTTACTACACGCGCGACATGACGCTTGAGGAGGCTTGAGCTTCCGTGCGTTTTCTTCTATAATTCTGCTACCTTGGAAGGGTGGAGGATCGCTTTCGTTTTAACGGGAGAGGAAAGTCCGAACACCAAAGGGCGCGATGCCGCGTAACCCCGGTTCAGCCGGGGATACACGCGGGCAGTTTATCCGTGAGGATGACTGACGGAAAGTGCCACAGAGAATAAACCGCCTCAGGCTTGCCTGAGGTAAGGGTGAAAAGGTGGGGTAAGAGCCCACCGCGCCGAGCGTAAGCGAGGCGGCACGGTAAACCCCATTGGGTGCAAGACCAAATAGGGGGCCTTGGGACGGTCCGTCCCGGGATCGGAAACGATTCGGGCTCCGGGTAAGGTCGCAATAGATAAATGATCCTCTCCGCCGGGCAACTGGCGCAGACAAAATTCGGCTTACAACCCTTCCAAGGTCATTTTCCCATGTGTGAATCTAAAAAAGCATACTCGTGGTCTGATTTTCAAATATGCAGATTTTTTAACGTGTGCAAAAACGCGACTAAGGTGTTCCTTTAAATTCCTTGAACCTGCTATTTGACTGAGTTGTGGCATCAGGTATGTTAGGCCTAATGAAAAATTGTTTATTCAGATCCGCCCTGAGCGGATTCAGAGTATGGGCTGTGATCTTCCTCTTTGTTTTGCAAGCTGTTGGGGCCGATACGGAGGCGAAATCAGATACCCAAATGATATTTGATTTCACCGGCGACAAGCTTTGGGAGCAGTGGGTCACGGTAAATGACGATGTAATGGGGGGGCGCTTGAAGGGTGGCTTCTCTTTTAAGAAGGGAAAACTAATTTTCGCCGGCTCAACAAATACCAATGGCGGAGGCTTTTCATCTATCCGAACTAAGCAGGATAATATTAATCTGAAGGATAAAGAAGGTGTGGTGATTCGATTCAAAGGAGATGGGCGTACTTACAAGTTTGACGTGCGTATGGGGCGAAGCTCCGTTGCTCATCGGGCAGAATTCAAGACTGTTAAGAATCCTAAGGGTTGGCAGATCGTTAAAATCCCCTTTTCAGATATGGCCGCAACTTGGCGTGGCTCTCAGTTGGACAAGGGGCGCTATGGATTGGATATATCAAAGATTCAAAGCCTTGGTTTCATGATATATGACAAAAAGGACGGCCCGTTCGAATTACGTGTAGATTGGATAAAAGCCTATTCGAAAGGAGAATGAGCAAATAGGATGGGCTAGGGGGTGCTCCCGGGATCGGAAACGATCCGGGCTCCGGTTAAGGTCGCAATAGATAAATGATCCTCTCCGCCGGGCAACCGGCGCAGACCAAATTCGGCTTACAACCCTTCCAAGGTCATTTTTTCCTTGTTCCGCGCAAATGAGTCTCGAAGAACTTTTCCATGGCCGGATAGGTCTTTGTTGATGACTGATGGAATACACCATGGCCGGCACCTTCAATCCGTATGTATTCGAGATGCTTGGCCCCCGCCTTTTTAAGTGCGGCGTGGAACGTGTCGCCATGTTTGATATTCACTGTTGTATCCGCCGTGCCGTGCACCAGCAGGAAGGGAGGTGCATCGGCCGCAACATAAGTAGAGGGGGAGGCTTTCCTTCCACGTTCCTCGAGAGTATCGGTCGGGCCGGCGAATAGTTCACCGGGTTGAGTGCGTTGGCCTTTGCGTCGGCTGTCAAACAAAAGAAAATTTGTGGGAGTGGCGGAGGCGCACACAGCCTGGACCAGGCTGGATTGATCCTGATAAGGCCCGTCACCCTCCAGTTTGGCCTTGGGCTTCACCAGTCCCAGCATGCACACCAAGTGTGCTCCTGCAGAGTTTCCATAGGCGCCAATTTTTTTGGGGTCGACGTTGTATTTTTTGGCATTGGCCCGCAGCCAACGCACTGCGCACTTCACATCCTCAATACTGGCGGGCATGGGGGCCTCGGCGATTAACCGGTAGTTGACGGTAATGCAGACATATCCTTTCTGTGCGTACTCGATTGCCCCGCGCATGAAGTAGCCTGTGCGCTTGTCGCCTGAGCGCCAGCCTCCACCATGCACAAACACGATGGCCGCACGCGCCTCCTTGCTCTTGGCCTTGGGCATTACCAAATCCAATTTCCATGCCTCACTCTTGCCTTTCCGGTAAGCGATATCTGGTTCTATCACCACATCATTTGGGGCGCTATTAAGAAGCTCTTCATTGGTTGGGATACGCCGTCTATTACCCTGACGGTTCTGATTATTGCGCCGGAGCCGGTTGGCCAGTTGGGTGAGTTCATTTTTATCAAGTGCCCCGTCCTTGTTGGTGTCTACCCGGTTAAAGTTCCTTTTCATGAGGCCAGTGGCCTCGGCGGCGGCGATTTTTCCATCACCATTTTTATCCATGGTCTTGAGCCAGTTTGAGACATTACCCCTGGGAGCAGTCGGCTTTTGTTGATTTTGCGCCGTGCAAAGAAAGGGAAGTAGGCAAGCTAATAACAATAGAGCACTGGGTGATTTCATTGGAATTGCAGTTTAATCTTTAAATATTAAATTGGCCAGTTCAGGTTTGATCGTCTGCTGTCCGGCACGTGGAATGTTATCCAATCTTTTGCGCTCAAAAACCTGATGCAAATCCATATTCAACGAGGTGAGAAGAATCTCGGTTCCTTTTCTTTAACATAAATTCCTTAGCAATTTTCCCATCCTCTGTTATCATGCCCGTGGAGGAAAGAATGCTGCGTCGTGATTTTTTGAAACTAGGACTGGGTGGTCTGGCGCTCCCGGATCTGCTGGCCCTGCGCGCAAATGCGGCTGGTGGCAATCACGGATTTGGGAAAGCCAAGAGCTGCATTGTCCTCTTTTGCTGGGGCGGGATTAGTCACCTCGATACCTTTGATCTCAAACCTAATGCCCCCTCCAATATCCGCAGTATCTTCAAGGAAATCCCCACCGCCGTCCCGGGCATTCGCATTGGCGAACACTTACCCGGCTTTGCCCGGACCATGAAGGATTGGGCCATCGTGCGCAGTGCCCATCACAATGCACCCAGCCACCGTTCTGGCGCATATTGGAATCTCACCGGCCATCAACCGCAAAACCTTACGGGCAACTGGGAAGCCACACGCAAAGACTGGCCTTCTATCGGTTCAATGATTTGGCAGGCCAAGAAGGATGGTGGAAGGCCACAAAACGCTTTGCCAGGCGCAGTGGCGCTCCCATACACACTTTATGATGGAGGCGTGTCCAACGGGCAGGACGCTGGCTTCCTCGGTATGGGGATGGATCCGGCTGTATTCCGGCCGCCGGGTAAGGGGTTGAAAATTTACAACGGCAAGTCGCCGACTTCCGGCCGCATCGATCTCAACTTACCCGATGGCGTGAGTCGTGGTCGTTTGGATAAAAGGCGAAACTTGATCCACGGCTTTGGAGTCACCAAGCAGTCTGCTCTCCAGTTGGAAGCCAAAGCTTTGGGGCGTTCGCAGGAAATGGCTTTAGACATGTTGATGAATCCCAGTGTTCATGAGGCATTTGATCTGGAGAATGAGCCACGTGCGCTTAGGGAAAAATACGGCATGCATATTTGCGGCCAAAGTGTACTAACCGCTCGGCGTCTCACCGAGGCCGGTGTGCCGGTGGCCACCGTTTACTGCGCGGCGGGGGACCTTAATGGTTCCAAGGGAGACCACTTCGATACCCACGCAGATAACTTTAATAAGTTAAAAAACATCCTGTTGCCGCCCTTTGATCAGGCGGCTTCGACTTTGGTGGAGGATTTAAAGGCGCGTGGGAAGCTGGATGAGACACTGGTAGTCATGCTCACGGATTTCGGACGCACGCCAAAAATAAATGGTGGAGCGGGACGCGATCATTTTCCCGGAGTCTACTCGGCCGTCTTTGCCGGTGGAGGAATTCAAGGCGGGCAAGTTTATGGTAAATCCAATCCCACGGGCTTTGAGCCGGCTGATAAGGCGTGTGGCCCACCTGACCTGCACGCAACTATCTTCCATGCTTTGGGCATAGACCCCGATCACATGATTTACGATGCCGCCGACCGTCCCTTGCCTCTCTGCGACGGCAAGCCCCTGCCGTTATTTGGCTAGTTACTTCCTGCCCAGCACGGTGGGCGTGCTGGTGTTGCCGCCTCCATCAATGGCAGAGATTGCGATGGCACCCGGAAAGGTTTTAGTTGCCCGAATTGAGATAAAGCGTTGAGAGCTTTGTACAATGCGCGCGTGCCACTTGCCATTGACGCGCATCTGGAAAAGCCACCGGCGCAGGGTATCTTTTTCTGTTTCGCGCCAAGTTACTTGAATCAACTGCTTCGCCCCATTCCATTTCGCGTTAACCGCCGGACTCTTGGGCGGATTCTTATCAAGCCACGGCGAAGACGGCGGTAGGGCAAGGTGGGCATAAGCACCTTTTTGCAATTTTGTGGCAATATCCTTGCGGTTATCAAATAGCGCGCTGAGGTTCCAATGGATATTTCCAGTGGCACCAGGATGGCGGCGAGTGAGGTCAATTTGTGAAATAATTTCCTTTGCGGGCCATGGATCAATGCGAGCGGAATTGTTGCCGGGCCAAAGGTGGCGTCGCTTTGGGTTTTGTTCGTGCCACCATTGCATGAGAACCGGGTAACTTTGAGCCTTGGGGGCAATCTGCCAGTAAAGTTGCGGCGCGCAATAATCCAGCCAGCCTTCTCGAAGCCAAAGACGAGCGTCGGCGTAGAGCGCATCATAGGCATCGAGCCCTTTAATCTGTTTGGGATAGCCTGGCCGCCAGATGCCAAAAGGGCTCACGCCGAACTTTACCCATGGCTTTATCTTGTGGATTTCACCGTGCAGGTCGCGGATAAAATTGTTGATGTGCATGCGTCGCCAGTCATTTCGGCTGAGTTTTCCGCGGTATCGTTTCCAGCTCGCATTATCCGGAAACTCCGTTTGTTTGGAGTCGGGGTAAGGATAAAAGTAATCGTCAATGTGAATTCCATCCACGTCATAACGCCGCAGCACATCAAGGATAACCCTGAGCGACTGCGCGCGCGCCGTGGGTTCAGCAGGATCCAGCCATTCGAATCCGTCATAGCTTTTTACATTGGCTGGCAGTGTACGGCTGACGTGGTTGCTGGAGACATCACCTTGGGCACCCTTGTAGCGTGCACGATAAGGATTAAACCACGCGTGCAGTTCCAGCCCACGCCGATGCGCTTCGTTGAGGGCGAATGTCAGTGGATCGTAAAACGGTTCCGGGGCTTGCCCCATTTTGCCGGTAAGATATTCGGACCACGGTTCATGTGCAGAAAGATACAGCGCGTCGCAAGCGGGCCGCACTTGAAAGATCACGCAATTCAGTTTGAGGGTTGCCGCTCGGCTGATTAGATCGCGCAATTCCTTCTTTTGATCAGCCGTGGAAAGTCCGGGTTTGGAAGGCCAGTCGATATTGTTGACCGTGGCAATCCACGCGCCACGAAACTCCCGAGCCATAGCGGGCACCTTTACTCCGGCTACCGGCTGATACACTATATCCATTGCCACCAATGACAGGGCGGTGAACAACAGAATGCCTCCAAAGCGAAACACGCTCCGATAATAAGTGTGTAAGGTCTGGTTTCCAATGACCAAATTCGCCAGACTATTGAAGGGATGCAGATTTGGGAATTGGAAATTACGCGTTTCTCTGTCACCCTCAACTTCCTTTTGAACTGGTCCAATAAAACCTATTTCTGCATCGCTGTCACCATTTACGGCATTAGTATGGTGTATTCTATATTTCTATGGCGAAAGGGATTTAGGCGCGATGACTGGGCAGTGTACGGGCTGCTCGCTGGCGGGCTGGTATTCCATACCATGGCTATGGCGTTGCGCGGCTTTTCGTTGAAGCAATGCCCGATCACAAATCTATACGAAGCCACAGCGTTTATCATGTGGACAATTGTGGCCGGCTATCTTGTGGCCGGTGTTTGGCAGCGTTTTCGGTTTGTTGGTGCGTTTGCATCACCACTGCTTTTTGCGCTGGGCGTATTTGCTTTGTTCCCGGATATGGATCCGAAAGTAGAGCACGATTATTCCGGCGCACTCGGTAGTCTGCACAAGGCGCTGCTACTCCTTTCCTTTGGCGGTTTTGGGCTTTGTGCGGTGGGTGCGGTAATGTACCTCACGCAGGAGAATGATCTCAAGCTGCACCGATTTCGTGCGATCCTGTCCAAGCTGCCGGCATTGGAACGACTTGAGGCGGCGATGGCCAAACTGTTATGGGTGGCGTTTAGTCTGCTTTCTGCGGGTCTCGTAGCCAGCACAGCATACCTACACAAAGAAAAGGGGGTGTGGTTTACTACAGATCCTGAAATGCTGTGGGTTCTGGGCGTGTGGATTTTTTATCTGGTGCTACTTGTGTTGCAATCCCGCCATGTCCAAAGTGGCAAACGGTTTGCGTGGGGAGCACTCGGGAGTTTTTTGTTTGTGATGTTAACCTTTTGGGGCGTGTATCTATTGTCCCCGCTTCATCAAACCACTACAAGCTGATGTCCATCGTCTGCCTCGGCCTCAATCATCGTACCGCGTCGGTCGACGTGCGGGAGCAGTTTGCTTTGTCTGAAGGTCAACTTCCAGAGTTGCTCGAGCGCCTTTGCAAAACAACCGAGGCAACCGAGGCTGTGCTTTTGTCGACTTGCAACCGTGTGGAAATTTATGCGGCCACCAACGGTCAAACGAACAAATTACTTGATGACATGCGCGACTTTCTTCTTGAGGACCGCGAGGTGGAGGAGAGTGTGTTTTACGAAAAGACTGGCGCGGACAGTTTGGAGCATCTTTTTAAGGTTGCCAGCGGACTGGACTCAATGGTTTTGGGCGAGACAGAGATACTCGGGCAGCTTAAGGTGGCTTATCAGGTGGCGCTGGAGCACAAGTACACGGGCGGGCAACTGAACAAGGCTTTTCAAAAGGCTTTTAATACTGCAAAAAAAATTCGTACGGAAACCCAGGTTCAACGCGGCAGTGTCTCTGTTGCCAATGTAGCTGTAGAGTTGGCAGGTAAGATTTTTGATCAACTCAATGATCGTACTGTAATGGTGATCGGGGCTGGAGACACCAGTGAAAAGGCCGCTCGTGCGCTGCTTAGTCGAGGGGCAAAGAGTGTGATCGTGTCCAATCGCTCCTTTGACCGGGCCGAACAGCTGGCGAGCGAACTTGGTGGCAAAGCCGTTCAATTTGATAATTGGGAAAACGAGTTTGCGAACATCGACATCATCATCAGCAGTACCAGCGCACCACATTATGTAATTGACCGCAAAAAGCTAGAACCACTACAAGCTGGCCGACATCATCGCCCACTTTTACTGGTCGATATCGCGGTGCCGCGTGACATTGAGCCGGAAGTGAATTTTCTGGAGGACGTCTATCTCTACAATATTGATGACCTACAAGCCATTGCTGATGATTATCTTCGGCTCCGTGAGGAGGAAGTCGCCAAGTGTGAGGCCATCATACACGCTAAGGCTAAAGAGTTGATTGTTTTGCTTGAAGCCTTTTCAGCTGATTTTAGGCACAACTCTACGCATTCAGCTGTTGGAAAATCCTCGTTAGTTCGCCCTGCCACCAGTTGATTCATATGCCCGAGTCGCCCATCATAATCTCCACGCGCGGCAGTGCCTTGGCACTGGCACAGGCCAACATGATTTTTGATCAATGTCGTGCTGCCTTCCCGCGTTTGACCTTTGAGATCAAAATTATAAAAACCACGGGCGACACGCAGCAAGCCGCCTCACTAGGCCAAGCTGGGAAAAAATTACCAAAAGGTTTGTTTACGAAGGAACTTGAGGTCGCGCTCATTCGAAGGAAAGCTGATATTGCAGTTCACAGCTTAAAGGATTTGCCCACCGAATTGCCGTCCGGCCTAACTTTAGGGGCAGTAGGTAAGCGTGAAGATCCGTGTGACGTGTTGATTTATAAAACGAATGCAAACTTTGACGGTCCAATATCACAATTAGGAAAGGGTGCGGTGGTTGCCACTAGTAGCACCCGCCGTCAGGCGCAGTTGCACGCCTTGCGTTCGGATTTACGCATAGAAGAAATTCGTGGGAACGTACCCACACGTCTGGGGAAACTGGCGGAGAACGACGATCTTGCGGGGACGCTTCTTGCCGCAGCAGGATTGGCCCGTCTGCATTTTAGCATTACCCCCGAAAATCGCCTTGAGGGTGATGCGGTCCCAGAGGGGATTCACGCTGTTAGGCTTGATACTCGACTTATGTTGCCTTGTGTAGGGCAGGCGGCCATCGGTATCGAGATTCGCGCGGATGATGGACGTATCCAAAAAATCTGCGAACGACTCAATCATTTCAATACATGCGCCGCCGTCACGGCAGAGCGTGCGTTTTTGAGAGGAATGGGTGGTGGCTGTCAATCGCCTGTCGGTGCGTTGGCGGAGGTTGTGGAGGGGCGACTTACACTGCGCGCTGAATCATTCCTCAACGAAACTGTACGGCGCAGTGAACAAACTGGTGACTTGCGGGAGCCGAACGCATTAGGCGAGGCAATGGCGGTGGAACTCGGTGGATGAGCGAGCTGGAAAAACTGTTTTCCATCGAGTGGTTGCCCCTCGGTACCATTATAAATGCTCTGTGCGTTCTTGTGGGTGGCCTTGTGGGACTCAGGCTCAGTAGGCAACTGCCTGATTCGACCCAGCATCGCATTCGTCGTTTTCTAGCTGCACTTACCTTCCTTGCTGGTGGTTATATGATAGCCCATGGCTTGCACGGTGGATGGAAGGCGCTCGGTAGTTTTTGGAAGTTTGTTGGACTTGGAGGTATTGCTCTATTGGCCATTTCCTTTGGCAATCTGTTCGGCACTTGGATGAAGCTGCAGGAGCGATTGGATAAGCTCGGTCAGGCGGCAAAAAATCGGTTTGCGAAGCTTAAGAATGATCAGCCAGCAACATTTAGTGACGGATTTGTAACCTGCACAATTTTATTTACTGTTGGCCCCATGTCATTATTGGGGGCTGTGGAGGATGGTCTTGGGAATGTGCCCACGATTCTTTTGGTGAAATCAGCAATGGACGGTATCGCCACGCTGTGCTTTGCCCCTCGGTTTGGGGCAGGGGTGCTCCTCTCCATCGTGCCGCTCTTGGCTTATCAAGGTGCGGTTACTCTGCTTGCTTCAAATCTTGTGTTCATCAAGGACGAGCCGGTATTGCTGGCCATATTCAATCTCGTGGGTGGCTTGCTGGTGCTGACAATCATGCTGGTGATTTTAGAGGTGCAAAAGGTTCCGCTGGCTAATTACCTGCCGGCTCTTGTGTTGGGGCCACTACTAACGTGGTGGTGGCTGACCTAATCCGCTTCCAGTTTGTCAGCTAGCATTCGCCGGCCGAAGGCACTGTAGGGATGGACTTTATCACCGCCTTCCAGTGCGTTGCCTTCAGTAGCCCAGGCAAAGATTGCGCCCTCAAGATTATAGACATTGGTGTGGCCGAGGCCTTGGATCCGGCGCGCCATTTTGCCGCTACGATAGCCCACGGCACAGTAGACAACGATCGGTTGATCGGAATCGGGGAGAAATTCCTTCAACTCCTCATCTGTTGCATCTGGCGCGACACGCTTGGCATTGGGTAAATGGCTAACGGAGAATTCATCCTCCCGGCGAATATCCAGCAATACGGGTGAAGTACGATTAGTGTGAGCAAGCCACTCTGCCAAATGGGTCGGATTGATGTGCCGTACATCCTCAAATTGCCAACGGATGAATCTCTGCGCAGTGGGTAGTCCGTTGGCAGGTAGCCAGACCCAAAAGCCAATGGCCCCCACCGCGACCACGCCCGCCGCGATCAGAGTTGGCCGTTTCCATTTGCGTTTGTTACTCACTTGGTTTCGCGGACCAACTGTCGGATACCATCCGTCACCAGTTCTTCGATATTTTCCTTCCAACGGTCAGCGGGAAGTCCGTAAACAGCCATCGAGCTTTGGCCTTCGTAGCCACCTTCCTGCAGGACGCGAAAGGTGGGTATATAGGCCATTACATCATTGGCGTAGCTGGTTACCCACGTGCGGACCCCGAATTGTTTTTTGAACTGGATGGAATAGTCCACAACCACTTCACCACCCATCGATAGCCATAGCAAATCTCCCACACGCCAGCACTGGATGGGGTAGGGATAGGTCTTGGGGAGGTTGCCTTTGGTTTTGAGCTTGATCATGCGTGCTGCCCAGCGGCCCCGATAGCTATTCTGATTTTTGGCTGAAGCAGCCAGCGATTCATCAGTGGGTAGGGCGTCATATTCGAGGGGGACGGTCTTGATATGGGTGGCCAATTTGGGCTTCAAGGTATTCATCTTTTGCAGGAGCACTTCCTCGACGGCGGCAGCCAGCATGTGACCGTAACGTTCAGCCTGATAAACCTGTCTCCGGGGCAGGGGATTGATGTCGGCTCCACAGCCCGCGCTGAAGAGAGCCAAGGCACCGGGATGACTCTTTTCCAGTGCAATCTGAGTGAAGCCGGAATAGTCACCGGAGAATTGCTGGAAGCTTAAAGTGGTACTGTGGCAGGCGTAGCCGAAGACCACTGCCTTTAGGTTGAGATCCTTGTAAACGGCCAGTACTGGCACATCATGATCAACGGGGCCCTTTAGGGCATTGGCGGCGATAAGTTTAGGAACATCACCATAGGGTTTATTTTCACGTCGGTTAACGCCAAAGCGCGTGATGCCGATGCCGTGTTTCAGGGTGACCGGTTCCAGATTCCTGAGGGCTTGGCCGGTGATTTTAATAATTTCGGTCTCAAATCGTGTGGAGTATTCCTCGATGCGGGCTATACGTTCAGGATTCAGGGGATAAATGTCATAGAGGCCCTCGCGCATGACCGGCCCGGTATGGGTATGGGAGGCATTGATCATCACCTGAGCTGAAGTGAGCTGGTACTGCTTGGCGAGTTTCAGCTTGAGGCTGTTATAGATACTGCCAGATAAGCCAATGGTATCGGTGGCAATGATGACTGCGCGTTTGCCGGTTGCATCCTCCAGAGCCAATGCCTTGGCCCAGAGCGGGTGTAGGGTTCCTTCACTGGGCTTGGTGCGGCCACCGTAGCCGGCCATCCAAATGGATTTCCTGGGCGTGATATCGGCCTTGGCCGTGCCGGCCTTCCAGGTAGCAGCGGGGAGAGAAGCGGTGAAAATGAACAGTAGGGCAAGCAGGGCAACGCGCAAGGTGGTCATTGAGAATAGGATCGGTTTTTGACAGCGGGAGGCAAGTTTTTAGTTATTGATGTTTTGGCAACATCAAAACCCCGTTCAATTCTGCCACACTGCGTATCCTTCAGCCCGCAGCTCCTGCGCCAGTTGCTTTTCCTTGGCGACAGCTTCCCTATAGCTCATCGGATTATAGTACTCATAGATTTGCGGGAGCAGATGCAGGCCGTATTTGCGAGCGTACCAATTGGCCTTGTAGCCCCGCTTATGATTCTCAAAACGCACCTCCGGATCCAGCCCAGTCATGCCTACGTAGAGGCAGGACAGGTACGGATCACGTTCCGGATTAGCTAATACAAACCTCTTCTCGCGTAACACCGCCTCATCCAGCTCAATCACATACACGCTATGATGTTTCTTGGTCTTCGCCATTTAAACTCTTTCCAATTTGAACAACTGAACCCCCTTGAGAGGAAAGCCTAAAACGGGCAGAAACAATAAAGAACCAATGACCATTCAATGTGAACAACCCGTGAAAACTGCGTGAACACTAAACAATAACTCCGGCTTTGATGGAGTAGCTGTTGTGATAGGTTCTCACCGTTGAGCGGCTCTTAGGAATCGCTCGGTCAGTCAACTGACCGCGAGAGCAGCAACCTTTCGGGGAAGAGGTTCTCAATCTGATTAGCTTTCCTTCGGGAACTTTAAGAAGAGGTTGGATGACGGTTGCCTTACCAAAGGCATTGACCTTCAGAGTGAACGTCGGCAACGACGGAATCGAAAAGGATTGGTAGCCGCCCGGCTGGTAGACTTCGGTTTATCTCAAGGGCGGCTTTTTTTGTAGTGGCAATTTCTGGATTGAGTCAGTGAGGGTGAATTAAATTATTGATTCAACCTCTGTCAGTTTCCCTGAATCGTCAGTTTTGACTAAACATATGGGATTGGGCTTGCCCGTAGTCATTTCATGGTCAATTCCCATGAAGTTGCTTGGTCTCACCGAAAAGCCATCCCACACTTTCTGCCAGGGTTGGTCCAGCATCTCTGCTACTCTTTGAACGCCCTGCAGCGGGCGTAGTGCTGAGCCGGCCAGATTGGTTTGACCCGGTTGTCGCACGACCTGGTCCTCGCCTACCTCGATGTCCAAACGTCCCACAGTATATCTTCCTACTGGAGCACCCGCAGCCGACATGGCGTCGGTCGTATAGTAAATATTTTCTGGTTCCAATATCCGGTGTAGTACTCGGAAAAACGGAGGGCGAACATGGATGCGGTCAGGAATAAGCCCGCACAGGAGTCCTCCCGAATCGAGCACGAGCCACATGAAAGAGTCATGCCGATCGAGCTCCTGCGGGCAGCCATTTCCCAAATGAGTAAATGCCGTTGCTCCCGCCTCCTTGGCTGCTTCCAGATCTTCCTCACTTGGATTGCAATGGCCCAAGCTCACCTGCATGCCAAGCTTCGTGGCGCGTTTGATAGCCGCAATGGCCCCGGTCCGTTCCGGGGCAAAGGTGAGCAGGACGGGATCATCAGCTAGTGTTTCCCGAATTCGATCAATATCGGCCGTTGTCGGGTCACGCATTACCTCATTGTCATGGGCACCTCGAAAACCGGGCTCGCTGGAAAGAAACGGGCCTTCTACATGCCATCCGGCGATTGATCGGCTCAGGATGGGGTCGCCATCGCGGAGCTTTTTAAGGTGAGCGAGCCTTGCAATGAGCTTATCGAAATCATCCGTGATCA
>CBFHWX010000017.1:0-36764 GCA_965659445.1 Limisphaerales bacterium | reverse complement strand
AATCCAACCTAAATCCTGTGCAAGGCTACACCTATCCTGCTGCGCTCCGCTCACTCATGCGTCAGGATCCAGAAGTCATCATGGTTGGAGAGATTCGCGATGAAGAAACTGCTGAGATTGCCGTCAATGCTGCCATGACCGGTCACATGGTGATCAGCACTCTGCACTCCGGCACCACTTCAGGTACTTTTGCGCGGCTCATCAATATGGATATTGAGCCCTTCCTGCTCGCCTCCACTATCATTGGTGTACTGGGTGTGCGTCTCCTGCGGGTAAATTGCATCCATTGCTCTGCTCCGTACGTACCCGAACCCTATGCTGTGGAACAACTACGACAGCACGAAGGCGATGAATATGTTCAAGAGTTTCAAAATATCGGCTTTTATCGTGGCCATGGCTGCTCTGCCTGCGGTAATACGGGCTTTGGTGGACGTTCCTCGATTAATGAACTGCTGGTGTGCGATGAAGATGTACGCCAAGCAGTTATGGAAAAAAAACCGACCCGGGAGATTCAAGAGATCGCTGTAACTAATGGTATGGGTGTTTTATGGGACAGCGGTCTTCAAATGGTGGTGGACCGTAGAACCACTCTTGAGGAGATTCTTAAGCAGGTTGCGGCAGATCAGGTATAGAACCAGTCCTTATCGGTGCTGGCCGGACATCACATCCCTTGGATTGAGAACAAGGTCAAAAGGTTCCAGCGGCATGGGATGGTCATGTTCGAGATATTCTAAGCAGATATCAAAGCATTCTGTGGCAGTAGTGGCGCGGCGGATGCGGTGTAAAAACTCGCCGGTGGGCTCGATGCCGATGCCGATGTAGTTGAAGTACTTCTTCATCTTTCGGACGTGAGCTCGTTCCTTGAGATTGGGCAAGTGGACCGCTTCAAATAATTCCTTCAGGTAAGCGAGAACATCATTGCCAGTTGGTGCAAACGGAGTTTCGCCGTTTTGTACTTGGCGGATTTGATGGAATATCCACGGATTACGAATGGCGCCCCGTCCAATCATCAGGCCGTTCGCGCCGGTAGAAGCTAATTCCGCCTGTGCCTTGTTAGCAGAATATATGTTGCCGTTGGCAAGCACGGGGCAGGGCAATATGTCGACAGCGTGTGCGATGTAATCATAATGCACCTCGCTGCGGTAGCCTTCGTGTACGGTGCGACCGTGTACGGTTAGGAGATCAATGTGGTGCTTGGCAAAAATGGGAAGTAGTTCATCGAACACGGCAGGATCATCAAAGCCAATGCGAGTCTTGACAGTGAATGGTATTTCAACGGCTTCCCGGAGCGCACCAAGGATACCGTCGATGCGTTTTGGCTCACGGAGCAACCCTCCACCGGCGCATTTCTTGTAAACCACCGGTGCGGGACATCCGAGGTTGAGATCTATCCCGGCGACCTCGTGCTGTTGCAGTTCTTTGGCGGTGCGGACAAGCGAAGGGATGTGGCAGCCGATCATCTGTGCGACGGCCGGTTTGCCGGTGGAATTGTGAATGATGGACTTGAGAATTTTCTTTTCAAGTCTCGATCCCTCGCGCACGCGAAAGTATTCGGTGAAGTATAGATCCGGTCCGCCGTATCGTGCCATGAGTTGCCAGAACGGTAGATCCGTCACGTCCTGCATTGGAGCGAGAGCGGTGAGAGGTGCGCGAGTTAGCATGTCATGAAATTGTTCGGAGGGCGTCATGATATGAATTTTCTTTGCTTGGGTGGATTGGATCGCTACGTTACGCGCACCTTGTCCGGTGGTGTAAAGGTAGCACAGATGGTTTTGGTCCATCCAGTCGGGGTTCGAATCCCTGCCGGACAACCATCGGATTTACTATCCACTTCGTGGGACTAGTCCTCGCTAAAGAGGAATTCTAAATCGTTCTGGGAAAGGCTCTTGGCAAAGCCCTGTTCGCCGAGCACATCGGAAATGGTCTGTTGCTTACTTTGTTGCAGGTTCCAGATTTTTTCTTCAACCGTTCCAGGCGCAATAAGCTTGTACGCATTCACCGTCTTGGTCTGGCCGATGCGGTGGGTGCGATCAATGGCCTGCGCTTCCACGGCGGGATTCCACCACGGGTCATACAGCACCACGTAGCTAGCTGTGGTGAGGTTGAGGCCTGTACCTGCCGCGCGCAGGCTGAGCAGGAACACACCAGCTCCTTCAGCTTCCTGAAAGGCATTCACCATGTCCTGACGGTTCTTTGTCT
The DNA here is from genome assembly GCA_965659445.1 of Limisphaerales bacterium. GTDB lineage: Bacteria > Verrucomicrobiota > Verrucomicrobiia > Limisphaerales > UBA1100 > UBA1100. The sequence goes on along the minus strand of CBFHWX010000017.1, from coordinate 34,565 downwards.
CACCAGTGAGCATGTGGGTGGGAATTTCACGCGTGCCGCAATCCTTCTCGAGGATTTTCAGCATCTGCACAAATTGGCTAAACACCAGTACCTTTTCACCCTGTGCCACCAGAGGCTCAAGCAGGTCGAAGAGTGCCTCAGTTTTGCCAGAGGAGGAGTCATTGCCTACGAGGGAGGGGTGGCAACAAATCTGGCGCAACCGCGTGAGGGCGGCGAGCACCTGCATTCGGCTCTTGGCCACACCCTTGGTCTGGATGGTTTCCATGACTGTATCGCGGCTGCGGCGCAGCTCGGCGAGGTAAAGTTTTCGCTGGTCCTTCCCAAGTTCGCAGTCGTGGCGCTGCTCAATGCGATCAGGCAGATCCTTTGCTACCTGTTTTTTCACGCGTCGCAAGAGAATGGGGCGCAGGCGCGATGAAAGGCGCTTACGCGCGATACGTCGGTTGGCTACGGCCTCTTCACCATCACCACCGCCTGGGTCATAGGTCTCGTGGAAATGCTTTTCATCGCCGAGATAATTCGGTTGCACAAAATCGGTGATGCTCCAGAGATCCAGAAGACGGTTTTCCAGTGGCGTGCCAGTTAGGGCTAAACGCGTCTTGCAATTCAGCTGTTTCACCGATTGCGTGACCTGTGCGCCGGGGTTCTTGATGAATTGTGCCTCGTCTAAAATCACGGCGTTGAACTTGTATTTTTGCAAATCCTCTAGATCACGCCGGAGTAGTGAGTAGTTGGTAACCACGATGTCGTGATCGGGAATTAGCTTGCGCATTCGGTGGCGCGCGGCGCCGCTCTCTAGCACGAGCACCGACATGTCGGTTGTAAATTTTTCCACTTCCCGACGCCAGTTGTGCATCACCGAGGCCGGGCAAATGACTAGAGACGGGTTGGCTTTGCCGCGTTTCTTAAGATGTTTGAGCCACATGAGATAGATGAGAGTCTGAAGCGTTTTCCCAAGACCCATGTCATCCGCCAAAATACCGCCCAGACTCATGCCATGTAGATGGCAAAGGAAATCAAAGCCTTCCCGTTGGTACGGGCGGAGCTCGGCGTTGAGTCCCTTGGGCAAATCGCGACTGGGAATGCCTTCAAATTGCTTAATGCGATCGCGCAGCTTCTGTGCCTTTTTGCTATCGCCAAACTGTGCGAGGGATTGATCTCCGAGATGTGCGGCCTGCTCCATAGCAATCTTTTGCGTGCCTGGTTCGAGGCCTTCAAGCCCGAGGTCCGCCATCGTTTCCTGTGCATTTTGCGTGGCCTCCACATCCAGTTCCACCCAGCCCTTGTTGGGGAGCTTCACAAATCGGCTGGTCGCCTGTGCAAGATTTTCCAAGTCGCGCTTGGTAAGCTTCATGCCCTCCTCTTCCCACTCGGCGGAAACGGACAACCAATCTATGCCACTACCCTTTAAGATAAGCTTGGGCTTAAGACGCTTGGGCTTGAGGAATAGGCGCTGAAAGGCATCGTTACCGAGGAACTCCGCAGCCTGCGGTCGATCGGGCCATACGGCGGCAAGCACGTTGAGAAAATTTTCATTGGCATCACCCACCCACAAGCCGGGCTCGGGGGTAAACCAATCGAGCTTTCGCAGCCATTCACAGGCCGACTCCAAGCGCGAATCCTCCAGCACCTGAGGCTTTGTGGGCCGTTTCTTACCTTTGGTCTTCACTTGCCATTCATGGCCGCTCCATTCCCAGAGGCTACCATCATTTTCGCTCTTGGCTTGCAATCGTAGTTCCAGCCGGTCGCCATGCAGCTCAAACATGAAAAGCGGCTTGGCCTTATGTGTTTCACAAAGCGAATCCCAATCCACCCCATCCTCGTCGTGCGCGCGGCGTAACTCAGTAATGAAGCGCGCACTGAGCCGGTTGATCGGTGCGCGAGGGTTGGTGATCCATTTACTGAGCAACGAATCGGGCGGACTGTTGCGGAGGAAATAAAAATTGTTTTCCACCAGCACGAGCGTCGGTCGTCCGGCAAAGAAAATCGGATCGTCCAACGACAACTCACGTCCGTCGGGCATGCGGAGCATATGGGTGAAGGCCAGCTCGGCGGAGCCGTTTTTCAGTGTTGGCACCATCTCCACAAGCTGGCCGTGGAAGCCATAGTGTGGGGCGTTCACGGCAGGTTGCAGCCGCGATTTACCGCCCCAATGTGCAATCCACTGGAGAAGTTTTTGCCCGGTCAGAATAAGGTCTTCCTCGTCGGTCACATCCTCGGCAAAATATTCGGTGACCCACTCGATGAACTCCCAGTCGCTGGCTGGAAAAAGTTCCTGCTCATGCGCGGCGCGTACGGTGAGGTCTATCAGGTTGGTGAGAGATTTCTTGCGGTCGCCAGTGCGCGGACGGCGCACGATAAATTCCACCTTCAGCGTTTGAAGGCTGGAATCGGTGTTTTCCGGAATCGGCGTGGCCACGGCTCGGATGGATGCGCGAGGGGCATCGAGATGATTTGCTGCCGGTGGAAACATCCAGTGTTCTAACTCGGTAAAAACAGCTCGTTCGCGTTCGGCTTTCTCGATTTCGTTGAAGCGTTCAAGATTCGCATGCTGAGAAAGCTCCGCGGGCATTTGGCGTCCCGTGCGAAGGAACACCACCGCCAGTGCCTCAAGGCGTTTCTTACCTTTGGCCTTGGCCACATCCTCCCACCATTCGTCTCCGGGAAAATCCTTACGGCTGAGCTTGAGCTTGGTGAAGTAATCCTCCAGCAGGAGCCACGAGCGTTGTTCATCCTTGCAGGTGGAGAATATTTTCAGCAAATCTTCGCGCTCACCCACGTCTTCACGTGTGTCTGAGAGTTCCCTGCGCAGGTCCGCGAGCATGCCGTAGGCATCTTCCAGTGCCGTGGCATGGGCGTCATACTTCATGGCCGCCCCGCTTTTTGGGGCCGGCTTCTTTGTTCCTTTTTTACCGCGAGGCATAAAATCAATTCCTGATAAACGGAAACTCTATCCATGGCAAACTGGTGTTTACCCGTCAATATGAAATTAATTTTTTTTGGGTCTCTAAAGGCAAAGAAAGAAGAAAAATACTTGACGTAGAGAGGGAAGGACTAGCGGACTTAGTGGATTTTATGGAAAATCCTTATCCTCCAAGCAGTCCCGGTATTAACAGGCGCATGGGGGAAACAGATTGATCCACGTTGATCCCGGTACAACCCGCTCCTATGGCCACCAGGGCGATGGTCAACAATACAAGTCGGAATGCGCTCCTCAGCATAAGCTAATTATATGCTATATTTTGATTAACGCAATATCTGTGTCACATGGTTGATCTCTGTATGGATCAAGAGTGTGAATAAAGTTTCGTTGAATGCAGGGAATTAGCAGATAGGCTACCGCTCGGTGAGATTGACAAGGAGGCTCGCCATTCACACATTGCTAGCTATTGGTGTTTGTGTTGCATCCGTTGGTTGCAAATTCATCGAGGGCATTGGTGGAACGTCGAAAGATTCGGAGCCTCAACCGGAGACAGAAAAGCCTGTTGTCAAGCTGGTCAATAAATCTCCATCATCGCTGTCCGGAGGAACGGGGCAACCGTCCAAGATTGCCGGCGGACAGGGTAAGGTGATTGAGGTGGACAAGACGCTTGGATTTGTTGTGGTCCACTTTGCCTACTCGCAATTACCGCCTGCGGAGCAGAGGTATTATGCTTATCGAGGCAAACAACAGGTAGGGGAGGTCACCATCACCGGGCAAAGCAATGAAACCTTTCTTGTAGCCGATATCAACAAGGGGGACATCCGTGCGGGCGACTTGATTCGCCCCGAATAACGGATGGGTGGAGAAGGGCCTCGGGGGTAACCTCGGGGCCCTTTTTTTTGAAACCCAGGGAAATTACTGATCTGCGGCCGGCTCCGGCTCAGTCGACACCGATTGCTTTTTGTAGGGAGAGTGCAGGTTGAAGTAAATGCCACACATTGGCCGGTCCTCTTCATCCACCTGACTAAGGATGATTGTCACCTGATTATCCAGCGCGATTCCATGCCGCATGCCCTCCCCACGCGTCTCATAGGCGCGTAAGGACTTCACCAGCAAACTCTCCAGAGATGCTTGGCAATCCTCTGGTGATTTATCGAGACACACCACATGATGATCAAAAGCCTTTACGGCTGCTTCTACTTCCTCAGTGAACATGTCCGGTGTCAACTCCATGGAGGCGCGGATTGAAGCACGGATAGCGATTTTATGCACTCCCAAATGCTCTACACATGCCAGTGGAAACACAGGGCGCCATTGTATTGAGCGGAAAAGATTGGATGCCGCTAAAATTGGGCAGTATCCTGTTTCTTTGCTATGGAATCATCCGATGAATATTTCGTTAATCACGATGGGGAAACATCGGGCCCGTTTGGGCTGGAAAAAGTCAGGGAGAAGCTGCATTCAGGGCAGTTTAAATCTGATGATCTGATTGTTTCCGAAGGAGGTTCGGAATGGTTGGCGCTTTCAGAAGTGTTGAAACCGGATGAATCACCTGAGACCCGACTTGAGGATGGAAAAGATGTTGTAGTGGATCCATCAAATCACTTGAAAGTCTCGAGAGGATTGGGGGCGGCCTCAGTAAGCCTCTTGCTGTTAACACTGTTACTTTGGACATTGAGTGGCGGGGTTGGTATATGGGCAGAACTCAAGCTGAGCGATGGGTTAGAACCTGATGAGATATGGGAAACGCGCCGTTTCTGGAATATGATCATTATTCCTCTTGGTATATTGAGTTGGACTGCTGCAAGCATTTGTCTGGTCTGTGCCGATCGCTCTTACATTTCCAAGGGATTATTGGGACTTTTTCTGGGTTACCTAGTGTTGCAGCTTTTATTTTCAGTGGTTCGTTATCTTTTCCATTTTCCTTTGCAGGATTGGTTGGTGGAAAACTTTTCTGATCATCTTGGCTTGGTCTACTGGTTATTCTCCGCAGCAGGTTGGGTCTTGTTCTGCCTCTGGACCGGGTTGTTTATGATTCAAAGAAAGAACGGTTATCGAATTGTTTTGTTGATGGGCTTAATAGTCTATTCTGCGTGGGAAATAACGATTCTGGCTTCGTGGGGGTCTGTGGTCCTTCCGGTTTCTCTAAGGGAGATACTGGGATTTATGAGACCAGTTTATGAGTGGCTCGGAGAGCACGGTCCATTGCGGGTGGTGCTGTTTTGGCTCTTTGGATCATTAATTCCGATGCTTGCTTGGTTTGTAATGGCAGTACCTTTGGCCTTCGGAAAACCAACTCGGCCCAAACCTAAATTGATGCCACGGCAATCCTGAAGATATGGGCGCGATCATCTTGTGATTAATCCTTATTCGCAGCTGCTCGCGGGCCGAAAAGTGTTGTGCCGAGCCGAATCAAAGTAGCTCCTTCTTCAATGGCGATTTCATAGTCCCCACTCATACCCATTGAGAGTTCGGGTAGTGGGGCCCCCAATTTATCTTCGCAAGCTGTCTTCACTTCGCACAGTTTTTGAAAATAAGGGCGGGAACTTTCGGGTTGGCGTGAGTAAGGGGCCATGGTCATTAGCCCGTGTAATTCGAGCTGGGGAAAATCAGAGAACTCCTTCATCGCATTCACGGCAGTCTCGGGGCTGAAGCCGTGCTTGCTGCCTTCGCCCGACACATTAACCTCCAGTAATATGGGCATCACCTTGGCGGCCTGTTCGCAGCGTTTATTGAGTTCCTTGGCAAGATGTAGGCTATCGACCGCATGCAGCATATCGAAGAGCGCTACTGCATCGCGGCATTTATTGGTCTGTAAATTGCCAATAAAGTGCCAGCGCAAATGGCCGGGGCAATCGGGAATTTTGGCCTTGGCCTCCTGCACGCGGTTTTCACCAAAGAGAGTGAGGCCGCAATCGGCCGCCTCTCGAATGACATCAGCGGTAAATTTTTTACCAACGGCTACCAACAGCACTTCCTCAGGTGACCGTTCTACCCGTTTGCACGCAGCGGCAATGCGTTGCTGCACTTGGGCGAGGTTATCGGCGATATCAGGCACATGTGTAGTTTACCTAATGCGTTAGATCGTGAGTAGTGTTTTCGTGACTAGTGAGGGTTAGTTGTTTCACAATTTGCCTATGCAGCATTGGTTAGTGAAACAGGAGCCTGAAAAATATCCATGGACGCAGTTTGTTAAGGACAAAGGCACATATTGGGATGGCGTAAGGAATTATCAGGCGCGGAATAATCTGCGCGCGATGAAAAAGGGCGACCTCGTGATGTACTACCATAGTGTGAGTGAAAAGGCTGTGGTGGGTATGGCCATGGTTACTCGCGAGGCGTATCCAGATCCTACTGCCAAGGAAGGCGACTGGAGCGTGGTGGATTTAAAACCAGTCAAGGCCATGGCCGAACCGGTGACACTCGAAAGGGTCAAGGCTGACGCCAAACTTGCAGAGATCGCGCTCATCAAGCAGAGCCGCTTGTCGGTCATGCCGCTTCGCGCGCGTGAGTTTCGGCGAGTCTTGCAGCTCGGAAAGACAAAGCTATAACTAGGATTCTGAAAAACACCCTCGCCTCTGCGGGTTGTTGATCTTATGGTTACCAGAATGTTGGCCGAAAAAACCAACCCTGCCGCGCCACCGAGCTGGCAGACTTTGTGCGAGCCGGTACAGCCATTCTTGGACGAGGTAACCGGCCGATTACAATCGGCCGTGGAGGCGTTTGATCCGGAAATTGCCACCTTTGTGCAATACGCGCTAGCCAGCCAGGGTAAGCAATTGAGACCGGTACTCGTGGCCCTGAGTGGCCGTGCTGCAGGCGGCCTCAATGCTCAACATGTTCAGGCTGCCGTGATCATCGAAATGGTGCACCTTGCCACGCTTGTGCACGACGATGTGGTAGATGGTGCGGAAGTGCGTCGGCGGAGGCCTACCCTTGCCGCCAATTGGGGCAACAAAGTTTCCGTGCTGGCTGGGGATTGCCTGTTTGCAGAAGCCCTCAAGCTTGCTGCCACGATGCCATCCAATGATGTCTGCCTTTTGGTGAGTCAGGCGACCAAGGTGGTTTGCAGCGGGGAAATCCGTCAGACATTACAACGCGGCAACTTCCAGCTTTCCCGCGAGGAATATTTTGAATTGGTGGGAATGAAAACCGCCGCGCTGTTTGCGTTGGCTTGTGAATTGGGTGCATGTTTGACGAACGAAGACGATAAGGTCACGCAGAAAATTCTTCGCGAATACGGAGAGTTGCTAGGGACTGCTTTTCAGATCTATGACGATTGCCTGGACGTGTTCGGAACCGAGGACAAGGCCGGCAAATCTCTCGGCACAGACCTGGCCACCGGCAAAGCCACGCTACCTATGTTGCTGGCGCTGGAGCGAGCAAATGAGATTGAACGCAAGTCGTGGCTAGCCATGCTTCAGGCTGGTGAATCACAGGCGGATATAGTGCGCGATCGACTCGTTGCCGAAGGTATCCCTGCCGCTTGCCGTATGGTGGTGGCGGGTTTTGTCGCCCAAGCCATTTCGGCGGTGGAAAACTTGCCTGCATCTAGTGAGCCGTTGGTGGTGTTGAGCGAGTGCCTGACCAGCCAGTTGGCCTTGCTGGGCGACTAGGAAGCGGCTAAAATTTTTGCCGCCGGAAAACGTACTTTTCGTTGTTGAACCCTTCCAGCGTGATCATGATCACGCTGGAATAACTCTCGATCAAAATGGGGCATGCTACATCAAACTGCCGAGTGACTAGGTCTTTCAAATAGAACAACTCCGCCCGGAATCGAGAACTATCCTCATTATTCCACTCGCCGTGACCTTTCAGTTCGAGCGACGAGCTCCGAATTATATTCGGAGAAATATCGGTAGTTTTGGGAATGTAATTGTTGGAATTCCGTGCCAACGCCCGGTTGTGAAAATGCCTCGCCTCGAGGTAAACATACCCATCTGAAAAACTCAGGCTCATTTGGTCACCAATGGCCTCTATGTATTTTTCTAGGTGATGGCGTGCGCGGTCGGGCATGGTGGTCTTGAATTTCTCCTCATATTGTATGTGAAATTGCTGGAGCGTGTTGTTTACGTCGAGAATCCATCGGCCTAGGATTCTTGGGCGATTCTGTTGAGCTAAGGCAGCGGAAGTATATTGCTTGGAGCGTCCGTCAAGAAGGAACTCCCGCAAGTCATTCATATCCACCTGAGCCAGCTGCATTTGAAGATTGGTATCACCCATCGCCGATTGCAGCGTTTGGTTGGCCAGTAGATGGGTCAAGTTTGTGCGGTAATAGAGCCCCATGAAGAATAAATTTTCCTGGTGCAGGTGAGTGAGCTGCATCACGTGCTGATTGTACGCCGCATCGACCAGCCCTGGGTACCCCAGTAGCCGCGCGCGAAATTGCGAGATGTGCAGGGTGTTTGTCGTTCCGCAATTGTTGTAAATGATCCCTGCCACATCGGCTGCTGCGTAATAATCCGAAGAAGCTGGGTCGAACATACGTACGGTTTTGTCTACACCCAGTGTATGAAAATCTTTGTACAATCGTGCCGTCAGTCGGTAGCCCGCCGGATCTGCAGATGGATTGGCGGGTTGCATTTGTGCAGTCACATAGCCCAACGGTGTGATTTTCCCGGCAATCATCAGGAAATATATCACGCCCATAATGCCTCCTAGCGAGAGCCCGATCACGGAGTTCACCCGCCACCACTGCTCGTGCTTGCGCGGCTCCATCTTGTACTTTAATTCGATCTCAATCCACCGATGTAGGTAATGGAACCCGATAAAAAATAGAATCATTAATACGATGAAAGAGTAAATGCTTCCAACACCCATATCCTGCCAAAGCGGATTGTCGGGGAGAAACGAACGGGGAATATAGTTCCTAAGCAGTGGGGCTAAGAGATACGCGACCACGGTACCCGCAAACAACATAGTCATTCGCAGACCGTCGGTGATCATTCCCAAAACCACAAAGACACCCACCACCAGTAACAGCAGCAGCAGGGCTGAATCTCCCGGGAATAGCGCGATGGCTACCATGCCGTGAGAATAACTAGCTTGCGATTGGTTGCACTAATAAAACAACTGGGAGGGATTGAAGATTGCGTGTGTGTGGAGCTTCGTGTAGACGTCTTGAATTATATGGGAGGCGACGGAGTCCTAATGCCGCGCGACTCAAGGCACTATTATGTCGACGGATTTGGAATCAAAAAATCAGAATGACCAGCCGGATAGACGGGGATTTATCAAGGGAGCCTCTTGTGCTATTGGCGCGGCAATTAGCGTGGTGCCGCTGACGGCAGGCGTGCGCATGGCGATGGATCCGTTGAGTCGTCAGGAAACTGCAGTTGATGCCGAATTCATCCGCTTGGCCGAAGTCAGCGATTTGGAGTTAGGTGTGCCCAAGAAATTTGCGATCGTTGAGGATAAGCGTGACAAGTGGAGTCGCTACAAGGATGTGCCCGTGGGCGCAGTGTATTTGCTGTTGGAAAAGGCCGAAGATAGCAAAAGCAGCGAGCCAAAGGTGATCGCTTATAACACAGTGTGCCCGCACCTTGGTTGTTTTGTGGATTATCGTCCGGAGCAGCAGGATTACTTCTGCCCCTGCCACGATAGTAATTTTGCTCTTGATGGCTCCCTGAAAAAGGGTGTCAGCCCGCGCGGCATGGACACGCTGAAAGTGGAGATTCGTAAAGGCCACGAAGTGTGGGTGAAATTTCAGCGCTTCAAGGCGAACACCAAGGGAAAAATTCCCATTGGCTGATTCCATTTTCTGATACGGCGCATGAATCGCATCAAGCAACTCTACGACTGGCTGGACAACCGCACTGGCCTCAAGGATCACATTCGCGAGGTTCTGTTTGAAAAAGTCCCTGGCGGCTCGCGCTGGCGCTATGTTTGGGGCAGTACGCTTACTTTCACACTAATGATCCAGTTTATCACGGGTATTTTCCTGTGGATGGGCTATACCCCCAGTGGTCAGACAGCTTGGGAGAGTGTTTATTACATTCAGGAACATATGACCGGCGGGCATTTTCTGCGCGGGCTGCACCATTGGACCGCACAGGTAATGACCATTCTACTGGTGTTGCACCTGATGCAGGTGGTGATCGACGGTGCGTACAAGGCACCTCGTGAAATTAACTTTTGGTTCGGTCTCGTTCTGTTGCAGCTCGTTCTGGGTCTGTCGCTCACCGGTTACCTCCTGCCATGGGACCAAAAAGGATATTGGGCCACCAAGGTGGCTACGGACATCATGGGTAGCACGCCACTCATTGGCGAACAACTCAAATACCTTGTGCTGGGCGGCTCCGATTATGGCCATCATACCCTCACACGCTTTTTTGCTCTACATGCGGGCATTCTCCCATTGAGCGTGATTGCCCTCACTGCGGGGCACATTTATCTCTTTCGGCGTCACGGAATCAAAGCTAAGAAACCGCACAAGGGCTCGGAAGAATTTTTCTGGCCAGAGCAAGTGCTCAAGGACGTTGTTGCCTGTTTGGCTGTACTCGTCACCATCCTCGTGCTGCACTTTGCTTTCAATGGAGCACACTTGGATCCGCCCGCGGATCCGTCAACCAATTATCCCGCGCGGCCGGACTGGTATTTCCTATTCCTATTCCAGTTTCTAAAATATTTTCCAGGTCACTGGGAAGTGCTTGGGGCAATCATTATTCCTGGTGTGGTGATGACCATCATTTTCCTGTTTCCATTCATCGGCCAAAAGGAAAAGGGCCATAAGTTTAACGTGGGTCTGCTCTTTGGGTTGCTCGCCATCTCTAGTATCCTCACTTATATGGCTGTAAATTCAGATGGTAAAAGCAAAAGCTATCAGGATTCTAAGGCACAAGCCGCTCGCGAAGCACGCATCGTGAAAGAAATGGCTGCCAAGGGGATTCCCCCGGAAGGTGCTTTGGCACTTTTACAAGCCCCAAAATTGTTTGCCCAGCATTGCTCCAGCTGTCACACCTATGACGGTGAGAATGGTATTGGGAATAAGGTTGAAGATCCAAGTGCACCCGACTTAAAAGATTTTGCCAGTCGCGAATACCTCACCGAGTTGCTGCATCCGGAACGGTTTGGCTCAGATAAATTTTTCGGGAAAACCGCTCATGCCAAAAAGAGCAAGATGCAGGGTTTCCTCGAGGATGAATTTGATGGCATTGATGATGACCAAGCATTACGCGAGGAGGTCGACCAATTAATCAAGGCTATCTCTGCAGAAGCTAAATTGCCCCGCCAGGCCAAGGCGGATGTTGAAGATAAAGCGGATATTGAAGCAGGTCGGGAATTATTCTTCGAGGATGGTTTTAGCTGCGTGGATTGCCATGCGTTGGATGATTGGAACTCGGATGATTACTCCGCACCTGATCTTACTGGATACGGATCGCGTGAATGGATGATCGGTATTTTGCATGATCCTTCGCACGAACGTTTCTATGGCAGCACGAACGACCGGATGCCAGCCTTTGGTAAGGATGAGAAACTCACGCGCCGACAAATGGAGCGTATCATCGACTGGTTGCGCGGCGAATAACGCCCCTCAATCACCGGCAGATAAAAATCCATCAAAGGTTTTCTTGTCTTCTGATCAGCAATTTGATCGGCCAATATGCGTCTGTTTGACTTGTTTCAGAGGTTGCCAAACCCCTCCATTACATTGAGTTTCAAAAAATTTATGTACTACGGGCATGGGCATGACCAAAGATTTGTTTAGTAGGGTTTTACTGACATATTACGACCCAATTTTTTTGGTAATAACAATGTTTTCCACAAAAAAATCTGTTTTCACCATATAAAACAGGTGCTATTCACCTAAATCACTACGAGTTTTCAATTTAATATGTGAATAGGGGGTTGTGAATTATTTTTTTCAGGCAAAAGAGCCCCATATACAGGGAAATTTATTGGCCAATGGTATAAATGAGATTCATTTATTAACAATTGGATAAAAAATGGGTTGACTAAATCCTACCATACCCCAATATATCGCGCAGTTGGTCGAACTGTAACACAACAGGTTGTGGTTGGTCTGGTAAATAACCCTAAAACAGCCTGTGATGTTTATGTGAATAACAACCAAATTTTCCTATAAAATGAGGCAATTCCAACCTGATTTCGAAAGTGAAGCGGTGTTGCGTCGAGGCATGGGAGATTGGACAGATCAATTGGCCCCGCACGGGAGTGCGGGCTGCTGTCGAGCCACGGCAGCGGGAACGGTTTAACCCAACCTGAACCCACCAAGGACAAACGAAGCTTTGGCTAGTTTTGTCCAACAATATGACGCGGTGTGGCGGCTGCAAGCGAAGGAAGAAGAAATATGATTAATGAGCAGCTCGACGGCCAGTTGCGGATGGCCACCCTTGATCCACTCGAAGGCAAACAGTTTCAAGTACTCAAACGTGATGGACGGGTCATTGAATTTGATGAGACGAGGATTTATTTGGCTATTGAGGCTGCTCTCAAGGCGGATGCAGGGTTGGTTCAGGATCAAGCGGCCCCGGAGACCCTGCAGGCCGATGCGCAACGGCTGACCAGCGAAGTGATGGAGTTGTGTTTGAGTCGGCTTAAGGAAGACGAGACGCTTGAGATTGAACGCATTCAGGATGTGGTGGAGGAGAAGCTGATGGTTGGCGGCTTTCACGGAGCAGCTAAGCGCTACATTGTTTACCGGGAAGAACGCCGCAAGGCGCGTGCCATTCGTGGCGATCGCACGGTGGACGGCGCGACGCAGGAAAATTTGTTTGTGACGCTGCCTGATGGCGGAAAGGAAGTACTCGACCCCAGTCGTCTCAAGCGTGATATCTACGGTGCCTGCCGCGGCGTGGAGGATAAATGTCAGGCCGGCGATCTCTTCGATGAAACGATGCGAAATCTATATGATGGCGTGCGTATCGACGAAGTGGATAAGGCCATGGTTATGTCTGCAAAGGCCCGTATTGAGAAGGAACCAGCTTACACCTATGTGGCTGCGCGCCTCTTGCTGAACCAGATTTATGAGGAGGTACTTCCACAGTTTGATTCACCAGTGGAACTGCCCAAGATGCATCGCGATCATTTTCGCGATTATCTGAATAAAGGAGTTGCTGCTGAGCGGCTGACACCGGACCTGCTGAAGTTTGACATGGACAAGCTCGCCGATGCACTTGAGCTTGAGCGTGACCAGCAGTTTGCCTACATGGGCATCCAGACCATCTACGATCGCTATCTCATCCACGTAGACGGCATCCGGATTGAGACGCCTCAATATTTCTTTATGCGTGTCTCGATGGGCCTCGCGGTCGACGAGGAGAACAGAGAAGAGCGTGCGATTGAGTTTTACAACACGCTGTCCTCCTTTCGATTCATGTCTTCCACGCCCACGCTCTTCAATGCGGGTACGTTGCATCCGCAGCTTTCCTCCTGCTATCTGAGTACGGTGGATGATGACCTTGAAAGTATCTTCAAACTGGTTGCAGATGATGCACGCCTTTCAAAATGGGCCGGTGGTTTGGGTAACGACTGGACAAACATTCGTGCCACCGGTTCGCACATCCATGGCACTAACGGCGAAAGTCAGGGAGTGATTCCATTCCTGAAAGTGGCCAACGACACCGCTGTGGCCGTGAATCAGGGAGGCAAACGGAAAGGCGCCATGTGTGCGTACCTTGAGACATGGCATCTTGACATAGAGGACTTCCTTGAGTTGCGCCGCAACACCGGTGACGAACGCCGTCGTACGCATGACATGAACACCGCCAACTGGATTCCAGACCTGTTCATGAAACGTGTAAAAGAGGGAGCCCAATGGACGCTCTTTAGCCCGGGTGATGTGCCAGATTTGCATGATCTCTATGGCAAGGCCTTCGAGAAACGCTATGAGGAGTATGAGGCAATGGTCGACGCTGGTGAAATCAATCTCCACAAACGCATGCCAGCCGAGGATTTGTGGCGCGAAATGCTGATGATGCTTTTCGAAACGGGCCACCCATGGATCACCTTCAAGGATCCGTCGAATGTCCGCTCGTCGCAGGATCACTGCGGAGTGGTGCATAGCTCCAATCTTTGCACGGAAATACTGCTCAACACCAACGCGGAGGAAACAGCCGTGTGCAACCTTGGCTCGGTGAATCTTACGAATCACATCAAGGATGGCGTACTCAACGAGGAGTTGCTCGCTAAGACTGTTCGTACGGCGATTCGGATGCTCGATAATGTGATCGACATCAACTTCTACCCCACACCTGAGGCGCGCAATGCAAACATGCGCCACCGTCCTGTAGGTTTGGGTGTTATGGCGTTTCAGGACGCGCTCTACAAGTTGCGCATCCCGTATGCTAGTCAGGAAGCGGTGGAGTTTGCCGATCGTAGCATGGAGATGATCTCCTATTACGCCATCCTCACTTCCAGTAAACTGGCAGCCGAGCGTGGCACATACAAGACCTATAAGGGTTCCAAATGGGAACGCGGGCTATTGCCGATCGACACAGTGGAACTGCTGGAGGAAGAGCGTGGCGGTTACCTCACATTGGATCGCAGCTCACAGATGGATTGGACGTTAGTGCGCGAATCCATTGCCAAACATGGTCTGCGCAACAGCAACACCATGGCTATCGCGCCTACGGCAACTATTGCGAACATCATTGGAGTAAGCCAGTCGATAGAGCCGACCTACAAGAATCTCTACGCTAAGGCGAATCTCTCCGGTGATTTCATCGTGTTGAATGATTACCTCGTGGAACAGCTCAAGGAGCGCGGTTTGTGGGATGCAAAAATGGTCGAGGACCTGAAATACTACGATGGCTCCGTGATGGATATCGACCGCGTGCCGGCAGAAATGAAGGAGATTTTTCGGACGGCTTTTGAGGTTGATTCCAAGTGGCTGATTGCCTGTGCGGCGCGGCGTCAAAAGTGGATCGACATGGGCCAGTCGCTCAACCTGTATTTTGATCTCAATCAGGTGCCGGAGGGGCAGAAAAATGGTCCCGCGTTGAGCGATATGTATTTCTTCGCTTGGGAAGCCGGTCTGAAGACGACCTACTACCTACGCAGTCTTGCTGCTACTCAGATCGAAAAATCGACTGTGAACATCAACAACTACGGTGGACGGGCGAAGTGGATGAAGAGCGAGTCTGCTTCAGCGAACATCGCAGGGCAGCCCAACGGCAATAACCACGATCAGAAATCGGCTGTGCCTACCTGCACCATCCTCGATCCTGAGTGCGAGGCCTGCCAGTAATTTAACCAACCACTATAACCCAACCAAAGGAGGAAAACCATGTCTTGTTGCAATGTCTCAGACCAGCGCCCCGAAGCACACGATCTCACCAAGCGCGTTAACGCCGAGGACAAACGGCTCATTAACTGCAAAGCGGTGGACGTCAACCAACTAATGCCCATCAAGTATGACTGGGCTTGGGAGCATTATCTGAACGGCTGCAAAAACCAATGGATGCCAAACGAGGTGCCGATGCAGAAGGACATTGAATTGTGGAAATCCAACAAGCTCACCGCCGATGAGCGTTCGGTGATCATGCGCAATCTTGGGTTTTTCAGTACGGCGGAAAGTCTGGTGGGCAACAATATTGTGCTCGCGATCTTCAAGCACGTGACCAACCCCGAGTGCCGCCAGTATCTGCTGCGCCAGTCGTTTGAGGAGGCGATCCACACACACACGTTCCACTACATCTGCGAATCACTGAACCTCGATGAGCGCGAAGTGTTCAACATGTATCACGAGGTAAGCTCGATCCGCAACAAGGATGAGTTTGAGATGCGCCTTACCGAGGATATCATGCAGGAGGGCTTCAGCACGGACACGGCCGAGGGCGTGCAGACATTCCTAAAAAATCTCATCGGGTTTTACGTAATCATGGAAGGCATATTCTTCTACTCGGGCTTTGTGATGATTCTCTCCTTCCATCGTGGTAACCGCATGACGGGTATTGGTGAACAGTTTCAGTACATCATGCGCGATGAATCCATTCACATGAATTTTGGTGTGGATCTCATTAATGGTATCAAGCAGGAAAACCCCGAGGTGTGGACTCCGGAATTCCAAAAAGAGATACAAGAAATGATTGAGGAAGCAGTCGAGCTTGAGGTTGCCTACGCGCAGGACTGCCTGCCTCGCGGTATCCTAGGGCTAAACGCCGGTCTCTTCCGAGAGTACGTGCAGCACATCGCCGATCGTCGCCTTGAGCGCATCGGTCTGGAGACCAAGTACGACTCCGGCAATCCGTTCCCGTGGATGAGCGAGACCATTGACCTGACCAAGGAGAAGAATTTTTTCGAGACGCGCGTCACCGAATACCAGACGAGCGCTGCTTTAAGTTGGTAGGTGGAGAACATGCAGCGGCGGTCTTGCGGGGCCGCCGCTGCCCCTCTCATAACTCGATACCCACAGTGTAGCTGCGCTTGGGTATATGGAATCATGCTTACACACGAACTTGTTCCCGCTGCAGAGGTAGATTCAAAATGGCTCATGGTGGTGCTACATGGGCTTGGCGACAGCATGGAGGGTTATCGTTGGTTGCCTGAGGCGTTGAATCTTCCTTGGCTCAACTATCTGCTTGTCAATGCGCCGGACGATTATCACGGTGGGTTTTCATGGTATGATTTTGAAGATGACCCTGCGCCGGGCGTGGAGCGCAGCCGTGGGGCGATGTTTGGATTGCTCGATGCCCAGCGCGAGTCCGGTTTTCCGACGTGGCAAACTTTTCAATTCGGTTTCAGCCAAGGCTGTTTGATAACGATGGAAGTCGCGATGCGCTACCCGCATCAGCTGGCCGGTTGCGTTGGTATCAGTGGATATGTGCATGAACCGGAGCAGGCAGTGCGAGAATTGTCGCCGGAGGCAAAGAAGCAGTCGATTCTGTTCACACTGGGCACATTCGACCCGATTATTCCGGTGGAGAAAGTGAAGGGCCAGTTGAGTCTGTTGCGACAGGATGGCGAGTTGCAGATTGAGTCCAGGGAGTTTGCCAAGGATCACACCATCGCCGGCGAAGAAGAGATCTCGCTCATTCGCGGTTTTCTTTTGGCCCAGCGGCAGGCATTGTGATCGACTGGATGTCCATGTCCTCCTGATAAACAGCGCCCAAAAATTTACGGTTGGCATCCCGATGCATTACTTCAGGGTTGGGGCCCTTGGGCAAATTTGCGGAGCGGCGTAATGCCTCGATCAATTGATGGGCCAATACATCCAGCGCGAGGGGATCAGAGCTGAACCAAAGCTCGTTGGTGGCCGCCGCATAATCCGGCCGCAACTGTTGCCCCTGATTGTATTGGCAAAGCAGGGCGTCGGTGATGTGAAAACGGAATTTAGTTTGGGTTGCCATGTTATCCTGCCACGCGTTCAGGTTTAGTACGATGCGCCCTTCTGGTAGCACAAGCTGGTTCCACGCGAGAGCATCGGTAAGAATGCGAATCTCCTTAGTGGTATTTGAATCTCGAGCCCTCTCATAAGCTACTCGAAAAGCCAAGTCGGCAGGGAGGGCCTTGTCCGAAAGGTCTTCAAAATAAAAAAAGGCCGGTGTCTTGCCGAGTGGAAAGAGGGACAGCTTTTGTGCTGCACCCGCGCGGTCGGTTTTAAGGTTATCCAGTTCCTTGAGAAATAGTTTTGGAACTAGCGTGTGCGAAAATGAGATTCGATCACATAAATCGACAACTGCACTACGGTAGTGCAAGAAGGAAAAATTGAACCGTTGAATGTTATCCGCGCTGGCGAGAGCCAGCTCCATTAGGTGACCGCTCGCACCTTTTCGTGGGATGAACATTGGCGAATGGATGCTGATGATGGTCGTAAGCTCTTGAGTGACGAGTTTTGAAAGGTGTGAGATATTGCTGTATTTTGTTTGTCGATAGAGGTGATCCCCTGACTGGAGCTTCCATCCAAAAGCCTTTAGTTTATAGGGATTCCACTCATCGTATCCGCTGTCTTGTGCCCCGGCAATTTGTACGCCGTATTTTTGTGTGAAACTCGCGTAGCCTGCTTGTTTCAAATCGTGCAGTCGCTTATCCCAAATGACAATTTGGCTGGCCAAAATACCTGCTTTCAGCAGGCCCTCAATCACGGCAGCCACCACGGACGGGCGCGTGCCGATGAGTGTTCCTGAGCGGGAATTGACCTTGATGCCGACGACATCTTTCGGAGTGAACATGGAACTCCAGGCGGCAACCGACGTTTTTTCTCCGGTAACCCGCTGAACGCCAGTGTGCACCATGGCTCTCACTCGTTCTGGATTTGGCTCAAAAAAGTGGGTGGCCATGGGATCGCGTACTTTCACCACCAGCGATTTATTGGAATCCTGTGCCGACAAATTCACAGTGAACAACAGTAGTCCGGCCGTGAATAATCCACGGTTAAGCCGTGAATAATGCACCTTTGCCAAATGAGCTCGATCTGTAAACATGATTCCTGACAAAGATAATCTATTGAGGCATGGGGACGAAACAAAAATTTCAATGTATTTGTATACTTGCTGCACTGGTCCTGATGGTAGGCACGGGATGCAAACCGCCCGGGGCACAGGCGATGTTCGAGGGTGAGGGTTTACTGCAAACCGGCAAACCCAAGGAGGCTGCGATCCAGTTTGAGCATGCGACACAATATTTGCCAATGGAATGGCGTGCCTGGAATTTTCTGGGGCTAGCACATCATCGAGCCGGCAATCTGGAAGGAGCGGATCAGGCCTACCAAAAGGCGGTAGAGTTGGTTGGTAAACGTCGCTATTCGTCTTCGCACCCCTCATTCGTTTTATATTTCAACATAGGTCGGTTAAATCTCGATCGAGAACGAGTGGTGGATGCGCAGAATCAATTGCACACCTACGCTACTGAGAAACAGAATTTCGTTTCGATGTTATGGTTGGCGGAGGCCTTTGGTCGCAATGGACATTGGCCTCAGGCAGAACTAACACTCCAGAGAGCAATCAAGTTGAAACCCGATTCGGCTGTGGCATTGAACCGATTGGGAATTGTCCTGCTGCAGGTAAAAAAGCCTGGCGAAGCGATCGCCAGTTTTCAGCAGGCTCTTGAACACAGAAAAGACTTTGCCGAGGCTCAGCGAAATTTAGCCGTCGCCTACCATCGTCATGCTCCAGCGGAGTTAGAGAATCGGGAGGAACTGGCGTTGCAGGCTTTCAAGAAATATATCGCGCTTGAGACCGCCGATACCGATGTAGTACAGATTATTGCCGGGGCATTGGAGTCAAAACTCCACCCGGAACGCTCGACCATCGAGCCGGCGGCTGTCAATCAGTTGGCTGGTACAAATACGAATGCCATTCTCATCCCTCATGCTATTTCCGAGCCTCCGCTCAAGCCACTTGTGGAATCCAACATTATCGTTCGGGTGCAATTCCCTGGCACCAACGCCGCGTCTGCTATAGTGAACCGAGAAATCCGTCCGCCATCCAGTGTGACCACCAATGCGGCAACGACTGCGAGCTCATTGCCTACTGAAAAACCCGTGGTGATAACGCCCGCCACCCCGGCAACTCCACCCAAGAAATCACCCAGCCCTCTGGCAACAACGGAAAAACCACCCGTAAAAGTGGCTAAGGTCAATCCTCCGGCCACATTGCCGGAGAAAGTGCGACCCGTAGTGCCGGCGGTTCCCGGCATTGCCCGTTACCAATACAATCGGCCCGGCCGGCCGCAGGTTGGCGATAATAAAAAGGCCCGGAAGGTTTTTGAACAAGCATATCACTATCACAAACTCAATCAGCTGGATGAAGCTATTATGAGCTACCAGAAAGTCTTGGTGCTGGATCCGGGTTTTCAGCAGGCCCACCTTAACAGCGCCATCGCCTATCATTCCAAGGGTGAATTCAAAAAGGCGCTGCCTCGTTACGAGTTGGCACTTGCAATTAACCCGCTGTCGAGGGAATCACGGTATGGCTTTGCCCAGTCTCTGCATCGAGAAAAATTTTATGTGGATGCTGCGCGTGAGTTTGAAAAATTGATTGAAGTGTATGAAACGTATTTACCGGGGCACTTGGAATTAGCGATCATCTATGCGGGCAAGTTGGAGATGCCTGATCGTGCAAACGTGCATTACCGCAGAGTGCTTGAGTTGAACCCCCAACATCCGGAGGCGACAGTCATCCGCGAATGGCTGTTGGCGAATAACCGACCCTAGCGCTATGGCTGGGCGTGTTTCGCAATCTACGATCGAGCAGATTCGTGCGGCTAGCGACATAGTCGACGTGATCGGTACTTACTTTCCCTTGAAGCGCGCCGGCGGCAATCACGTGGCGTTGTGCCCGTTTCATAAGGAGAAAACCCCGAGCTTCAATATCAATCCGCAACGGCAGATTTATCACTGCTTCGGCTGCCACACTGGGGGTGATGTGTTCAAGTTCGTTCAAGAATATGAGCACGTTGATTTCATGGAATCCGTGAAACGGCTGGCCGAGCGGGCAGGTATTGTGCTGGAGTTTGAGCAAAATCCGGAAGCGGAAAAATCGCGTTACCTTAAGGACACGCTATATAAAATTCACGAGCAATTGGCACAACGATGGCACGCCGTTTTGATGAATGATGCTGTCGGCCAGCCGGCACGAGACTATCTGAAAGGGCGAGGTATAACAGAGATCGCGGTGAAGAATTTCCGTATGGGATTCGCGCCGTCCGAATGGGAAGATACAGTGAACTGGGCCAAGGCACAAAAGTATGACCGACAGTTGATGGAACAGGCCGGACTAGTGGCCAGTAAGGAAGGCCATTACTACGGGCGCTTTCGCAACCGTCTAATGTTTCCTGTCAATGACGAACAAGGCCGGGTGATTGGTTTCAGTGGCCGTGTGCTGGAGTCGGATGCCAAGGCCGCAAAATATGTGAATTCGCCCGAGACAATTCTCTTTCACAAGAGCAAAGTGTTTTACGGTATGGACAAGGCACGCAGGGAAATCCTGAATGAAAAACGTGTGCTCATTTGCGAAGGTCAGCTCGACACCATCGCTTGCCATATGGCCGGCCTGCTACACGTGGTGGCGCCGCAAGGCACTGCGCTCACCGCTGACCACGCGCGTATTTTGAAACGGTATGCGGGGGAGGTGGTGTTGTGTTTCGATTCCGATACAGCCGGGCAAAATGCCGCCGTCCGTTCGTTTGATTCATTGCTTGAAGCCGAGCTGGCAGTGCGCGTTATGACTGTTCCCACGCCGCATGATCCCGACAGTTTCATTCGTGAACATGGCATGGAAGCGTTTCGCGATCTGATGGATAATGCTCCGGGCTACTTTGAATATTACCTCATACACCTAATGGACGAGCACGATGTGCACGGCGATCATGGGAGGCAGACAGTCATTCGCGAAATGGGTTTATCGGTTCGTAAAACGAAAGACGCGGTTTTGCTGGATCGCTGCGCGCAGCAAGTGGCCTTGGCGGTGGGAGCCTCGGCGGAGTCGGTGCGAGCGGAGTTCCAACGCATCACTCTGCCTCGCACCTATCAGCCGAGGGAAGAGGCCGTGCCCGATGCGGAGCATGAACTGGAGCCGGTTGACTCTCCTTCACAACAGGAACAGTGGCTGCTGAGGCTGTCGTTTCATGATGCCGCGTTTTCCGATTGGACCGCTGATTGCTTGGATACACGGTGGGTGAATCACTCGCAAGTTCGTGGCATCCTTGAGCGGGCAGCGGTAAGCGGGGACACAGCGGATGTATTGGTGAATGATATGGATGAAGCCAGCGGCCAATTGCTAACTGCGGCTCTGGCAGCTGGCGGGGAGATTCCGAATCCCGCGCGGCAACTGCGGGATTTGGTGACACGCCTGCGCGATCGTTACCTCGATCAACAAATTTTGGAACTCACACGTCTCACGGCCCAGCCGAATTTACCCGAAGCGGAATTGCTGGGCGTATTGGAGCAACAAAAAGATTTACGCGCACAGAAACTGGAGGAACTGCCGCTAGTGCCCTCAGTGGTGGCGTGAAAAACAGCGGCTTTATTTTGTGTTGTGGCCCGCTGCCTCGGGAAAATGCCTGCAAACTAATCTACGTAAGCCAATTCGTTGGATAGCAGCAGCACCTGCACATACTTTTCCCAAGGGTTTAGTGGCTGGGGCTTGTAGGTGGAGCCCTGAAATTCATCCGACGCAGTCCATGAGGTAACCAGAAGCGAGCCGGCTTTTTTCTTCATTGCCTGCGCGATTTCCGTCTTGATGCTTATGGTGGGGTTCCATGTGAAATTATCCTGTTGAGGATTTTTCAACTTGAAGGAGGTTGCGACACTATTCAGTGCTTTTTGGTTAATATATTTGTTACAGGTGACAACGAAATCAATGGTATCACCTCGCTTAACATCGATATCACCATATGTGGTACCGCGCCTACTTCGACGCACATCAGAGCGCCAGAGTTCTTTGCCGATGCGCTGCCCGGCGCGATTCGCTGTGCGGCTCCATACAATAAAACCGGTGACGCCATCCCAAGCGTTTTTGTCATACAATTTTTTGGCTTCATTCGACAATTCCCTGTAAGCCGCATCGGCCTCAGTATCGAGCCTGTGTTCAAGGTTGCCTGAAATGTTTACTGTGGTGTCACGAGGGGCAACCCAGCGGCGGATCACCGCGACATTGGGTTGTGTGCCGGGGTGACCACCGGTGGCAGTAAGTTCCAGTGGTCCGAAGGCAGGGGTATTACCCTTAAATACCTTGCCATCGGTGAAAGGAAACTGAAACATTGCGATACTGTAAAATTTATTCTTCGCATCGAGCACTCTCCATTGACCATATCCATTATACCACGTTTGCACGCGCATGTCCCCGGTCGCAACGCTACCGGTTTGTTCTTGCAGGAAGCGTTGGCCGAGTTTGAGCTCGATGGGCTCCGGGTCCCGCTGATAAATCATATTATACAGGGTGGTAATCCGGCTGCGGTCATCCTGGATGTTTTTAAGTTCTTTACTGTCTATAATCTGGTGAGCGAGGTCAGCTACCATGATGCTGTTCATCATGAAGAGAGCCTGCTGAGATACCGTGGAGACGAAACGCTGTCCGGCAGTGGTATCCGGGTTGGCAAAGTCAAACGTCTTGAACATCTCATCCAGACTTCGGCGATCCACCAGAGCGTATACCGAGCGGCGGTAATTTGTGTCGCCTGTTAGACGTAGAGGTTTGCCACCCATGGTGAGGTCCAGTTTGCCGGAGACCTGGAGCAGGCCATCGCGGAAGGATTCGAAGTCCATGCGGCGTCGATCCATTTTATAGTAATGGATATTGTCAGGGTCCTTCACGCTATAGCGTGGGTTGTCGTCGCTGGTTTGCTGGTAGGTGTTGGACATGAGGATGTGCTTGTGCAGAGTCTTCATGGACCAGTCGTTCTCGGTGAAGTACCAGGCAAGGTAATCGAGCAACTCGGGGTGTGACGGATCCATCGCGCGTAGGCCGAACTCATTGATGGAGGACACAATACCCTTGCCAAAATGATGCATCCAGATGCGGTTGGCCATTACGCGGGCAGTGAGGGGATTCTCCTTGTCGGCAATGGCTCGGGCCAGTTCAAGGCGACCTGATCCAATTTTGAAGGGCTGTCGGTCGGGCCCGGAGAGGATTTCCAAAAATTGTCGGGGAACAACCTTGCCTCGTTGATTTCCTCCTTTGATCTTGATGGCTTCATCGCGTGGATTGCCCTTATCCATGAGGACCATGGCGCGAGGCGGTGAACCGGGGTGATTGATCTTCAAACTTTCGATTTTGTCTATGAACCGCTCCCTTTCCTGGCGCTCCAATCCGCCATTTCGGCGTTTGATGGCATCGAAGTCAAATTTACCTGGATTCCCGCGATCAAACAGCACACGTCGAATCTCATCCATGTTCTTGGCATAGTCCTTTGGAAATTCCATTCCAAACCGCTTCTCTGCATCTGCAAAGCTTTTTGGGGGATCCATTTTCTTGCCCTGCGCTTTGGCCTGAGTGTATTGGGGGCGACAGACATCGTTCACATATAGCCACTGCTTATTGGCCAATTCAAAAAGTTTGCGGTATTGGCCGGCTGCGTTCTGCATTGATGAGGGAGCTTTAAGGAACATGTTGGCTACGTATGGGTTGAGCTGTTTGCCCTTCTTCTTGGCTTTCGGATCAGCGTTGGGCATCATTGAGATTACTTTTTTGTAGCCCTCCTGCAGTTTTTTTCGATCCTTCGGAAGCCAAACGCCAAGATGGTTTGTGGATACATTGGAATAGATTTTCCATGGGCCAAACACGCTATCCTGTTCGCTCTTGCGGCTCAGGTAGCGTTGCCAGCTACTGCCCACATCTGCCTTGAGCTTGAGCGGACTTTTGGCTTTATCGTCTTTTGTGGTCTCTCGTAGTGTTTTTTCGGGCAACCTCTCAAATTCACCTCGGTTTCGATCAACGCGTTTGTCCATTTTGGAGAAAGCGTCTGTCCAGTACATGTAGGCGGATGCGTTATTACGAGAGTTGGTGTTAACTTTATTCTCTTCAAGCTGGCGGAATGCTTTGTGCTTTTCTTCAAGATCCTTCTTCTCAGCGAGATATTTTGCGTAATCCGGGTTGGTGTTGGCGTAGGAGCTGGAGCCGCTAGCATCTGTGACTTTTGTTGGATTCGAAATAAGGATCGGCTTGTCTTCCTCTGGCGGCTCGTATGAGCTGTTGAGCACGCCGTAGAGGGAGTAGTAATCTGCCGTTGGAATGGGATCAAATTTATGATCATGACAACGGGCGCAATACACCGCGAGGCCCATCGTTCCCCGGGTAATCACATCGATGCGGTCATCAATAATCTCGTTGCCACCTGCTATTTTTGGACCAAGTGTGAGGAAGCCGAGTGCAGCCAGATCGGACTGTTTACCTTTCTGCCGATCCGCGGCAATCTGTTCGATCAGGAATTTGTCGTAGGGTTTATCTTCGTTAAACGAGTTGACCACCCAGTCACGGTAGGTGTGCGCGTAGATATAACGCGAGAGATTGCCTCGACGATTGTCATTACCGGTGGTGTCTGCATATCGCGCCACGTCGAGCCAGTGGCGGCCCCAGCGTTCGCCATATTGGGGGCTGGCAAGTAGGCGATCGACCACTTGCTCATAGCTCTCCTGGCCATTTATAAAACGCTGTACATCATCAAAGCTCGGGGGCAGACCTATGAGATCGAAATAAACACGACGCAACAGCGACCATTTGCTAGCCGGCAAAGACGGCACCATATTTTGTTTTTCGAGTTCCTTTAGCACATAGGTGTCGATCGGGTTTTTGACCCAGTTCTTGAGCTTGCCGTTGAAGATCACTTCTGGAGAGGGAATGGTGGGGGACTTCACTTTTTGGAATGCCCAATGGTTTTTGGCTTTTTCCTTGTCCTGCTCGGTCTTGATAACTCCCGCGGATTTCCCACTGCGTGGATCTGGTGCGCCCCGGCGGATCCAGTTTTCCAGTTCAGCAATATGTGCTTCTGTGGGTGCGTCCTTTCCGGGGGGTGGCATGGGGTCACCCAGATTCTTGAGGCGCTGGATCATCAGGCTCTTACCGGGATTACCGGGGACTACTGCTGAACCGTTTGAACCTTCATATCTCGCCCCAGACTTGGAGCCCAGATCAAGATTGCCCTTTGCGGCACCGTCACCATGACAGTCGTAGCAATAGTCGACGAGGATCGGGCGAATCTTCGCTTCAAAATATTCCTGATCGGCCGGAGAAATTGGTTGATCTGCGGCACGGGAAGTGATGGATGCGAAAATGACCGCTGTGAGAGCGGCCGTGTTCAAAGTCTTAGTGGAGTTCTGTCGAATATTCTTCATGGCGCTAATTCACCTTTCCCTGTTTATTTCCAGTCCTCGGATCTCCAGCTAGGAAACCGTGGGTTAGGCCACAATGCCTTCTACCACAGACCCACCTTGTGGCAGCGTGCGAGTGGGTTGAGTGAGACGGAAATCACGTCCCCCGGTACGGTAGGTCAACTGCTCGTGGTCAAACCCAAGCTGATTTAAGACCGTGGCGTGAATATCCTTCACGTGCACTTTGTTTTCCACAGCAGCTGCGCCGATTTCATCAGTCGAGCCATAGGCCATGCCGCCCTTGATGCCACCGCCGGCGAGCACGGTGCTTAGGCCGCGAGCATTGTGGCTTCGGCCGCCTCCGCCATCCTCGGTGGGGCTACGGCCAAATTCGCTGGTGATATAGACAAGGGTATCCTCAAACATGCCACGATCCTTTAGGTCGTCCATCAAAGCACCGATAGCTGGGTCAAGTTGATCGGCATTGCGCTTGGCACGCTGGGCGATGCCTCCGTGTAAATCCCAACCGCCTTGTGACACCTGCACGAAGCGAACTCCGCGCTCCAGCAGCCGTCGAGCAATCATCATTTGCCGGCCTTGGGCGCTGTTGCCATACTTGGCTACAGTCTCAGGCTTTTCTCCGGCTATATCAAAGGCCTCGCGGGCATCGGTTTGCATTCTGTAAGCCAACTCGTAAGAGTTGATACGGGCCTCAAGTTCGCCCTCGGCTTGGCGCTTTTGCTTGTGCACCTCGTTGAGCTTAAGCAGCAAGTCGAGTTGCTTGCGTTGATCCCTACGGGAGGCAAACTCGCTCTTAATGTTCTTGATGATATCCTCAATCTTCGTGTTGTTGGAATCCACAAAGGTGCCCTGAAAGGCACCGGGGAGGAAGGAGTTGGTAAAGTTTCGTGCATCAGGTGAGTTGCCGGGGCGCATAGTGATGAAGCCGGGCAGGTTCTGGTTTTCCGTTCCCAAACCGTAGAGCACCCAACTACCGACAGCGGGGCGAATTTCCTGCATCTCGCCGGTGTTTTGCATGTAAGTTGCTGGACCGTGCGCGGGGGCATCGGTGTATGTGGAACGCACGATGGCCACATCGTCGGCGTGCCGACCGAGGTTCGGCCAAATCTCGCTGAACTGTAGGCCGCTCTTGCCATACTTGGGGAACTTAAACGGTGAGGCGAGCAGTTTGCGATTGCCTTGGGCTTTGCCACCGTTGGCATTGAGCTCGGGCCGTGGATCCCATAAATCCATGTGCGGGGCAGCACCTTGAAGAAAAATATTCAGCACTCGCTTTGCCTTGGGAGTCTGCGGCGGTTGTTTCGGGGCAAGCGCTCCACCACCTGTCTTGGCTTGAGCAAATCCCTGCTCGGCTAACATGCATGAAAGCGCGAGTGCTCCGAAGCTTGTTCCGGTCTTGGTGAGCCATTGGCGGCGGGTCAGGAACAAATCTTCCACACGCGCGGTGTGGTCGGCCTTATTGTAGAGATCGTAATCGTAATTCATGTTAAATAACTTGGTTGTACCAAAAATAGGAGATAATGGGTATGCGTACTTCTTCTAGTAGTCTACCATCATATGCCTATTTCGCAACGTCATTCTCACAAAATATTCGTTTTGTACAATAAATAGAGGGCTTGGGCATGTACTGGTTTAGACGGTCTGTTTTTGTGGCTTGTTACAACAATTTCCGATGATTTATGGGTATAAGTTTTGGCGGCACGCCATTGAGTTTTTGTGTTCACGGGCTACGGTGGGCTCATGCGTATTGTCGTGCTCATTATCCTTGCCGCCGCACTGGTCGGTTGCAGTACGCTGCCAACTTATTCTGGAATAGGCCTTGTCAAGGTGTTGCCTCACTACTTGGATGAATCCGGCAACCACTCTGATGGCCCTACGCTGCTGCACCGTGATGTGTATCAGGCAAATCTTCGTAAGAATCCCGATCGTGTGCACGCTGTGCGTTATGATGTGAATTGGCGTGGAGACGGTGAGATCAAAGTGCGCCTCGAACTGCGCAGCATCAAGACCGGCGTGGAAACCATGGTTATCGAAAGAATCGAAACTGCCGCCGGTCACAGTACGCACTGGACCCCGATCCTGATTGACGCCGCAACCTACAAGACGTTTGGCCAGCCTGAATCCTGGCGTGTCAGCCTGTGGCAAGGCAAGACACAGGTGGGCGAACAAAAATCGTTCCTTTGGTAGAAACTTGTTCTCTAAATTCCCGGCATTCACAGTTGCGATCGCAACTGACGAACAAGTGCCCAATAGAAAAAAATAACTCTGCCGTGTCACAATGCGGCGTCCGGCGTAGAAACTCACTCACGAGGGCGGCTCGACTTCTCATTGACACGGGACGTTACGAGGATCATGGCCAGCCTTTGCAGGGAGGCTGCAGGACCGCCCGATGCCGGAATACTCCATCAGGTTCTGCCCATACCTACACCCACCCCCAAAACCTGGCACGGCATCGGTTTGTTTTTTTGAGGTAAGGATTGAGAGAATATTGTTCACCAATAAATGAAACCTTCGACTATCCTAATCCTCTGCACTGGCAACAGTTGCCGAAGTCACTTGGCCGAGGGCATTCTGCGAGCTGCGGCCGGGGAGGGAGTCAAGGTAGTCAGTGCCGGTTCACAGCCCGCTGGCTATGTACACCCCATGGCTATTGAGGTGATGAAAGAAATTGGTATTGATATCAGGTCGCAAACCTCAAAACATCTTAATGAGTTTTTGGAAGAAGACATACACACGGTCATCACCGTGTGTGGCAATGCCGACGCCGAATGCCCTGTCTTTCCCGGTCAGACCAGCAAGCACCACTGGCCTTTTGAGGATCCCGCTCTGGTCGAAGACAACGACGAGGAAAAACGCGCTGCCTTTCGCCGTGTGCGCGATAAGATCAGGGAAAAGTTTGAAGCCTACGCAAGAGAGCTTGAGGCCGATTAATGCTTCTTCGGCCGTGCAGCCTGCTTGGCGGCGATGAAGTCTGTGTGGTCGAGATGTAGCAACTCGTTGACGCGACGGATGAGGTGTTCCTCATACATGTCGAGGTTGTCGTCGGCAAACGCAACGCGCCACATGGCGGTGAGGATGACGCATTTCTGTTCTCGCGTGCAGTGCTGGTTGATGAGGTGAGTGTAGGGAAAAAGATCCGTGGCTCCATCGGTTTCGCTCTTCGCACGGGCGAGCAACGCGCTGACCTCCCCCCGTTTCAGGTTTAATTCACTCTCCAGCGCACGCAGGATCGCCTTCGTTTCGGCAGGGTCATCCACATAATCAGCTTCGGCTACCTCCAGCAACAAGGCCGCGCAGGCCATGTTGATCTGCTCCGGCGTGTCCTCGGTTTCATCAGCCTTACCTTCTTCTTTTTTGCCAAAGAAATTATCGAAAATCCCCATGGACCAAATGATAGGTTGCGCCTGTTGAAACGTCGAGCTTGCTCCGATCGTAATAAACTCATTATCGTCGTAAGCATGAGTGGGACGTTGAATGTGATGGGAGTGATCGGAAGCCTGCATGAGAAATCAGTAACCAAGGTGGCGGTAAATTATGTGGCGGATAGTCTGCGAAAGTCAGGATACGGGGTGGATGTGTTGGACTTGGCGAAGGAGCAGTTGCCCTTGGTAAATACGGACATCACCTTCACGGCTGATTATTACAAGCGACTCAAGGAACGCGTGATGGCGGCCGATGTGTTTGTTCTGGGCACACCGGATTATCACGGTAGCATGAGCGGGGCGATGAAGAATTTTCTAGATCATTTCTGGAAGGAATTCACCGGCAAACTTTTTGCTCCTATCGTGGCCAGTCACGAAAAAGGCCTCACGGTGCATGATCAGCTGCACACCATAGCTCGCCAATGTTATGCATGGAGCCTACCTTATGCGGTGAGTTTTGTGGAAAAGGAGGATGTCGTGGATGGTGAGGTTGCAAGTGACAAGTTTCGCGATCGTCTCACAATGATGATCCGTGATCTACAGGTGTACGGTCGCCTGTTGGCTGAACAACGACGATCGGATTTGGCGGCCAAGGATCCTACGTTCATTGCTCAACTGCGAAAATAGAACTTGTCACCCGTGAGTCAGTCCACGGTTAATGATAATCTTATGATAAATTCAACGCTCACTCTACTTTAGTTGACTGGCCATGAATTATGGATATGAGTGACTCAAATGAGAGAAGAGTTAGTGAGAGTGTATCTAAAAATGTTGCTTTTAGTTTTGCCTTAGACATTATCCGTCAGACGCAAATTTTTTCCGGGCCATGCAGGTTACTTTAAACGGACTTCAATTCTACTACGATGATGAGGCTGAATATCCAGCCGGACACATTTTGTTGAGGGAGGGGCAGAGCCAGTCTTGCATCTATGTTCTGAAGAAAGGGTCTGTGAAAATACTTAAAGACGGGCAAGAGATAGCGATTTTAGACAAGCGGGGCGAAATGTTTGGCGAAATCTCCGCGTTAACAGGAGCCGAATGCACTACCACTGTCAGAGTGAATGTAACCTCACAGTTTTTTATGATTGAAGATTCAGAAGAGTTTCTGGTTCAGAATCCAAGCACCACTTTATTTATCGCAAAAATGTTGGCGCGTCGGTTAACGGCCACAACAAGAAGTCACTCGCTTTTCCAGAAGGAAGTTTTGGAGTTGTCGAAAGAGGACAAGGGCCATAGTCCGATGTAATCATCTATAGAAGCTGAACAGTCCTTTGCGGTTGCCGAGTTCATAGATATTGATGACTTTGCTAAGTTGCCATCGAAGAGTGAGTTGATCGCCTTTCTCTGAATTCCGAAAAAACCTCCGGAGAGATTTTTAAGCTTGTGAGAACATAATATTCTACGCCTCGCGAGCGGGGAGTTTTTTTTCAATCTTAACTTTGAGAAGACGCGCGAACACGGGGAGGCCATTCATGCTGGGTAGGTGTAGCTCTCCTTGAATGAGAGGGCGGGCGTAGGTGATGAATTTCTCATTGGGCAGCCAACCGTCTTCGGTGATCCAGTCGCGCGGGATGGTTCGTTCGAGGTTGGCGATGTCGCCCAGCGGTTGCAGGCCGGTGGTCCACCTGTAGGGTTCGTCGCTTTCCCGCACCAGTTTCACCATGAAACCGCTCTGGCCGTCCACTGCGGCTTTCACTGCGGTTTCCCCACAGGCAAAGGCTTCTTCCACATCGGTCTCACTCGCGTAATGCGCGGCAGCACGCTGGGCGTAGCCGAGCTTCACCGTACGGGTTTTCAGGTTGAGAGCGGGTTCCACGATATCGGCCAAACGCTCTGCAGCGCCGGCAAGAACTGGGTGGCCAAATGCGTCGAGTTGTGAATTATCCGAGCCGATCTCTTTGCCTTCGGTATCCTTCGAGCCTTCGCCCACCACGACGACGCAGCAGCCGTGGTGGTCAACATTTTCCTTCACCTTTGCGATAAACTTATCCTGATCGAACGGTATCTCGGGCATCAAAATGATGTGCGGCGGATCCTCCGGCTCGTGCTTGGCGAGCACGGTGCCGGCGGCGATCCAGCCCGCCGCGCGTCCCATCACTTCGATGATGCAGCAGAAACCTTCGTCAGTCGCCATGCTCTGGACGTCTGCTCCTACCTCCGTTACGGTTGTAGCGTTGTACTTGATCACACTGCCATAACCGGGGCAGTGGTCGGTGTGTGCTAGGTCGTTGTCAACTGTCTTTGGAACGCCGATGGCACGTAACTCGTACCCTCGCTTCTGCGCCTCCAAATGCACTTTGTTCGTCGTATCCTGTGAGTCATTGCCACCCGCGTAGAAAAAATATCGGATGTTGTGCGCTTGCAAAATATCGAACAGGCGATCCATATCTTTTTGCGCCTGCTCGGGATCCTCTTTGAAATTGATCTTGTAACGGCAGGTGCCTAGCGCGGCAGCGGGGGTGTGCTTCAGGCGCTGGATGGCCCGTGTATTTTCCTCACCAATATCGATCAGTTCTTCATGAAGGATGCCATACACGCCATTAAGCCCGCCGTAAATTTCTTGAATACACTCGTGCCGGCCGGCTTCAATGATGACACCCGCGATGCTGGAGTTGATCACCGCTGTGGGGCCGCCGCTTTGGGCGACCAATAAATTTCCTGAAAGTGATTCGGGCATTTTCTTTGGTTCTTTCCGAGTGAAAGGCCGCACAAGCTGCCAAAGGTAAGGCACTGTGTCAAAAAGGAAATAGGTTTGCTCCAGACCTATATGACTGATAGATTTCCACCCCTTTTGTCATATATGGGCCAAAATCTATACAACAAGGTTTTCGATCGGCATTGCGTTGGGCAACTGCCTTCGGGCCAATATCAGCTCTTTATTGGGCTGCACCTCATCCACGAGGTCACCTCACCTCAGGCGTTTGCAATGATTCGCGAACACGGTCTCACCGTTCCATTCCCCGAATGCACCTTTGCCACCGTGGACCATATTATTCCTACCACCAGCAAAGGCCGCCAACGTCCGTTAATGGATTCATTGGCCGAGGAGATGCTGCAGCACATCGAGAAAAACACCGCAGATTACGGCATTAAGTTTTTTTCCCCTGACAAAAACGATCAAGGCATTGTCCATGTGATTGGCCCTGAGCGTGGGCTTACCCAGCCGGGAATGACGATTGCCTGTGGCGATTCGCACACCTCCACCCATGGTGCTTTTGGCACTCTGGCTTTTGGTATAGGCACCAGTCAGGTAGCTGATGTGCTTGCCACACAAACGCTCGCCATGGCCAAGCTCAAGGTGCGGCGCATTAATTTTACTGGAGCACTCAAGCCCGGCGTATACGCCAAAGACGTGGCCTTGGCATACATTAACCGCCTCGGTGTAAATGGCGGAGTCGGTTACGCTTATGAGTTTGCCGGGGAAGTTATTGATAGCATGACCATGGAGGAGCGCATGACCGTATGCAACATGGCCATCGAGGGTGGCGCACGTTGCGGGTATGTGAATCCTGATCAAATAACTTTCGATTATCTCAAAGGCCGTGATTATTGCCCCGAAGGTGAGGCGTGGAATAGGGCGATTACAGATTGGGAGTCGCTTGCTTCAGATTCTCATGCTGAGTACGACGACATTGTCGAGATCAAGGGCGAGGACATTGAGCCTTTTGTCACGTGGGGCATCACGCCTGCGCAATCGGTGGGGGTTAGTCAGGAGCTTCCTGCGGTTGGCTCCTTTGAGGCAGCAGACCAACTTGTCGTACAGGAAGCTTACGAATATATGAGTTTTGAGGAAGGCCAACCCATTGCTGGCACCCCGGTCAATGTTGTCTTCATTGGTTCCTGCACCAACGGTCGCCTCTCTGATCTGCGCGAGGCTGCCAAATTCGTCAAAGGCAAGAAGGTTGCTGCCGATGTGCGTGCCTTGGCAGTGCCCGGCTCACAGGAGGTCGCGAAACAGGCGATCGATGAAGGGCTTGATAAGGTTTTTGATGAAGCAGGGTTCCAGTGGCGTGAAGCCGGTTGCAGCATGTGTCTGGCCATGAATCCCGATCAACTTTCAGGCAACGAAATTAGTGCAAGCACCTCGAACCGAAATTTCAAGGGGCGACAGGGTTCGCCCACTGGTCGAACCCTGCTGATGAGCCCGGCCATGGCGGCCGTGGCGGCGCTGGAAGGCAAAGTAACCGACGTGCGCGACCATCTGGAAAATTAAACATGGCAGGCGAAACAGTCAGCACCATCAACGGCCCCGGTATTCCGCTGCGCGGTAGTGATATTGATACGGACCGGATTATCCCCGCGCGGTTTTTGAAATGCGTCACCTTTGATGGTATTGGCGAGCACGCCTTTAAGGATGACATCAAGGGTTTGGCTCAAAAGGGTGAAACTCATCCTTTTGCTGATGAGCGTTTTGCCGGCGCGGCCATCCTTGTGGCCAATAAAAACTTCGGGTGCGGCTCCAGCCGCGAGCATGCCCCGCAATCGCTCAAGCGCTGGGGGATTCAAGCCATCATTGCCGAAAGCTACTCTGAGATTTTTTATGGAAACTGCGTTTCGCTCGCCATGCCTTGCTTTACTGCAGATCACGACACTTGCGCTAGGATTCAGAGCATAATCGAGGATAATCCTGCAGCAGAATTAGGAATCAGTGTTTCTGAAGCTACGATCTCAATAGGTGGGGAATTGATTCAACTCGAAATCCAACCCGGCGCCCAAGGCCAGTTTCTTGATGGCTCCTGGGACGCACGCGCAGGCTTACTTGAGAACCTGGACGGGGTCAAGGAAGTCGCCGCCAAGATTCCCTACGTCTCCAATTACGCCTAAATGATTATCTATCATAACCCTCGTTGCTCCAAGAGTCGTCAGTCGTTAGCGCTGTTGAGCGAAAACGGTGTGGAGTCCGAAGTCATTGAGTACCTTAAGACACCATTAGATGAAGTTGCCTTGCGCGAGGTGATCGCCAAGCTGGGGCTGGAGGCTCATGAGGTGGTGCGCACCAAGGAGGAGCCTTATCAGCAGCTCGGTCTCTCGCCTGACTCATCCGAGGAGGATCTAATCGCGGCAATAGTTAAGTATCCGATTTTAATGGAGCGGCCCATTGTGGTGAAAGGCGATAGTGCCGTCATTGGACGACCTCCCGAGAATGTGAAGGAGCTACTGTAAGGATTACGCTTTCGCCTTTTGTAGGGCAGAGATGACTTCAGTAATGTGTTCGTTTAGTTCCATCTCCAGTAGTTCTGCTCCTTGAACAATATCCTGACGACTGACAGCGGCAGCGAATTTTTTCGTCTTTAATTTTTTCCGCACACTTTTGGCTTTCATCCCCTCCAGCCCTCCCGGCCGTACATAGGCTACTGCGGTAATAAATCCGCAGAGTTCGTCCACGGCAAAAAGTGTCTTACGAATGGGACGATCCAATGGGTACTCATCCAGATTCCATTTGGCATGCGATAAAATGGCACCTACCACTTCCTCATCCACACCACGTTCCCTG
>CBFHWX010000016.1:0-37291 GCA_965659445.1 Limisphaerales bacterium | reverse complement strand
AAACTGTGCCATCAGAGCCGATGGCGGGGGAGGAGCTCACCGCATCTCCCGTTTCAAATTCCCATAGCTTGACCCCAGTCTTGCCATTGATGGCATAGAGCTTGTTGTCCTGTGACCCGACGTAGACCGTGCCATCTGAACCGATGGCGGGGGAGGAGAACACCCAATGTCCCGTTTCAAATTCCCATAGCTTGCCCCCTGCGACTGCCTTGGCTTTGGTCGGCTCTGGCTTGGTCGCGGAGGGTTGAACGGGTTCTTTCTTCCCACAGCCCAACGCGAGAACGAGTACCGCTATAAATATTTTCATCTTTATGGCCGGTTTATTTGCTGATCTTTTCCACCTCATAGGTGCCAGTGGATTGGTGCGGGGTGAGCGGCCAGTTGTCGGTGCGGAAAGGGTAGGCAGGCAGTTCGCGAAAGTTAAGCAATGTTCCATGGGGCAGATTACTCCAAGCGTAACGCACAGCCACCGGCTCCTTGATTTCCTCATGCCAAACCACCAGTTGGCTGCCCTGAATGCGCGCGCGGCCGTGTTTAAACTGCTGATCTTTACCGGCAATATAAAAGCCTTCGGCGATATCCTTATTAAGGCGCAAGCCGCGCGCAGTTTCTCCCTCAAAATTGATATAGACTTTGCCATCTTTAATCTCGTGTTCCGCATAAATCGGCCCACGCCATTCGATGGGCTTATTGGATTTGTGGGGCGTGGCCTTATACACTTCAGCCAAGGCCCAGCGCGCCAGGCGTTCACCCACCGGGCGCTTGTGGCCGGGGTGAATACTGCCATTGGAATTGGTATCGTAGGTGACAATAAGACCGGTATTCTTAAAGCGAGCCCAAGTGAGATGCTGGATTTCGCGGATGACATTGGTGTGGTGGTTCATGTCATAAGTCATGGAACGGCGGGTGCTCCAGCCTGCGATTTGTACCAGTCCCACAGGAAGATTCTCATTGCCAAAGACCCGCCGCCAATCGGTGATCACCGCAGGGAAGGTGTGGTGAAAGGGTTTCCAGCTGGTGCCAAAGGAATTGTTTTCCCCCTGATAAAAGAGCGCACCGGCAATGGTCATTTTTGAAATGGGCAGGATCATCCCATTCATCATGCCACCGGGTTGGCGTTTATGAGCCGGGGTGGTGTAGTTGTTTTGATTGGGGCGGCGCGGTTCGCGCTCACCTTTGGCCTTGGCTTCTGCACGCGCCTTTTCCCACGCCTTAAGATCAGCAGCGTAACGTTTGTCTGCACCCTCCTTCTCACCGCCTTCACGCCATGCCTTCATCGCCGTATCGAATTGTTCAAGGTAAGGCTGCATTTCAGGAAAGGGTTTCAAGGTTTCCTTGAGCACCCAATGTTGCGCCATGGTGCCGCCCCAGGAAACATCAATGAGGCCGACGGGCACCTTGAGCCGGCGACTGAGGCGCTGGGCAAAGTAGTAGCCAACGGCAGTGCAGTTCTCCACCTGCTCCGGAATGGCCTGACGCCAGTTGCCTTCGCTACTGGTTTCATTGGCAACCTGAAAATCCTCCTGCGGAGTGGGACGGGCGATGTGTGGCAGGCGAATAAAACGAATATGCGGTGAATCAGCTGAAGCCACTTCCAGATCCGAATCGCGCGAGGAGCGCAAACTCCACTCCATATTACTTTGCCCACCACATACCCAAACCTCACCCACGAGAATATCAGTGAGTGTGATTTTCTCTGTTCCACAAGTAACAACCAGTTCGCGTCCTTTAAAGCTCGTCTCGAGCTTATCAAACAGAAGCAACCATTGGCCCTCGCCATCGGCCTTGGCGGATTTGCTTTGTCCGGCGAATTGTGCCTTCACTTCCGCACCTGCCTTGGCCCAACCCCAGATGTGCACGGGTTTACCCTGCTGCAGCACCATCTTGTCGCCGAAGATATTCGGGAGCCGAAGTGTTTCTGCTGCAGAAAAGTTGCAGGCAAATAAAATGACAGTCAGAAAACAAATCGTGTGCATGGCGCGCATCGTATGAGGAGGTCAGTCGGATCGGAAGGTTAATTGCTGGTTTTATGTATTCGAGCTTGATAGCTTGAACTGATGTTAACTGACTTTTTTGATTTCCTCGGGGGGGAAGCGCCAGACATGGAGCAGGAGGAATGTGAGGCATTTATTGATGCCGTGGTCTACAGCATGATGATTGACCGCATGATTGATGAGAATGAAGCGGCTAAAATCAAGAAGGAGGCGAATCAATTGCCGTGGAAATCGCCCAATCCAGTTGTGGATTATATCACCGAGTCAATCCAGCGGGCAGGCAAAAACCTGAATTTTCAACGGCAGGCTGAACCTTATTGTGAAGAAATTGCCACCAGAATTCACAGCAGGGAAGCCGCCGTATTTACCCGTAAAGCCTGTCTGAAGGTGATGCATTCTGATGGGGAATTTAAGCCGGTGGAGGAAGCGCTGGAGCAGTTGATCGATCAGGTTTTCGGTGAATAAAAAAACGCGGGCCGAGCGGCCCGCGTGATAAAAGATTCTTGGAGAAAATCCTTACTTCTTCTTTCTCGGCTTGGCCTTCACGATCTTGCTGGCAACAAGCACGCGATCCTTTTTTGTGCCTTCAAACTTGCCGGTTACGGCTGAGTAGACGGATGCCTTGCAGATTTCCTTGTGGAACGCCTTGGTTACATCATCGTTCTTGAGCAGGATGACGCGGGTGGTTTCCTTGCCTTCCTTGTCTTTACGTGTGATCTCCAATGCGGCCTGGCATTCCTCAGTTTTCTTGAGCGCGCACTTTGCACATTTCAAGGTACCCTTGATTGTGCGAGCGGCATTGGGGTCGCGTTTCTTCTTCTTATCATCCGCGGCGTCGACTACAGCAATGCTGAAGGCGAGTGCGGCCATCGTGAACAGTGTGGTTAGTTTTTTCATGTTAAATTCTTAGGTGCCAACGGAGCCGATTTTCGGTTTATCGTTCGATTTTGGCAAGGGCATTAGTTCTTTTTCTTTTTTGGATTGCGGGGCTTACGTGGTTTACGCGGAGGAGGCACTGGGTCTTGCTCGGGCACTTTGTATTGGACACGCAGGCGTTTGAGATGAGTTTCCAATTGCTTCTGAACCTTGGCGTAGTCGCTATTGCCATGAACGCTGAGCAGCTCATTGGGATCCTTGCCGAGGTCGAATAGTTCCCATTCCTTGTTCTGATAAAAATGAATGAGCTTGTGGCGACCATCGGTCACTCCGTAGTGGCGGGCGACACTGTGGGCGCCGGGGAATTCGTAGTAGTGATAGTAAAAATGGGTGCGCCAGTCCTTTGGTGTTTGACCTTTGAACAGAGGCACGAGGCTGGTGCCCTGCATGTCTGCAGGAATCTTGGCACCGGCGAGATCAAGAAAGGTTTCGGCAAAGTCAAGGTTGGAAACGATGTCGGTGTTCACGCTACGGGGCTTCACCACACCGGGCCAGCGGACGAGTAGCGGCATAATGAGGCTTTCCTCGTACATCCAGCGTTTGTCATACCAGCCGTGGTCGCCGAGGTACCAGCCCTGATCGCTGCTGTAGATGACTACGGTGTTCTCGGCCAGGCCGCTCTTATCGAGGTAATCGAGCACGCGTCCGAGGTTGTCATCCACCGACTGCACGCAGCGGAGGTAATCCTTGATGTAACGCTGGTACTTCCACTTTACGAGGGCCTTGCCGGTGAGGTTGGCCTTGCGAAAGGCTTCGTTCTTCGGCCCGTAGGCGGCCTCCCATACTTTACGCTGCGCGGGCGTGAGATTGCCCGGGCCTCTGTTGAGTTTTAGATCATTTTCATTGAGATGCCGCGCCACAGTCATGGCTTGTTTGGAGGCAGCTGAGGTGCGGCCCTTGTAATCATCCCACAGGGTTTCCGGTTCAGGAATATCCTCGCCGTCGAACATTGTGAGGTGCTTTGGTCCGGGCTGCCAGTTCCGGTGCGGTGCCTTGTGCTGGTACATCAACATGAACGGCTTCTTCGGATCACGATCCTGCTTCAGCCAAGCCAATGCCTTGTCGGTGATAATATCGGTGGTGTAGCCGGTGTGCCTCACGGTGACGACCTCGCCGTCTTCGTCAGCTGTCTTCATTGGCGGGTTGTAATAGGGCCCCTGACCGACGAGCACATCAAAGTAGTCAAACCCCGTCGGCGTGCTCTTGAGATGCCATTTGCCAATCACTGCGGTCGTGTAGCCCACCTTACGTAGCAGTTTTGGAAACGTCTGCTGGGAGCCGTCAAAAGGCTCGCGCTGATTCTTGAGAAAGCCGTTTAAATGACTGTATTTCCCAGTGAGAATGACCGCGCGACTGGGCCCGCAGATGGCGTTGGAGACATAACATTTCTCGAACAGCATACCCTCATTTGCCAGCCGATCCATGTTGGGCGTGGTGTTGATCTTCGAACCATAAGCGCTAATCGCATGCGCCGCGTGGTCATCAGTGAAGATGAACAGAATATTCGGCCGCTGTACGGCGTGGAGTAGTGGCAAGAGCAGAAGGCTTAGGGTAACAAGAATAATGCGTTTCATTTCAGTTCATTCAATCGGTCCGAGCGGAAGCGCTTGAACCTCAATGGGATGCGGGTCTATAGTGACGCAGTTCTGCTGCTGTTGGCAAGACTCCAAACCAACTGATCATGTATACTATACTCGGCTCCGATCAAAAAGAATATGGACCGGTAGATGAAACTACAGTGGTCCAGTGGATTCAATCCGGTCAGGCAAACGCCCAAACGATGATTCACAAACAGGGCGCATCTGATTGGCAACCGGTCTCGAACTTTCCGGAATTTGCTGGGGCTCTGGGCGGCGGGGCGGCACCCATGGGTGCTGCTGCCGGGATGCATTACGCTCAGCCTGGTGCGGGAGGCACAAAGGTGCCAAAGGTATTCGGCATCCTAAATATCGTCTTTGGGTCAATCTGCGGTCTGTGCACCGGAGCGGGTATGGTCATGTTTCTTGGGGTCATGGCCCTTATAGATAAGATGGGTGGCGATATGGGTTGGGTGGGCCCCGCCACGCTAGTTTTGGGAGGATTGGGTTTCATTTTCAATATTATTTTAATTGTCTCGGGCATTGGCTTATTGAAACGGCGTAATTGGGGCAGAACATTGTCCAACGTTTATGCGGTTGTTGCGATTCTTCAGGCGATTGGTTCTTTGGTCCTAAATCTAGTTTTCTTGCCAGAAGCATTGGCTGATATGCCCGGCCAAGGGGATAATCCCGGGCAGGCAATAGGTAACATGTGCGGGGGGATTATTGCCCTGATATACCCTATTTTATTGCTGATTTTCCTCAATAAGCAGGATGTAAAATCGGCATTGCACTAGAGTTTGTAAGCCTAATGTCATAAACATAACCGGAGGTAGTGAGTAACAATACGAGTCGATGGAGTGTGAGTACTGATTTGTTTGTGTTCAGGCATCGGCTGTCTCGGTTTCGGATTTTGTTTCCATCCCCCAATTGCGCCATCCGCGCAGCTGTAGCAGCACGATCACGGTACTGCACAGCATGTTGGCAATGCTATCGGTCATGAAGCCGTAGCCGAACCAGAAAAAATTCGCCACCACCCCCAGCAAGAAACCGGCTCGAACCTTGTTGCCCAGCAGGTAAAGCGAGGCGAAAGTGAACACCATCGCCGCCCAGTCAAAGCCGTGAAAATCCCATGCGTGTTTTGTCCAGTACTCCATGCTCCCGTCAGCATAGCGCGGGACAGGGATTAGACCAATTGCGGAATCGGTCGGCTGTTGGAGATGACACGCTGGACGTCGTCCGGCAGGTCGGTGCGCAGGCGGAGGTTGGGGATATCCAGTAGGGTGTGCATGATAGTGCCTAGCAGCATATTGCTGCTCACTAAATCCCGCGCAGGTTCACTCACTGTCTTGTTCGAAGCGCCAACCACCTGACCCATTTTCAGGCCTCCGCCGGCAAAGGCCAGGGTACACAGGTTGCCCCAGTGGTCGCGACCGCCTTTGTTGTTAATTTTTGGTGTCCGTCCGAATTCTCCGGTAATGACCAGCAGCACTTTCTCGTATAAGCCGCGCTGGATGATATCCTCAATGAACGCACTAGCGGCGCGGTCTACGGCAGGTGCCTGCACGGGCATGCCATCGGTGATGGTGTATTCCTTGCCTCCACCATGCATGTCCCAACCGGTGCAAGTGACAGTGACAAATCCGCAGCCGGCCTCGACAAGCCGGCGCGCCATGAGCATTTGTTTGCCGAGGGTCACTGGGGAAAATTGCTTGGCGTAGCTGTTGCGTTTCATGGTGCCGGCATCGGGCTTGATGGCGGCAGTGTCATAGCGGGCGAGGGTGTGCGGGGCTTCCTTCGAGAGGTCAAAGGCAGAGCTCATGCCGCGCAGGACGATGTTCATTGCCTGTTGCTCGAAGGTGCTGGTGTTTTCAATTTGCGAATCGACGCGGCGGCGCAACTGGTCGAACTCGTGAAGCAGACTCTTGCGGTCATCAAAACGACCGGCGGGGAGGTTGAGTTTCATATCCTCCAGCAGTGTGCTGCCTTTGCTGGGGTCGAAGGCTTTGTATGCGGGAGGCAGTGTGCCGGTGTCTGTGACGCGCTGCGGCACGGCACTCAAATTCTTGTAATCCGGGCCGATGGCGGCGGGGATGACGATAGTATTGTTGGGCAGGCCGGTGCGTGGGTTGGTGATGCCCGCTACTCGCGCATAGAGGCTGGCCATACATGCCTTGGTGGGATTGCCGCCCGCGGCCACGTGCAGTGCCGCCGGGCCGTGGCTGCCAATGCCGTGCCGGTAGCTGCGCACCACCGCCATTTTATTGGCCAGCTTCGCGAGCATCGGAAACTGCGAGCCAAAGGTAATGCCAGGTAAACTCGTTTTCACCTCGCCAAACATCGCGCGGTATTCGCGCGGAGCAGTCATCTTTGGATCAAATGTCTCGACCTGTGATGGACCGCCCTGCAGGTTCAAAACCACCACCGCTTTGTCACGGACAACGCTCGTGTCCTCACCCGCCACTGCAAGCATACCGGGCAGTGACAATCCGCCCAAACCCAGTGCACCGATCCGGAGGAATTCGCGTCGGCTGTCGCCTTCGCAGTTCTGAACCAATTGGTTGGAGGTAATTCGCAGCATTTCGGCGATGTTTCTTCGGACCCATCATGGCCTAGCTAAATTCAATTGGAAGCCTTTTCACTGGTGTCAGTAGTCGTGGTTGTGGGTGTCAATTGATTGGAGAGAGCTAGATAAATTTGCGTGAAATCCACGCATATGTTAAAAAATGCACACGCAGAATGCGGGTTTTTTCGAGGGTGAAAAGGAAGTAGCTGTATCCGCGTGATTTGCATCTGGCATTCTGAATGCTAGAGAAGAGACGGTAGTTTGTAGTCAGATATGTTGAATCAGCTGACTGATGAAAATGAAACACGGTTTTTGTTGGATTTATTAGTAAAAAAACAATATACAGCCGTTTGGTGAAATGATTATTTCTGTACTTGGTGCAAAACAATCAACCCGTGATATGGCGGCATTCACGATGATTGAGATAATGGTGGTGGTGACCATCATTATCATGCTTGCAGCAATGCTCTTGGGATCAATGGGTAGCCAATCATCGAAAGCCAAGTCTCGTGTGGATTATCTTCAATGGCGTGATGACATGGTGTCGGCTGCAGCATTCCACAAGTGGAACTATCTAAAGCCTAGTGATCCTCAGGCCGGC
The DNA here is from genome assembly GCA_965659445.1 of Limisphaerales bacterium. Lineage (GTDB taxonomy): Bacteria > Verrucomicrobiota > Verrucomicrobiia > Limisphaerales > UBA1100 > UBA1100. The sequence goes on along the minus strand of CBFHWX010000016.1, from coordinate 29,617 downwards.
AGGCAAATAGCGGAACTGGAATTCGATGCCAGTATAAGAGATGGCGACCTCCATAATCTGTGGGAACTAATCCAGCCGCATTTTATTTTAGCCTACAGGATGAATGATTTGGATTTTTTGAACTTTAATGATTCCTATTTTGCAGACCATTGGATGACCAATATCATCGGGGTCGATCAAACAGGATATCCCTATCGTCTACAGGGATTACAGCGACTGTTCTTGGAAAATACCAAAATAAGCGATAATACGCTCAAGGTATTGTACCAGCCAATGCCCTACTTGCAGCCTAAAGCACCTCCGATACAAGCGGATCAGGCTCAGTACTATGCCATGACCAACCTCTTGGAAATCAACGTCTACGGTTGCAAGAAAGTCACCAAGCAGGGCATAGCGGATTTTAAAAAGGCCCTTCCCAACGTCAAGGTTATCAGCACATTTGATCCGAACCCGAATTGACTTAATCTATTGGCCGGCTTGCGTGCCGTGGAACTAAACTATAAAATATCTTGTGTGATGAATAGGACGAGTTGTTGAAGTGATTAACTCCAGTCAGCGAAGAAGTCATGTAAATCGTGATGCTATGGCTTACACGATGATTGAGATAATGGTGGCGGTGACCATCATTGTCTCAATGGCGGCGGTTTTGTTAGGAGCGATTAGTGGTAAAGGAAGTTTTGCCGAGAAGAAGGTGATTTATCTTCAAAACCGGGACTCCCTCGTGGCGATGGCCAATTTTCACAAGTGGAACTATGTCAATCCAATCGATCCGAATGCCGGCCGGTTGATTAAGGAACTGGAGTTCGACGGCAGCGTGAGAGAACCTGACCTCTTTTATCTATGGGAAATTATACAGCCGCACTTTCCTCATCGCGAAAAAATGAACGAACTGAGTTTGATGAGCTTCAACGATACGGAGTTTTCTGATAGGTGGATAACCAATTTAATCGGGATAGATGTAACAGGATATCCCTACCGGACGGAAGGATTAAAAACTCTTTTGCTGGAGAACACGCAAATCAGCGATGCCGGGCTCAAGATGCTGTATGTGCACGTTCACGAATTACAACCTCATGCGGCCGAAATACAACAAGGAGAGGTCCCATTTTATCCAATGACCAACCTCCTGGAAATTTCGGTCTTCGGCTGCACCAATGTCACTAGGAAAGGCATCAGTGAATTGCAAAAGGCCCTTCCAAATTTGAAGATTATCAGCACGTTTAATCCGAATTAGCTCAAGCTATAGGCCGAGGGCCACGCTTTGACCTAGGCTATAAAACAGCTCATCATCGTGGGGATTGTCGCCATTGAAAATGGTGATAGCGGTATTTCGATGAAGCTGCAAAAAACTTCACCCGAGCTCCATCATCCCCTACGCTCCGGCCCATGAGGCGCCTTATCAAATCCTACACCCGTCGTGATGTTCTCAAAGTCGGAGCAGCTTCCGCATTTGCCTTTAATTTTTTCCCTTTCCGCGTCTTCGGTGCGAATAACCGTATAGCGGTTGCCGGTATTGGGGCTGGGGGTAAAGGTACGGCCGATATCGCCGGGTCAGCCGCTGCTGGAGCAGATATTGTAGCATTATGCGATGTAGATCCACGGCGTGGTGTCGGCACCATCAAAAAGTTTCCCAAGGCAAAGGTTTTCACTGATTTCAGGGTAATGCTTGATAAGTTCGGTAAGAGTATTGATGCCTGTACTATTTCCACGCCGGACCATACTCATGCCGTTGCCACCATGAAGGCGTTACAGATGGGGAAACATTGTTACACGCAAAAGCCTCTTACTCATGATGTGTGGGAAGCGCGCCAGCTGGTGGATCAGGCCGCGAAAGGGAATCTTAGCACCCAAATGGGTAATCAGGCACATGCGGGTGAACCGATCCGGCGAGTGGTGGAATTGGTTCGAGCAGGCATCATCGGTAACGTGACTGAGGCGCATATCTGGACCAATCGGCCGGTTTGGCCGCAAGGGATTGAAAAACGGTTGCCTAAGGCCAAGGTGCCGGCAAATGTGGATTGGGATTTGTGGTTGGGGCCGGTTCCGTTCCGTGAATATGGAGAGGGATATCTCCCATTTAAATGGCGCGGTTGGTGGGATTTCGGGACAGGCGCTTTGGGTGATATGGCATGTCACTTAATGGACATGACTTGGTGGAGTTTGGATTTGGGCGTGCCGCACCAAGTTGAGGCTCGTCATGGAGGTAATACAAAACAGAGTCCCCCTAATTGGGCAGTGATTGATTATCAGTTTGCTGCGCGTGGAAAGAAACCGCCGGTGAAATTGGTTTGGTATGATGGCAAGAAAGATGGCGTTCAAAACGCTCCGTCCATGGAACTCACCGGTGGAGTTGAGATGGTGAAGGGGAAAGGAAGGCAAGGGAAGTTTGGAACAATGCTGATCGGGGATAAAGGACGACTCTTCTTTAATCGTTTCGTGAACAACTGGATGGTGACCGGTCGTGATGCCGATGAGGTTAAGCACATTGAGAAAACTACACCTAAGACGATTCCACGTGTAAAAAGCAATTATACTGAGTGGATAGATTTTGCGATGGGCAAAGGGCATGCGCCCTTGAGCCGTTTTGAAGTTGCCGGACCTTATACTGAAGTGGTGCTTCTGGGTAATTTGGCTATTCGTGCCAATGAACAGGTGGAGTGGAGTCCCCAGAAAGGTGAAGCGAAGAGTGCAAAGGCTAATGGTTTTGTCCGGAGCAAGTATCGTAAGGGTTGGGAATGGTAGATGTTGGGCCGGGTTTGATTTTGCCCTTGCGTGAAACTAATCTTGAACGATAATTGACCCCGACTCCGTTTAACACTGAATTTAATTTTCTGTTATGTCCAAAAGAACCCTAATCAAATCCTACACACGACGTGATGTCCTCAAGGCCGGTGCGGCCTCGGCGATCGCAGTAAACTTTCTTCCTTCCCGAGTTTTTGGGGCCAACGAACGACTCACCATGGCTGGAATAGGGGTGGGAGGTAAAGGGGGTAGCGACATCAATGGCGCTGGCTCCGTGGGTGAGGTGATTGCCCTTTGCGATGTCGATTTTAACCGAGGCGGTGGAGCAGCCAAAAAGTGGCCCAAGGCCAAGAAGTTTACCGATTATCGCAAGATGCTGGATGAGATGGGTAAGGAGATTGATGGCTGTACCGTTTCCACTCCTGATCATAACCATGCCCCTGCAGCGATGCGGGCAATCCGGCAAGGTATTCATGTCTATGTCCAGAAGCCATTGACTCACACCGTGTTCGAGGCGCGCCAAATGCGATTGGCTGCCACTAAGCACAAAGTTTGCACCCAAATGGGAAATCAGGGTACCGCCAGTACCGGTTTACGAGAAGGCGTTGAAGCTCTACAGGCCGGAGCCGTCGGAGACATTAAGGAAGTTCATGTCTGGACCAATCGCCCGGTTTGGCCTCAAGCCCCTGGAATTACCAAGCGTTTACCCGAACAGAAGGTGCCTGGTCATATAGATTGGGATTCCTTTATCGGGCCAGCCCAGATGCGTCCTTATAATGGTGGATACCATCCATTTAAATGGCGTGGTTGGTGGGATTATGGAACTGGTGCTCTGGGGGACATGGCTTGCCACACGGCTAACTTAGTCTACATGGGTTGTCAGTTGACTCAGCCTACTTGGGTAGAGCCCATCACCGTTGGACCAATTAACCCGGAGACTTATCCGGCATGGGCAGTCATTAAAATGAAATTCCCTGCTATCAAGGGTCGTGGAGAAGTGACCTTCAATTGGTACGAAGGTAAGGAGCAAGGCAAAAAGAAATTACCATCTGCTGAACTTTTCCATGGGATTAGGCCAGCCAACAGTGGTTCGTTGGTTGTTGGCAGTAAGGGGATTCTCTATTCACCCAGCGACTATGGTTCCAGTTGGCAGCTGTTGCCTCCAGCCGGCGGCAAAAATAAACCTGAATACAAAAAGGTTGATCCAGTGCTCGCTCGTAACAACCGAGGTGATGTCGGCATGAAAGAGGAATGGGCGAAGGCGATCAAAGCCGAGAAACCGGAGCTAGCTTTGTCTAATTTTGACTACGGGGCTAACCTCACAGAAGCAATTCTCATGGGTAACATCGCCATGCTGGTCGGTGAAGGTTTTGACTGGGATGCAGAGAAACTTAGCAGCTCCAATAAGAAAGCCGCGGCATTGGTTACCAAAGAGTATCGTAAAGGCTGGGAGATTTAATTCATTTGAGCAAGCTCTTCGCCATCACAGCCTCTGCATTGCTTTGTGCGATGCCGGTGTGTGGTGCGGACGGGGGGGGTAAGGGAGGAAAGGGTTCGCCCATCGCCGGCACTTATGTTGGTGTGGTGGAGGGCGACACGGCTACGGTTATTCTCAATGTGGACGGTTCAGTGGTTGTCCGGCCCGACATCAAAAATCGGAATATCGTTCTTCGCGGCACATGGAAACGCGAAGGCAATAGCATCACCGCTAAGCTGAAAAACCCTGACGATGAAGAACCCACTGTCTTTTTCCGCATAGACAATGGTGATCTCGTGTTGCTGAAGATTATTAAGCCTGATGGCGAGGTGCAAATATTTGTACAGCCGCTCTTTGAGCGAAAGAAGCGTCTTGCAGACAAGGGCCCGACTGGTGTGTACGTGGGCAAGTTTGATGAGGAGAAATTGCACATCAAGGTAAAGCCCACCGGCGATATTGTGGTGCTGGCGGCTGAAGATCTCAATGGTGCTGCGATTTATACCGGAAAATGGAAAGCCACTGGTTTTGGCCTCAGTGCAGAGGTAAAGACTGAGGACGGCGAGGAGGCCAGTGTGGAATTTGCCGTAACGAACAAAGGTTTGGTCATCCGCAAGGTCATCAATCCGAATGGGGAGGAAGAAACTTTCGGTGAGGCCCGTCTCAAACGACAGAGACGCTCTATCGACAATAATAAAACAGACAAATAGTGGACTACCCAACCTGCCTGTTTACCCGCCCAAAGGCGGGTTTTTTTGTGCAAACCCATGAATGGCACGGCGGTTGCTCTCAAATAACAAATACATACGCCAAGGAGAATGGCCATATTTTTGCGTAAAAAACGGTTAAAAACTCGTATTTTTCGCTTTTGGTTATATTTTTTGATGGCGGAAAATGCCAATGACTGGAGAAAAACAGGAAGAAAAAGCCGCCGAGCCGGATTTAAAAAAGCTACGGAGGCAAGCCAAAGATGGGGTGCTAAAGGCGCAGTATCTGTTGGCTGTTAAGCTTGCATCAGGCGATGGTCCGGAAGTCGATCCCAAGGAGGCCGAGAAATGGTATCACGAGGCAGCCAAGCGCGACTTTGCCCCGGCCATGAACAATCTCGCTCTCCTGTATAGCGGTGAAGCTATTGGTGCTTCCAATCCCAAGCAGGCTGTAAAATGGTTCCGGAAAGCTGCGGATCTTGGCTATGCGCTGGCGCAATGGAACTTGGCCCGACACCTGCGCAGTGGTGAAGGTGTCCCGCCGGATGAGAAGGAGGCAATTGAATGGACGAAAAAAGCTGCTGAGCAGGGCGTCGCCGCCGCGCAAAACAACATGGGCATCTGTTGCTCTGAAGGTCGTGACATGAAGGCTGATGAAACACAAGCGATCGAGTGGTTCCGCAAAGCTGCCGAGCAGGGGCTGTTTCAGGCTCAGTTCAATCTTGCTGTGCGTTTGCATGATGGTCGAGGTGGGGAGCAGGATCTAGATGCTGTACGTGAATTGTTCCTAAAGGCTGCCGAAGGTGGCATGGTGGCTGCGCAATTTGCCCTTGCTAAAATGTGTGCAAAGGGCGAGGGCGGGGATCATGATGAACAAGCAGCCACTAAATGGTTATGCAAGGCCGCCGAGCAAAATCACACCGAGGCACAATACCGTATGGGTCAAAATTTACTGGGAAATAAATCTAAAACAGCTGTAGACGCAGAGGCCATATACTGGTTAAAGCAGGCGGGGAGCAAGGACCATGCCGAGGCACAAAATTTACTTGGAAGAATCTATGATGAGGGAGTTGGGATTAAATCTGACCCTGCTGAAGCCACGAAATGGTTTCGCAAGGCAGCGGAGGGCGGTAAGGCTGAAGCGCAATTTGCTCTAGCCGTAAGTCTGGAACGTGGCGAAGGATGCGTGACTAATCTTGAAGAGGCGGCGAACTGGTACACACTTGCTGCTGAGCAAGGCCACGCCTCCGCGCAATTCAATCTTGCCGGCATGTATGCCCGAGGTCATGGCATAATGGCGGATGACGAAAAGGCTGTATACTATTTTAAAATGGCGGCTGAGCAGGCAGTGGCCGGTGCGCAATGCAACTTGGGTGCTATGTTTGAACAGGGTCGCGGAGTGGAACAAAATTATTCCGCCGCCATGCACTGGTATGAACTTGCTACTGATCAGGGACTGTGCCGAGCGCAATACAACCTTGCAGTGATGCTGCACGCCGGCCGTGGTGTTGAGATGGACCTTAAGGAAGCAGCTATCTGGTACCGGCAAGCTGCAAAACAAGGACATGCCGGTGCACAATATGCCCTAGCCAGGATTTTCCTCCATGGCGCTGGGATGGATTTAGATGAAGAGAAAGCGGCTAAATGGTTCAAGCTAGCCGCCGAGCAGGATGTTCCTGAGGCGCAATTGATCTTGGCCGATTCCTACCTGCGGGGTCGCGGTGTGCCGGAAGATTTCGTCTTGGCCTACGTGTGGTTCAATCGCGCCTCATCGCATGGGTTGGATATTGCCGAGAAAAACAAGCGCCACACGGCGCGCTGTATGACGCCGAAGCAAATCGCCCAAGCCCAGGAGATTTCACGCAATCACTTGTCGTTCTGACGTGCCAACCACGCCTTCACCTGCGTTTCTAGAATGTCCAGTGGCACTGCGCCATGCCGGAGGATTTCATCGTGGAAAAGGCGAATGTCAAAATGGTCGCCCAGTTTCTTCTCCGCGTTGGCGCGCAACTCCTTGATCTTTAGCTCACCGAGTTTGTACGCGAGTGCCTGACCGGGCCAGACGATGTAGCGGTCTACTTCCACTATTATATCGTGTTCTGTTTTGCCGGCGTTGTCCTTGAAATAGACGATAGCCTGCTGGCGGCTCCAGTCTAGCGAATGCATCCCTGTGTCGACCACCAGTCGGATCGCCCTCCACATCTCATAGGTTAGTTGGCCGAATTTTGAATAAGGATCGCTGTAAAATCCCATTTCTTCTCCTAGGCTTTCGGCGTACAGTGCCCAGCCCTCAACGTATGCGGTGTAACGTCCGTTTTTACGAAACTGCGGCAAACCCGTTAGTTCATCTGCGATGGCCAGCTGCAGATGATGTCCCGGCACGGCCTCATGCAGTGTCAGCGCTTCCATTTCCCATTTGGGTCGCACGGTAAGGTTGTAGGTGTTGGCATAAAAGTATCCAGGGCGTGCTGCAGAAGTGGAGCCAGGTTGGTAATAGGCAGTAGTAACACTACGTTCGATGTATGAGGGAACCGGTCGTATGCCGTAGGGCTGGCGCGGCAGCTTGCCGAAAAGTTTGATCAGTTCAGGATCCGCCCGCTTGCTTATATCGCGGTAGCCAGCCAGTAGTGCTTTGCCTTTGTCGTAATAAAACTGCTTGTCCGTACGCAGGAACATGAAGAAATCGGTCAAGCTGCCCTTGAAACCGGTTTGTCTTTTGATCTTCTCCATTTCAGCGCGTATACGTTTTACCTCACGAAGACCGATAGTGTGGATTTCCTTGGGAGTAAGCCGCGTGGTTGTCAGGGCATGAATCTGATGTTGGTACCATGCTTTACCATTAGGCCGGTCGCTGCAGGCGATACTCTCTTGACAGTTGGGGATATAACGCTCAACGAGAAATTTATGGAGCCGGCGAAATGCTAGCGATGTCTTATCTCGATAAACAGCAATGGCTTCACGTCGCAGGCGGTTTTGATCTTCTTTTGAAATGGATGCCGGAAAGTTTTGAAACGGCAGCAGAAGAGGGCTCTCTATCGGATTATCAGTTAGCTGTTTGGTCACCTGTTCACCCAGATTTCGCAGGCAAATTTTCGGGGGTGTCACTCGCATTTTTAGGCCCACCTCCAGCAGGTCAATCGTTTGTTGAACTAGTTTTTCTATGCCTCGCAGTCGCGCAAGGATATCCTCGTAATCGTCCACCTTGCGCGCTGGCATCATTCGTAGCATCGATGCCACGTTACGTTGGATGCCGTCCATCTGGTTGATCACCAAGAGGTGCTGCGGAAATTCATTACCCGCCTTCTCGATCAAAAGGTTGCGCTTGAAAAGGTCAAAATTCAGTTGATCCTTCTCAGATAGTTGATCGCGGTCGCTCGACTCCATTACTGATAGAGCTTTCATCGTGTCCGCTTTTCTTTGACTTACTGATTCCAGAGAGTAATCCGTCCAGCGGGCATTCTGCCCTTCGTATCCGCGCCATGTGGCTGACTCGGGAAACTCCTCCATTGAGTATTCCCAATGCGCCTCAAAGAGCGTATGCAAACGACTAGTATCGCTCACCTTGTTCTTTTGATCGAGTAACCGGTCGCAGCGTTTGATGAACGTCAGGCTGGGCGAAGCGCTACTGAGGCTGAAGGCAAATGCGAGAGAAACGAGGCACTTCATGTCCGTCCTAAAGTACTTAAAGAGCCCCCTTATTTGAACCTATTTATTGGAGGTGTTATTAAAATGTTCCTCAACTCTTGTGCAATCAGGCGTACTCTGGAACACCCATTTGTGCATGTTAATACCGTCTTTCTTTGTTGTCGGCTGGTTTTTGCACCCAGAGTTCCTCTTATTTTCCTAACCTCATCTGGCTTCAAACCTTCTAAGCTACTCCGCTTCCGCTTGGTCTGGGAGAGTATTTAGGGCATTCACTGTTTGGGTCGTTTCCAGAAACAGACGAAAGCAGGAATTGCGGATTTGCCCCAGTTTGTGGATACAAGCTCCCACCCTTCTGCTCCAAGCCAGTTTAGATGTTTTTCAATCTCTTCCCTTGAAATCCTCACTTTCATTAACCCGGAGTCGAAGGCACTTGTCCTGGCAGAGTAATCTATCGATATCTCGGTTGTCTTATATTCCCAGTTCTGCATAACCCTGAAACCCTATCTACGGATACGAAGATAAGACCAGTATAAAGGGCTATTTATTTCCGTCATTCTCTGGTGTTTATGAATATTAAGCTAGCTACTAACTATGAGGAAAGATTGCCCCTCTGATCCCTGTTTCTCTGGATCAGAAGGGCAATGTGTGACCCTTCCAGCCAACCACTAACAAAGAAGTGACCGGAAGGGTCTATTAGAGGAAGTAGGTGGAGAAACTAACCAGCTATAGTCTCAAGCCAATTAGTTAAGACCTTATCCCCTAAAGTGATTGACTACTTTCTCTTGGACTAAAGTAGCATGGCGTTTTACATATTGTTGAAGAGTGCTGGCCATAGCTGGAAAATAAAGGAAGCTGATTAAATGTGAAAGATATATTTCCGCTCCAGTTCCTGCTCTAAGGATACGGGCTGCTATGACCATAAATTAGTTCCTAATATAGCGGCATGATAATTTCGTATATACATTCTATGTTAGTCATGGTATTCAACGGCAACATGAAGACGGTGGTTATGCTGAAAGAGACGTTGCTGGTATTAGTTGCAGTTATGCTGATAAGCGGATGTGGGACACTCGCTGTAACAGAAAGGGTTTTTGGAGTACCTGAAAAAGTAGTTGGAACTCTAGAGAATCTTACAATGCCTGCCGAGACTTACGAAGCTCGCAAGCCCTCAAGCGATGTTCTTGGGCTTCATTTGGTTAGCCCTATTCTTTGTCCATAAATATTGCTGCTGCTTGAGAGTAAGTAATTCGCAGCAGGTTTTCAGGGCATACTGAATTCGATAATCTTACCCAAGCCTAGATATCCCTAATGCACTGAAGGGGCTGCCTGAAAAGCCCGTTACAATAGAGGATTTTTATTGGGGCTTATGAGTGTTTCCTCGCTCCATCGCTTATGCCAATACTGCTCGGGAGATAGCTTCTCTAAGCGTAGCAATTCCTTCAGTATTGGCTAACATGGCGTAATGAGATATTTCATTTAGGCGTTGGTGAAGACTGGCTTTATCCGCGCGCGCTGGTAGAGGTCGATCCAGTCCTTACTACCATCATTATGCAGGAGGTGAGTGGTGACGCCCGGCTCGAAGTAGGGCAGATCACTGGGCTTCATAAACTTGCGGAGCATATAGTTTACCGAACCATTGCTCCCCACATACATTTTTCGGCCACTGGGCCAGCGCGTTTCCAAGAGGCGCTCGGGCTCTGGTCGCGATAAGGGCTTGGGCACCTTAAATTTGTTGATGACCTTCCAGTCCAGCTCAATGCCTAGCCCGGGTCCATCAGGGATAGACGAGTCGCCTTTTTTCAATACAATGGGCTTGTCTACGAGCGTTTCGGTATATAGCTGATGGCAATTTACCGCCGGCCAGCTCGCGTGGCTGAGAACTGCGCCAAAATGTAACGACCATGTGCCCGTAATGGTGGTCCCCACCAGTTGCAGCCAAAAGGGCATGTCGGCCGTCTCGGCCACCAGTCCGCTGCGCATCACGCGGCTGGCGCCTCCGCCAACCACAAATCCATCGCATACTCGCTGGCGTATGGCCACCACCGGCTCGGGTGTGCCATAGTGCATGGCTACGGCCGCCTTGGTCTCGCGTCGAATCTGTTGGTTGCCGGGGATGTCTCCTTGCGGGATGGGTGTCTCCACCATCTTGGTGATATTGTACTTTTCCACATGCTTCAGGATCGGAATGCCAAGCTTGGCATTAAGCAGTGTGTCATTGTAATCGAAGGTAATTGAGAAACCATCCGGTGCAGCTGCTTCTCCCTGCTTGGCCTGTTCCCAGATATCAAACCATGGCCGGCCTTTGGTCTTGAAAGCCTTGTAGCCTTGTGAAGCAGCCGTCTTGGCCTCGGTGGCAATGTCCTCAGGTGGCATGTCAATATTCCACCAGGCAACGGGCGTGGTGTCGTTGATCTTTTTACCGAGGAGCGCGTGCACCGGCACATCCATTGAGCGTGCTACTGCGTCAAAGCACGCCATCTGAAGGCCCGCACCCAGTTTATCATCCCACATGATGGAGGCGGCGTTCTTGTCCTTGGCAAATTTCACGTCCGCATCGGCTGTAGCCTCGTAGGTGTAGTAGAGCAATGTCTCGCCAAAACCGGTTGTGCCATTGGCCAGTTCCACTTCGCAGATTTCGGTGTAGACCCAGTGCGGCAATTCACGTGCCATATTCCGTGCGGGCACAGTCCGATAGGGCACCTTTACCGTGGTGCGGTGGATATTCTTTATTCGCAGGCCGGGTTCAGTACGGCCGGGTCGGGCGGCAGGTTTGGATTGTTGGGCGCGGCTTATCAGCGGCCAAGCCGCTGCTGTTGCCGCTGAGGAAAGGAACCATTTACGACGGGAAAGCATGGGAAAATTCTAACAGCGCCACGGTGTCTGTCACGGAATTCCCGTTGACAAGTTTAAAGAGTGACTGTTTTAGGTTTGAGCAGGTGTAGCGGGAGGTATAGGATGTTGGCGTGCGACCATTCCTTATTTGTAATGGGTTTTTAGAGGTTTCAACGCCTAGCAGTAAAAACAGCCCAAAGGAAAGAAAACATTAAATGAAGAAATTCGTATTATTCGCAGTTGCCGCCGTGTTGGTGATCAATGTGGCGCAAGCGGCTGACGAAGATAAAAAAAAGGGTAAGGGTAAGAATGGAATTCAGACTCTGCTCACAAAGCTGGACCTCACACCAGAGCAGCAGAAAAAGATTGATGAGTTTAACAAGGCACACCAGGAGAAATATGATCAAGCGCGCAAGCTCAAGGGGGATGCCCGCAAGGCCAAGCTAAGGGAAATCACGGTGGCTCGTAACACACTCCTCAAGGCACTCCTTGCCGGCGAACAACAAGCCAAGCTCAAGGAACTGAAGGCCACCAAGAAGGACAAAAAGAAGTCCAATGACAAGTAAGAAGCAGAAGACTGAGGGGCAATCTTCTCCAAGCTAAAGTTCTTTAACGCTACGGCCCAAGCGTTCGCTCATATGCGATTGAAGTCTTGTTGTCACCTACACCCTTCAGGTACAGATTCTCTACTTTTTCGGGCGCTTTTCCATCATCGCCGATTAACTCCGAACCCCCGAACAAGAACCTATACTTCAAGGCCTGTTCCTTGCCGGTTTCGGGATTCGAATAAGTGAGGGTGATTTGAGCGCCTGCAACCACCCATGTACCCTTGATGGGCTTGCCTTTTTCCGGGGTAATGGTCAAAGCCCCTGTCTTGTCGAAGGTGGCGGTTTGTTTCACGCCCCGGGAAAACGGACCTGTCTTCCAGGTATGGGCAATGAATGCAGGGTGTTTTGATTTCGCAAATTCCCCGTTTGGGCCCAGCCCGAAGGCCGCCCCCCCATCAATCCCTTCCGGATCTAGACCATCCGGTTTGCCCGGTAGCCCAAAGTCCATTTTCTTCAATGGCCCAGCCTCTTCTATTTTGGAAATTGTGACGGTCATTTTTTGGGGAGTGCCTCCTCCGTAGAAAGAAATTTTGTCTCCCTTTTTTGGGTTTGGCGATTGAAACGTAATGCTCCCATCTTCTTTGCCGTTTTTTAGAACAGTCACCTCAAGGCCGGCCACTTTGTACGTGATTTTCTCTGCTTTTGGACCCGGCATTTTCATGGCTTTTCCATTTACCACCACGCCCGTGTTTAAACTGCCATCCTTTTCAAATTGGAATAGCATTTCCTGGGGGAGCGCCGTAGCTGTCGGAGGGGCTGCACCATCTCCTCCTGCGCCTTCTGGTTCTCCCGGCTCCACCTTCGGTTCCGGTGATTCTACCCCCTGTGCCTCTAATTCCTTCAGTGAGGGCATTTTGAGGACAATCCGTTTTCCTGACAGGGATGTGGCGAGATCCACCTTTTTGACCTCTGGCTTCTTTACAGCGGATTGGTTGCTATTGCCTTTGGCGTCGCCTTCCTCGCCGGATTTCTCTTCGGTACCCTTTCCGGTTTCGCCGGGCTTCTCTTCTGTGTCTTTGTTGCCCCCGCAACCGATCATCAATCCGATAAGAGCTAAGGCGAGGAGGAGCGGTCGCGGAAGCAAATCTGTCTTCATGCGGAAAACTATTGTACACGATCAGATTTGCATAGTGTAAAATCCAGGCAATTTTATAACAGCCTACTTCAAATTTTGCTGCTTGGCAAAGGGATGATGGTTGGTGCCATTGAAGTTTACGTCGTCTTGGTTCGAGTGTAGAATTCAACAGCCGGTGACCCCTTGATATTACCATAGAAATAATGAGCCGTATTTTATTCTCCATCTTTGTTTGCGTGTTTGTCTTGGTGCCTGCCTCTTATCCCAAGGAAGCACTCAACGTTATCCTGATTATGGCCGATGATTCGGCGGCAGATAATTACGGGTGTTATGGCAGTAAATTCTTCTCTACGCCCCGCTTGGATGCTTTGGCACGCACCGGGGCAAAATTTAATCATTGTTACTCGGAGCCGGTGTGCACCTCCAGCCGGGTGAAAATCATGACCGGGCGCGATGGCATTCGGAACTATGTCCAGTTTGGCACCCTCGACAAGGATGAGATTACTTTTGGAAACATGATGAAAGAGGCCGGTTACGCCACGGTAATTGCCGGCAAATGGCAGCTCCACGGCGGTGAACGTGGCACGCTGGCACCGGCCTGTGGGTTTGATACCTACTGTCTCTGGAATTATCCGGGCACTGAGCGTTCACGCTACTGGAACCCTAGTCTCATGCGTGATGGCAAGCTCCTGAAAACCACCGAGAAGGATTATGGGCCGGACATTCTCACCGATTATCTGATTGAGTTTATCGGGAAAAATAAAACCAAACCGTTCTTTGCCTATTACCCCATGCTGCTGGTGCATTCGCCTTTTCCGAAAACACCCGACAGCAAGCCCGACACCGTAAAGGGAGCTAAGGACAAGAATCTTGCGAATTTCCAAGACATGACCCTCTACGCTGACAAGTGTGTGGGCCGGATTGTGGATGCCTTGGAAAAAAACGGACTGCGCGAGAAGACGGTGATTATTTATACCACCGATAACGGCACTCATCGTGCGCTAACCTATCCCTACGGCTCTGAGCAGCGTAAGGGAGAAAAGGCTTATGCGACTGATGGAGGAACCCACGCGCCTTTGATTATCAATTGCCCCGGCATTGTGCCTGCTGGAATCGTGAGTAATGATCTGGTGGATTTCTCTGATGTGCTGCCAACCATTGCCGACATCACTGATGCCAAGCTGCCCAATGTGAAACTCGATGGCCGAAGCTTCTGGCCGCAGTGTCAGGGTAAAAAGGGTGATCCGCGTAAATATATTTTCCAGTATTATTACCCGAAGTATAAACCGGCGGCTGCCAAGCACGGGCAGGGCATTAATAAACAGGAAATTGTCTGGGCTCAAAATCAGCGACACAAACTCTACCGCGATGGCACGCTCTATGCGGTGAAGGATCGTTACGAAAAATCTCTTCTCAAGCGTGGCCAAAACAAGGAAGCTGATCTAGATCGCAAGCTCCTTCAAGGAGCTCTCGATTCAATGCCCGTCAAGGCTGGGAAACTGAGCCCAAACTAAAAGAAAGATTCATAGGGGTGTGAGGCTGTTTTTTAACTTCATTAAACTTAAAGCACCTCACTCCTTATCGGATTCAACCTGTTTTCTCTTTGGCCTTTTCCAGTGGTAGAGAAATTCGTCCTCGCCTCCAAAGGATTCGCCAATTTTCATAACCGAGACTAGCTCCCAGCGTTTGTCCCCCATCTGTTTCAGAAACCGACCCATTGGTCCGACATCCGCATTGCCCGTTGGCAATCCTTTCCTTGATTTGTTTGAGAGATAAGTGGCTTCATAATCCCATTCCATAGCTCCGAAGTCTAACTAGAGCACAATCGGCAAACAAGGATACAAGACGGGTTAATCCTTCAGTGTTTGTACGGGGAGGGTTTTGTTGAGCAAACCGGATATTAGGATCAGGCTGCCAAGGACGCCGCCAGTCAGAGCGCCGACAGTGATATCTAAAGGCGAGTGCACGCCCAACGCAACGCGCGAAAGGCAAATGCTGCTAGCCCAAAGAAACGGAATCCAGACGAAACGTTTCCCATTCGGCACGAGGCGTTGGATCACGAAGCCCAATATGACAGCAAACAGGAAAGCATTTTGGGAATGGCCGGAAGGAAACGAAAATCCTGTTTCTTTGGCCCAGTGTTCTCTGATGCTCGGATCGAGTAACTTTACGATCGAGTTTTCTGGGTTCTCTTCAAATATTTTTTGCAAAAAATCCGTACGTTCGGATTTACTAGGCAAGTCATAAAGAGTGTCCCCCGAAAGAAGTCCGGTCTTCTCCAGTTTGATCACAAATGGACGATGAACGCCAACCAGAGGCTTGGTAATAAATTCGTTAATCAGGGCAAGTGTGGCTAAGACGACAGAAAGTACTCCCAAAAAACGCACCGCCTTAAGAGTCCGAGTTTTGATTCCTGTATGTTTAGCTGCGACCAATGCGGTAGCCAAAAGCATCGCACTACCTACACCCCATTGTGCGCCACTGTCCGAAATAAACAGCCAAAAATGACTTAAGGACTGGTCGGCACGAAAAGCGGAAAATGAGAGAGGAAAAGTCCACGCAACCACCGAAGTCACAAAAATAGCAATCGCTGCGTGGGAAAAAATAAACTGATAAGAGATTGGTTGCCTTTTGTCTTTCACCTCGCCAATTTTGAGCTTAGCTCGTTGTTCATGTTTTAATCCTACGTGTCCAGGCTCCTGTGCAAAAGATTTTTCAACTGCTTGCGTACCAGCGTGTGGCCAGTATGATTTTGTCCATGAAGCTTATCGTTTTTCTTTTGCTGTGTATTTCAGTTGCAGCGGCTCCTTCACAAAAAGCTGTACGCGATCGTGTGAACAAGGAAATTCCTTCGTTAATAAAACTTTATCAGCACCTCCATGCGAACCCGGAGATTTCATTTCAGGAGAAGCAGACTGGCCAGCGGTTGGGAGCTGAATTGAAGACACTTGGTTTCGAGGTCACACAGAATGTGGGTGGACACGGAGTAGTTTGTGTATTGAAGAATGGAAAGGGGCCAACGGTGCTGGTACGAACAGATACCGACGCGCTGCCGGTAAAGGAGTCTACGGGTTTGCCATTTGCCAGCACACGCACGACCACGGATGAACAAGGCAAAACAGTGCCTGCGATGCATGCTTGCGCGCATGATGTGCACATGACGTGCTGGGCCGGCACGGCACGCGTGTTGACCTATCTCAAATCGCAATGGAGCGGCACGTTGGTATTCATCGGACAGCCGGCTGAGGAACGCGGTGCAGGCGCTAAGGCGATGTTGGTCGACGGGCTTTTTAATAAATTTCCTGTGCCCGATTATTGTTTGGCGTTGCATGTTTCATCCGATCAGCCAGTAGGCACACTTGGCTTTACCAGCGGATATGCTATGGCCAACGTGGACTCCGTAGACATATCTGTGCGTGGAGTAGGGGGGCATGGTTCACAGCCGCAAACAGCAAAGGACCCCATCGTGCTCGCGGCCCAGATTGTCCTGGCACTGCAAACCATAGTGAGCCGTGAGATTCACCCTTTGAATCCGGCAGTAGTAACCGTGGGTAGTATACACGGCGGGACAAAGCATAACATCATCCCGGATGAGGTTCATCTACAACTCACTTTGAGATCTTATTCTGATGAAGTGCGCGAAAAGCTCATCGCTTCCATTCGCCGCATCGTGAAAGGGCAGGCGTTGGCGGCAGGATTGAAGGAGGATCGGTTTCCGATCGTGAATGTGAAAGATGAATTCACGCCAGCGGCCTACAATGATCCCAAGCTGGTTGAACGTATCAACGGCGTGTTCGGTCAATGGTTTGGGAAGGGCGTGATGATCGAGCGTAAACCGACGATGGGTGGTGAGGATTTCGGACGTTACGGCCGGACGGAGCATAAAATCCCAATATATATGTTCCGTCTTGGGGGAGTATCCCCTATGGTCATGAAACGTGCTCGTGCTCTTGGACAACCATTGCCTTCGTTACATTCGGCCAAGTTCGCACCCGATACGGATTGCATAAAAACAGGCATTACAGCCATGACGGCGGCTGTGCTCGAATTGGTGGGTAAAAAATAATCGTGCTTCACCTGCCCTCGACGTAAAAGCGGGCTGTGGCACAAGCACCCCGCAATCCTTTCCTGAGATATCCCGGAGCGACGATTCTTCTGTTGATCGGGCTCTGCATCTCTGCGGTTTTATTTTCTCGGGTGACGGTGGATTCGGAGATGGGTGATCTCCTGTCAGGGGATCAGCGCAATAAACTAAGCTATGAATCCGCCGTGAAAGTCCTCGGCGGATCTGTGCCAATCGCCGTGAGCCTCGACTGTGGTGAAATCTTCACACCCAAAGGGATTGAATTGATCCAAGAGGTGACTTGGGAATTGGGTAAGATTTCAGGAGCGACGACGAGCTACACTAATATTCAGTTCGGCATCACGAATGTAGTGACACTGACCAACGTGGCAAGCCTTGTGAACGCAGTGCGCCCTGTTTTCACTCAAAAATTCCAGCCCCTCAAATTGGAATTACCCAAATTGGAATGGGTAAGCATCATGCCGCCCGTGCTCCATAATGTTGGCCTAGCCGAGCTCCGGCGTTGGTCACAGGGGCATCCTTTTGCACGGAATATTCTTGTCGCAGAGGACGGTCGCCACACAATGATTTTGGCTAATTACCAGCGTCCGTTGGAGACACGCGCCGATAGGGCTCTCTTTCAAGAGCAGTTAAATATGGCCCTTCAGCCATTCAGAGACAGGGGGAGTTCAGTAAATGTCATTGGTTTGCCATTGATTGAGCATGAGATTCACGCCACTTTGATTCGGGATGTTAAACGTTTCGTGCCGACGGCGCTGGCGGTCTTGCTGTTAGTGTTGTGTATTACATTTCGCCGTGCGCCAAGGCTTATTTTATTCATGCTGTTCAACCAGCTGATGGGCATCACGCTATTGCCGGCATTGTTCCAAATGACGGGATTACAACTGAACATTTTCACAGTTCTTCTGGTGCCTTTACTCACGGGAGTGCACCTCGCGATGCTGGTACATTTAGGCACTGCGTTTCAGCGGGCGGTTCAGCAAGGACGGGAAGTAAATGAAGCGTTGCAGACAATGTGGGGGGAGGTGTTCCGGGCCAGTGGATTTGCTGCGTTGACGACTGGAATAGGCCTGCTGGCATTGCTGGCCAGTGAGGTGAGCCAGTTGCGGGAATTTGGAGTCCTTGGTGCGGCAGGGATTACGATGTTGTTTTGCCTGACCTTTGGCCCAGGGTTGGCTTGGCTGCCTGTGTTGTTTGAAAAGCAAATGAGAGAGGCTGTGGTCGAGCCTCAAGCAACTTGGGGCGCGGAATGGGTGGATAGAATGAAGATGGGCTATAAGCCCTTGTTGTTGATGTCTCTCTTGGGCTTGGTGATCATTGTGATTGGTATCAGTCGAGTGCGCACAGACGTGCGGGCATCGGAATTTCTAAATCCGAACAGCCCTACCCGGAAAATGATTGAGGAGATGGACAAGGCGTTTGGTGGCATCAATCTGGTCCAGGTAGAAATTGATTCCGGTAAAACCAATGGTATGGTAGAACCGGTTTTTCTCGATCACCTTTTTAAAGTGCACCGGCAAGTGGAAGCATTGGATGGAGTGACGGCGGTCTATTCCTACGCGCAATTGATTGCCGCTATCAACGAGATTTACGAGGATGACAAACCAAATACGTTTCGCTTGCCGGAAAATCCGTGGATCAGAGGAGCATTCATTGGGGCAATCAATTCCCAAAAAGAACAGTTGCCGTTTCTAACGGCGTTGTATGATCCATACTTTCGGACCACTAAACTAACATTGCGCACTCGGGATATGCCAAGTGAGCTCTATTTGGAACTTTTAAACAGGGTGGAGAAGTTAGCGCGTAAGGGTGCACCTGACGGCGTGAAAGTTTCTGCCAACAGTGGTATTCGTAGCATTCTCGAAGCCGACCGGCGCATAGTGCGTAGCCAGCGCAAGAGCGTGTTCTGGAGCGTAGGACTGATTGGGTTGGTGCTAGCTGTGCTGTGGCGTTCTATGACGTTGGCCGTTGTGGCGTTGGCAGTTAACCTGTTGCCAATAGGGTTAATAATTGCTCTGCAAGGGTTTACGGGTGTTCCGTTGAATTCGGTGACCATCATGGTGGCGGCCATTGCCTTGGGTATTTCGGTGGACGATACTATTCATTTCATAACACACTGGCGTGATGAGATGGCGCGTAGTTCTTCAGCCAGCGAGGCGGTACGCCGAGCGATGGAGGTGAAAGGGCGGCCGATCGTGGCCACCACGTTGATATTGGTGGGAATGATGGGTGTGTTTTGGGTATCGTCGTTTCCGCCGGTGGTTCATTTTGGTCTGTTGTTGGCAGTGGGACTGGCAGGCTCGCTGATTTCGGCACTGGTGTTGTTGCCGGCTTGGCTTGGTAGGCGCGCGAGTAAATAATGCTGGACGGATAGAGGCGGCTGGGTAGATTCACAACACCTGTTTGCCATGGCACCCAACGCTGCAGGTCAGCCTTTACATAAGGGAATTTGGCCTATCAACAATGAATAAACTGACACCACCGCGGGGTTACACCCAGGCGGACACGGAGGCGCGCCAGCAATGGCTCAAGGAACAAACCGGGCATCAAGTGCCTGAGTTTGCCTTGGACAGCCCCGAAAATCTCAAGGGACTCATTGAAAATCATTTGGGCTATGTGGGCCTGCCCATGAGTGTGTCCGGCCCGTTGAAGATCGACGGCACTTATGCCCGGGGCGATTTCTATGTGCCACTGTGCACGGTGGAAGGCACCCTGACACTTTCCATGACACGCGGTTTTTATCTTACGCATCGCAGTGGTGGCATCAAGACGCGTCACGTGAAGCAGGAACTGTCGCGTGCGCCGGTTTTTCGATTCAAGGAAATTGAGGAGGCGATGGCGTTTCTGGATCAGGTTGATGAACATTACGAGGCGATCAAGGCCGCTGCCGAAAGCACCACGAAACACGGCAAGTTGCTGCGCATTGACAAACATCCAATTCACAATCGTGTGATTCTTGATTTCATTTATCACACCGCCGAGGCCGCCGGCCAAAATATGGTGACGATGAGCACGGATGCGGCCTGCCGTTACATCGTGGATAATCTCTCCAATGGCTCGCCATATAAATACCTGGTGGAAAGCAATTTTAACGCGGACAAAAATCCCGCGCACCGCAGCCTCATCAAGGGTCGCGGTCATCACGTGATCAGCAGTATCCAGATTCCCAATCGCGTATTGAAGAAACTGTTGAGGGCTTCTGCAGATGAACTTTTGGAAGCGTGCACAGATAAACAGCTGGGCTCGCAGATGGCTGGCGTGCTCGGCTACAATCTCCACACAGCCAACGCGCTGGCAGCGTTGTACCTTGCGCTGGGTCAGGATGTCGCGTGTGTCGCGGAAAACGCTATTGGCATCGCGACTTACGAAAAGCGTGGGGATGATCTATACGGTACGCTCAGTATGCCGAGCGTGACAGTGGGCACGGTAGGTGGGGCCACTCGGCTACATGCCCAACAGGCAAATCTGGAGATGATCGGCTGCGCGGGCGGTGAGAATTCCTCACGCAAACTGGCGGAGATTATTTGTGCCTCGGCACTAGCACTGGAGATTTCATTGGCGGGTGCGATTGTGAGTAATGAATTTGCCAAGGCCCACGCGAAATTCGGGAGATAGGGGTGGCGAGCTTTGAAGAACTGCTGGAGCAGGCCACGCTCGAACCTGAGTACGCCTATCTCCGCGAGGATCCCCGCGGCAGTTTGGCTTGCTGGCACAAGGCCTTTGAGTTGTTTTGCCGGGGACTCTTCAATCTGTACTGTCCGCTCAAGGTTATTGGCCGGGAGAATCTTCCTTCACCTCCGTTCATATTCTGTAGCAACCACTGCAGTCACATGGACAGTGCCGCGTTGATGTATGCTGGTGGTGAGGATTTTGATCAGTATGGGATGGTTGCGGCAAAGGATTATTTTTTTGACAACCAGAAACGAAATAGTTTTCTCTCACGCATGATGAACCTGATCCCTGCAGACCGCAGTGCGCGACGTGAAACCATCGTAAAGCTCATGGTTGCCTGCCGGGAATTCACCCGCCATGGCAATCGTAGCCTGATCATTTATCCCGAGGGCACGCGCTCGCAGACCGGCGACATGACATCCATGAAAAAAGGGCCCGCCATGATTGCCGCCACCTTGGGCTTGCCGATTGTGCCGGTGTACATCAACGGCACACATCGAGCATATCCCAAGGGCGGCAGTGTCATCAAGCCCGCGCGTATTCGCGTTCATATCGGCGAACCCATTGACCCGAACCGGTTTCAGGACGAACGTGGTAGCGGCCGAACCATTTATACGGCCATGACTCAGGAAATGGAAAAACGTATTCACAAGCTCAAGGAGATACATGGCCGATCCTAACGTGCGGCATATGAAATGGTGGGGTTGGGGCCATGAGGATGTGAGCTTCAGCGATGCCGACAAACCCAAGCTCTGGCCGTACTTGGAAAGTGAACTGGGTTCGCAGGACAGTGGCCCGATCCCTCCGGTCAAATTCGAGGCGGTCACGCTTCCGGCAGTGAAGGAAAATGTGCCGTTACTCAAAGCGTTGAAAAACGCGCTGACGGAGAACCAGATTTCCACCAATAAAAAAGACCGACTCATTCATGCGGCCGGAAAGGCATTTCGGGATCTCTTTCGCCTGCGCCGTGGCCAAGTCGATTACGCGCCCGATATCATTGTTTATCCCGCGAGCGAGAAGGATGTGGTTGCGATTATCAACGCGGCTAACGAACACAATGCTGTAATTATTCCCTTTGGAGGTGGAACGAATATCGCCGGTTGTCTGGAGCCGCACGATAAGGCGGGCCGGTTTGTGGTCAGTCTAGACATGTGCCGGATGTATCACGTGTTGGAGGTAGACAAACGCTCCCTCACAGCACGAATGGAAGCCGGGGTGTATGGACCGCACATGGAGGAGCAACTTGAGGAACACGGCGTTACGCTTGGTCATTTTCCAGATTCATTCGTCCACTCCACACTCGGCGGTTGGGTGGCCACCCGCTCGGCTGGCATGCAGAGTGACAAGTATGGCAAGATCGAGGACATGGTCATTGGCATTCGGATGGTCACGCCGAGCGGTACGATCATTTCCCGCACGGTGCCCAAGGCCTCCAATGGCATCGATATCCGCCAGCTCTGCATTGGCAGCGAAGGGATTCTGGGGGTGATTACGGAAGTTACGATGCAAGTGCATCGCGTGCCGGAGTATAAGGAATTTGATGGCTGGATATTCCCGGACTTCGAGAGTGGTGCTGCCGCCCTCCACGATTGCATGCGACTGGGTTGCATGCCTGTCATCGCGCGCCTGAACGATCCGAAGAAGACGGCCCTGAGTTTTGCCTTCAAGAAAGTCCAGTCACCCTTTAAAGAATTTATTGGCAAATGTGTGAAGTGGTACCTCGCCAATATCAAGCGGATTGATTTTAAGAACTGCTGTATGATGATCGTTGCGTGTGAAGGGGACTACGATACCTTTTATATG
The DNA here is from genome assembly GCA_965659445.1 of Limisphaerales bacterium. Lineage (GTDB taxonomy): Bacteria > Verrucomicrobiota > Verrucomicrobiia > Limisphaerales > UBA1100 > UBA1100. Next base: position 6,975 of record CBFHWX010000016.1, on the reverse strand, counting down.
CAGCGTCGGGAGTCAGCCCACATCTTTCGCAAACGCGGCGGGGTGTGCCTCGGCACCGGCCCGGGGCGATCGTTTCAGGAAGCCAAATTCGATTTCCCGCATGTCCGAGATTATCTCATGGATCGCGGAGTGATGGGAGATGTGAGCGAGACCGCCACCACTTGGAAAAATCTCATTCCGTTGTACAAGATTACAATGGCGGCGATAGATAAAGCCATCCGCGATACAGGTGTGGATCCGTGGGTGGGTTGTCACATCAGTCACAACTACCACACCGGTGCGAGTCTCTACTTCACCTTCGGTTGTCGTCAGATTGAGGGCCGTGAGATGGAACAATATTTGTACATCAAGAAGGCTGCCGAGGACGCCTTTATGGCCAACGGCGGCACGGTGAGCCATCATCACGCGGTGGGTACCGAGCATTTGCCGTGGATTGAGGAGGATATATCGCCCACCGGGGTCAAGGCCGTGCAGGCACTCAAGGACGGGCTAGATCCCAAGGGAGTAATGAATCCGGGGAAAATCATACCCGGCGAAAACCCGCTCAAAGAATGGGGCTTGACCGAGGAGGCCATTCAATCGTTCAACAAGGCGGACTGATGTTTGCCAAGAAAACCGTTGTCATCACCGGCGCCTCTTCCGGCTTGGGCCGGCAATTGGCGTGCGATCTCGCATCGCGCCGTGCGCGTTGTGTTCTCTTCGCGCGAAACGAGGCAGCGCTCGCCAAAGTTATGATCGAATGCGAAAAGGCCGGCGGGAAGGCAATCGCGGTCGTTGGCGATGTTACAAAACCGGAGGATTGCGAACGCCTCATCAATGAAGCCATCGTGCGGTTTGGCGGCATCGACATTTATCTTTCCAACGCCGGCCTCAGCATGTGGGCTCCGTTTGAGGAGGTGAAAGATCTCAATATTTTTCGCCGCATGATGGAGGTGAATTATTTGGGTGCCGTAAATGGCCTACACTTCGCCCTGCCTCATCTCAAGGAAAGCCGGGGTCATATGGTCGCCATTGCGAGCATCCAGAGCAAAATCGGGGTGCCGTACCACACTGGCTACGTGGCAAGCAAACATGCTCTTGAGGGATTTTGCCGGGCGCTACGTTATGATCTGGAAGGGACCGGCGTGACAGTACTCACGGTGCATCCACATTGGATCCGTGGCACCAATCTACGCACTAACGCTTGTTCGGCCGATGATCAGCCGATTGGTGATAGGAAGCTGGCCCATACTGGTGAATCCATTTCTACAGCGGAATGTTCTGCCGCCATCCTCAAGGCAATTGGCAATCGCGACACGGAGCTGATCATTCCAGACAAGCTGCGATTTGTGCCTTGGCTCAAGCTGTTATGGCCGGGATTGCTGCGGCGAAAGATCTGGAGTAAGATCAACCGTCAGGAGAATTGAGTGCATGTTATGGGATTCAAACCTTTGCGAGCCAGCTTTTCTTACCGCTCCTTCCGGTTCCTTTTTAGGGTGATCTTTCGCGTTTGGTTTCGCTGGCGCGTGTACCATCGTGAACGTGTGCCCGCCCAAGGAAGTTTGATTCTTGCCTCCAATCATGTATGTTATTTCGATCCGGTTTTTGTGGTGTGCGCCCTGAGGCGAGTGGTCGTGGGTTTGGCCCGCGCAGATGCCTTTCGTTTTTTTTTGAACGGTATATTACTGCGCAGTTGGGGAGTGATTCCGGTGGATAAATCCGGGTCCGGCAGTGGCCTGAAAACATTTCTTACTCGTCTGCGAGCTGGGGATGCGGTAATCATGTACCCTGAAGGCACACGCTCTTATTCCGGTCAGATTCAGGCGCCACAGGCCGGGGTTGGGTTGATCATTATCAAAAACGATGCGCCGGTGGTGCCAGTGAAAGTTTTCGGCGCGTTTGAGGCGTATGGTCGCCATCATTTTTTCCCGAGGCCCTATAAAGTGGAAATAAAGTTTGGCGAACCGCTCGACTTCGCCGAACTTCGGGCCGAAGCGAAACAAACCAAAGACAAGAAACGGCTAAAGGAACTGTATCAGCAAGCCACCAGCGACCTGTTGCACGCCATCGCGACGATGGATCCTGGGCCTGATAAAGAATAAGTTTATGAATATTACGATACATTCCGGAAACTGGGAAGAACTCCAAGTAGATGCCTTGGCCATCCCCCTTACTGCCGGCACCTCGCCTGATTCTGCACTCGATGCACGCTTGAGCGGGTTGCTGAGTGAACTAATCGAAAACGGCGAATGGAACGGCAAGGCTGGCGATTGCACGCTCATTCATCGCGTGCCCGATACCGCCGTGAAACGACTTTTCCTGCTCGGCTTGGGTGAGGCACCCATGCCACGCCATTGGTTTGCCGCTGCTGGTCAGGCTGTGCGCCAGGCGGCCAAGGCCCAGTGCCGGTCGGTGGCGTTGTTGCTGCCCGATGAAGCTCCGGCGCGGCTGATCGCCGAAGGTGTTGGTTATGGTTCTCATCGTCCGAGTGGTTATCAGGAGCAAAAGGAATGGCCGGTGATGGAAGTAATCCTTGTGGCTGTCGGCGAACAGTCGACAGTTGATCACGCTGCCATCACGGCCGACGGCATCAATCTGGCGCGTGAACTCGTGGAGATGCCGGCCAACGATCTGGGGCCGGAGGAGTTCGCCATGCGCGCCGCGCAGGAGGGCGCGCAGGCCGGATTGGAAGTAGAGGTGCTCGATGAAAACGCCCTTGCTGAAATGGGTGCCGGCGCAATCCTTGCCGTGGGACAAGGTTCCGTCCGCCCTCCTCGCCTTGTGCGCCTGAGTTGGGTTCCTGAAAATTCTGACAATACCGATCATCTTTTCCTCGTCGGTAAAGGCATCACCTTCGACACCGGTGGTTTGTCCCTCAAGCCCGCCAATTCAATGGAGAAAATGAAATACGATATGGGAGGTGCGGCCACCATGCTGGGTGCCATTACAGCGATCGGCCGATTGAAGCCGTCCGTGCGCATCAGCTGCCTGCTAGTCATGGCGGAAAACATGCCCAGTGGCACGGCCACTCGTCCGGGCGATATTATCACCGCTATGAATGGCAAGACGATTGAGGTGATCAACACTGATGCCGAAGGTCGGTTGGTGTTGGCCGATGCCTTGACCTATGCCACGCGGCTCGGTGCCACGCATATCATTAATGCTGCCACGCTCACCGGTGCGGTAAGCGTGGCGTTGGGCAACATCCGAGTTGCATTGCTCAGCAATAACAAGGCGCTCAGTGATGCCATTGCCATGCAGGGACGCGATTGCGGTGAACGGTTTTGGCCATTGCCGATGGATCCGGAATATCTCGAGCCGATGAAGGGGGACATGAGTGATTTGCGAAATGCCGGCTCCAATCGCAGGGCAGGGACTATCACGGCTGGAAAATTTCTTGAACAATTTGTGGACGGCACGCCATGGGCGCATCTGGACATTGCCGGCACGGCTTGGATTGACGAGGTGCAGCCGCATTGCGGCAAGGGCGCCAGTGGTATCGCTGTGCGTACCCTTGTTCACCTGGCGGAAAACTGGGCGCGCGATTAACGCTCTTGCTAATGCGTTATCCATGGATTAACACGGGGCCGTGATTCGCATGTATGTAATTATTATCGGCTCTGTAATGATCTTGGGCTGTACGGTAGTGAGGGAAACGCAGCCCGACCGTACTGCTACTGAGCAGCTCATCCTTAGCCACGCAGTCATTGATGCTGTACGGCAAATAAAGGCAGACGCGGTAGCGGGGAAAAAAGTGATGCTCGACTTGAGCTACTTAAAAACCGTGGATATAGAGTTCACCAAGGGCGAATTGCGCGACCGGTTGTTGCAACTCGGTGCGGAACTGGTGGCTGATATCGATATGGCCGAGATCATTGTTGAAGCGCGTTCATCCGGCTTGGGCATTGACGACTCCAAGACCATGATTGGCATTCCGGCAATTCCTGTTCCCATCCCGAGTGTGGGTATCTTCAAGACTCCTGCCCTGCCATTGTACAAGTATGACAAGCAACTCGGCATAGCAGGTTTATCTTTCACCGGCATTGAAGTAGCGACCGGAAAGCATGTTTTTTCTGTGGGCCCTATCATTGGCAATGCCGTGCATAGTGACATGAGTTTGATTGGTATTCCGCTCCATAAAAATCGCAAGTATCTTGACAGGTAGGTCGATTGCGCGCACGCAGAACCTGTGGTACCTTTAGTTATGAGGTGCTTTGTATCCCCGGTCTTGGGCGTTCTAGCCTTGTCCTTGTTGCTCCTCGGGTGCACGCAGGAAGCCGTGGAAAAATCGGTGAATCCCCGCTTGGTCAAATCTGGCAAACAACTCACTAAAGAAGCGGAGATTGAATTGGCTCCCGATTCTTCCGAAGCTATCCCCGAAGAGCACAAACCATCAGGAGTCACCCCGATCGGCGATGCCAAGAAAGTTGCGCAGGCAGCTGTACTGGAAACCCCCGCCCTAAATAAAGCTCAAATGGCGCAGCTGATGCAACAAGCCCGCAACGGTAATGCCAATGCGCAGGTAGATTTTGGTAATGCCCTCTTTGAGGGAAAGGGAGTGCCAGTCAACAAACAGGCAGCTGAATACTGGTGGCGAGTAGCCGCCACTCAACGTCACCCGGCGGCGATTCAGAATTTACAAATGCTTTATACCAAGCCGGAAGAGGGAGTTAGTTTTTTTGGCACCAAAAGCAAGGGTAGCCGGTTTGTCTTCGTGATCGATAAATCCGGCAGCATGGGTAACAACAAAAAGTTCTTTAGGGCCAAGCGTGAACTTATCAAGACCTTGAGGGCCCTGCCCAAAAACTCACGATTTATGATCTATTTCTTTGATGAAGGCACAGAACAAATGCCTGTTAACAATATGATGGCAGCAGTTCCTAGGAATATTAGTTGGGCTGAGGACTGGGTGAATTCCGTGGGCATGGGTGGCGGCACCGATCCACGGAAGGCTTTGAAGAGCGGCTTTACCCTGAAACCTGACACGGTCTGGCTCTTGACCGATGGGGTGTTCAATAATGAGAGCGGTGTGCTGGCGCAAATCAGATCAGCCAATCCCAAAGGCATAGCGCGTATCAACACCCTTGCCATTATGGATCGCGGAGGCGAAAAGGTGCTCAAACAAATCGCCAAGGAAAACGACGGCACGTATCGCTTTGTTCAAAACTAGCCATTCGAGGTGACACACGCTAACGTCCGGTATGTCCATTGTCGTTGTATCTCACCAGCCGTATTGCGTTTACATTGAGTCTGCGCGCAGGGAAATCTGCCGATGAAATTTTCTTACGACATCTCTGCGACGTATCTAGACAATTTTGAGCGCGGGCCACAACTGGATCTGACACCCACCATTCCCGCGTCTGAGCCGGTGGATTTTCTCGGTCAAAAAGTCAATGGTCGCTTTGGCATTGCGGCCGGCTTGTTGCTCAACTCTAAATGGATTGAAGGCTACGCGGCGCGCGGGTGGGATTTGCTGACCTACAAGACAGTGCGTTCTTCAGCTCGTGATTGTTACCCGCCCCCCAATTGGACTTTCGTGAATGCGGACGACGGTGTAGGACCCGTTTACGCGATGGACGATCTGCCACAAAATCCGAGCACGGTCAGTTCTGCTGTGTGCTTCGGTATGCCATCGATGCCTCCAGAGTTTTGGCGGGAGGATATTGCCCGGGCCAAGGAGGTTATGAAGGGAGGACAAATGCTGATTGTTTCTGTGGTGGCCAGTCCCGAATCGGGGTGGAGCTCTGCGCAAGTAGCCGATGATTATGCCCAATGCGCTGCTTGGGCAGTTGAGGCCGGTGCGGATGTCATTGAGGCCAACTACTCCTGTCCCAATGTTTGCTCTGCTGAAGGGCAAGTGTATTGCGATGCGAGACTGAGCGAGCACGTCACGCAAACCATTCGCAGTGCTATCGGCGAAATCTCGTTGTTACTGAAGATTGGTGTATTCCCGAATGTGGAAAACCAACTCGCCTTTCTGCATGCCGTGGCGGGCAATGCCAACGGCATCACGCTGGTTAATGGCATTTCACGGCCGGTTCTGCGTGTAGATGGGCAACCGGTATTTGGCGAACAATACGTGAAGGCCGGGGTATTGGGCCGTATTATTCATGAACCATGCGTGGCGGCGGTGAGGGAGGCGAGGGCGGTCATTGAATCGGAAAATCTTTCACTTAGCCTTGCGGCAGTGGGAGGAGTCTCAAGCTTGGCGGATTACAATGAGTTCATTGAGGCCGGAGCTGATGCGGTGATGTGTGGTAGTTCACCGATGTATCTGCCTGATTTGGCGATCGAAATTAAATCCGAGCTTTGAGCGTGGACATTCTTGCGATGTGTGTTCCAATTTGTCCGAACACAATTCCCCATGCAAATGAATCGTCGTGAATTTCTAATGGCTTCCGGTGCAGGAGCCTTGAGTCTTTCGAACGCCGCAATGGCGGTGCAGAAGCGCAAGCCGCTATTCAAAATCTCACTCGCTCAGTGGTCTTTAAACCACCGGTTTTTTAAGCGGGAGGAACCGCACCTGGATAATCTTGAGTTTGCCAAGGTGGCGCGGGGGTTTGGCATTGAGGCCATTGAATATGTAAACCAATTCTTTTTCGATAAGGCGAAGGATCAAAAATACCTCGCCGAAATGAAGAAGCGCGCGAATGACGAGGGGGTAGAGACCCTGCTCATAATGTGTGATCGCGAGGGACGCCTGGGTGATTCGGACAAGGCCAAGCGTCGTCAGGCTGTAGAAAACCATTTCAAGTGGGCGGATGCGGCGAAATTATTTGGCTGTCATTCCATTCGTGTGAATGCGGCAACAGATGCGAAAAAGACATTTGAGGAACAGCAGAAGGCGGCGGCTGATGGCCTCTCACAGTTAGAGGAGTACGCGGGGAGCAAGCTGGGGCTCAACGTGATCGTGGAGAATCATGGAGGTCTCTCCTCGCACGGCAAATGGCTGGCTGGGGTGATGAAATTGGCGAACAATAAGCGCATTGGCACGCT
>CBFHWX010000015.1:0-37519 GCA_965659445.1 Limisphaerales bacterium | reverse complement strand
TCTGCAAATTCGTCGAGCGCTTTGAATTGGAGGACAAAGACCTGCCCATTATCCAAGCAGCTATTCCCGGCGAGGATTACTGTGTCACCACATTGTTTAACCGTGGGGAGTTGGCAGCGTGCATGACCTACCGCAACCTGCGCGCCTACCCCGCCAACCGGGGTGCGGGCGTGTTGCGCGAAACGGTGGAAGCCCCCGCCATGGAGAAGATCGCCGGGGAGACACTTGGGCCTCTGGGATGGCACGGCGTGGCAGAGCTAGATTTCCGCTGGGACGGTAGTGACGCCTCCCCTCCTCGTCTCATTGAGGTAAACCCGCGTTTCTGGGGAGGATTGATACAAGCGGTGGAATCGGGCTGGGATTATCCTTGGCTGGTTTTCGAGCTCGCCTCTACCGGCCAGGTAACCCTGGATAACGAACAACGCGCCGACATCAAAACTGAAACGCCCATCCTTGCTTTTCTGGCCACGCTGCAGGAGATGTCGCATAGTGAACAAGGTAGCGCGGCACTTAAGACCGGCTGGGAGGAAGCTAAGTCGGAATTCCGAGACGGCTCAAAGCGCGCCGGCCTCAAGGCCCTGTTCAAGGGGCTAAAGACAGGACTGGATCCCAAGGCAAGGTTAAAGGAGGCACAAAAAGAGCTAAGTGATCACAAACACAATATATATGATGTGCTCTCCAAGGAGGATCCCGGCCCGACCCTTGGCATCTTTTTCCCACTCGCGGTTTTCTTGAAACACGGCAAAGTGAATCTGGAACTCATCACCGGCGAAGGGGGACCTACCGCGGATGACGGAGACGACGGAAAAGACTGACGCTGAATCCGCTGAACCTTTGCCCAAACCTGGGCGCTGGAAGCGAGGGCTGGCAATTGCCATGGTAGCTGCCGCATTCCTGTATCTTGGTTATCGTATTGGATTTCCAATCTGGATAGAAAGCCACCTGCCACAGAATGCCCCGCGCATCGCTTTCTCACCGAATGACACTTGGTTAAAGGAATTGGGTATCAATAAAACCTATAAAGTGTCATTCACTTTGGCCCGTGGTCGGCTTGTCGAAATCCAACCAAGCGACACCGGCTCTGAGCCTCAGCACATCGCAGCATGGCTGAAGAAGAACCGTATCGATGGCGTGCTCCTTGCCGGAGGAGGCGATGTCGACCCGCGATTATATGGCGGAGATCCGGCCAAGGCCACAGATGTAAACCGTGCTCGAGACGATTTCGAGATCGCGCTCATCAACGTCGCGATGGAAGAAAACTTGCCCATTCTCGGCATTTGTCGGGGCTGCCAAATCCTGAATGTCGCCCGTGAAGGCACTCTCCGCAATCTGAGTGACGACGAGGAATTGGCAAATCGCCACTTCAATGTGAAAGGACATGCAGTCGATCTCACCGATGGCAGCCAACTGGCCGGCATCTTCGGCACGAACCGTCTATCACAAGTTGGCAGCTATCATCGTCAGGCTGTTGACATAATTGGGCGCAACCTACGCGTATCCTCCATTGGACCCGACGGTGTTATTGAAGCCATCGAAGGGACCGGGCTGGGTGATCCATGGATTGTTGCCGTGCAATGGCATCCGGAAATGGATTTGGGCGATCCACAGCAGAAAGCATTACTACGCGCGTTCGTGATGGAAGCAAAGAAAAAGTGAGCTGATCTAGAGCACTGGCTCTGCACATTCCAATGAGTGTGCCTCGGCTACTGCAGGGCAGGTGACGGCACCATCCATTACATTGATGCCGATTCGCAACTCTGGCTTGGCAACGCAAGCGGCAGCCAGTCCGCGATCGGCAATAAGTTCCACGTACGGAAATGTCACATTAGTCAGCGCCTGCGTGGCAGTGCGCGCGTAGGCGCCGGGCATGTTGGCCACACAATAGTGAGTCACCCCTTCCTCCACATAAACAGGATCATGATGTGTGGTAGGTCGGCTGGTCTCTGCACAGCCGCCTTGGTCGATTGCAATGTCTACTAAGACACTGCCAGGGCGCATGACGCTGAGCATTTCACGAGTGATGAGCTTGGGTGCCTTAGCACCAGGGACAAGCACCGCTCCAATCAACAGGTCCACTCGCGGCAATTGCTCCATTAAGTGCGCATGATCTGAATACAATGTGTGTGCGGTGTGGAGGGTGATATCCAGAAAACGCATGCGCTCGACATCCACCTCGAGGATGGTGACATCCCCACCCAGGCCGGTGGCCATGCGAGCGGCGTTCACACCGCTCACGCCTCCGCCGAGCACTACAACCTTGCCAGGTAGCACTCCCGGCACACCTCCGAGCAGAATGCCGCTGCCTCCGTGATGTTTGGCGAGATAATAGCCGCCCACAATGACCGACATCCGACCCGCGATCTCGCTCATGGGCTCGAGCAACGGGAGGCGGCCATTCACCTCCACCGTCTCATAGGCAATGGCAGTACAACCGGACTGCACCAGCGCCTGTGCAAGATGGGGATCTGGAGCAAGGTGCAGGTAGGTAAACAGCACTTGGCCTTGGCGGAGGAGGTGCGTTTCTTCCGGCTGCGGTTCCTTAACTTTCACGATGAGTTCCGCTTCTGAAAAAACCGCTTCGTGAGTTTGGACCAATTCCGCGCCGGCTTTGGCGTAATCGTCATCGGGATAAACGCTGCCCGCACCGGCTCCGGTTTCAACCAGCACACGATGGCCACGTTGGGTGAGTTGGTAAGCCGCGGAGGGCAGGAGGCCGATGCGGTGCTCAGCAGCCTTCACTTCTCGAGGAATGCCAATGATCATAGAAGAAGTTACTCCTAAACGCACGGGGAATCAACGGACATCGTGTTCTAAACCGATTCGGGAGTATCGATCACCCGTTTGCCGCGTGCCTCGCATTCGGCCTCAATCTCAGAGCAGAGGCGCGAATTTGCATACCAACGCGTGAGCCACAGACAGGCCAGCGCAAGCACAATACCCGCAAGCACATCCACCCCGTAATGGTAGCGAAGGTAAACCGTGGCCACCCAGAGCCCGACCGTTGGCCCAAACGCCCACCAGAAATGTTTCCGACGATACCACCAGTCGAACACCAGCAGGAACAACGAAGCCGCCATGTGAAGGCTGGGAAAGACATCCACGCCATTGGTGCGTTGGGCTACGAAACTGCCGCCCACCTCGGTGAGCCATCCGCCCTGTCGCAGGCCAAGCTCCTCCACCGGCCCGATCGCAGGCATCAGTGTGTATCCCACATATCCCAGCGCGTACACGGTGCACAATCCCACGGCGCAAATGCGGTAGGTGTTTAGGTTTTTCAGGAAGAAAAAAATCTGCGTGCCGATGAGGTAGTAAAAGAAAAACAGGTAGCAACCCATAAACATATCCGTAACCCACGCGCCAGGTGCGGTGAGCATCAGCTGCCGCGGCACATCACCAAAGAGCGTGATGTCCCAATGCTGCAGCACCGCGTCCTTGTGCCACCCCATCGTTTCCAGCCCGCTCGGGTTGTGCATCAACGGCACGGCCGCGGAGAGAGAAAAATAGGACAACGTGCTCACCACTAGGCAACACAACAGCCGCACCCGCCAACGATAAGGAGAAGGTTTGTACTGGCCCCATACGATCGACCATAGGAGCGTGAGAAAATAAAGGCCAAAGAGCAGCGTACTGGTGTTAGAAAAGCCGACCACCACCCAGAGCCGCAACCATGTAGCCCCCAGGAATAGGCCAAACACAAGTTCATGCGGCAAAACGTGCCAGCGTTCTGGGAGCTTGATCGAACCCGTTGCAGGGTCAACCCACTCCCGGTGTCTTTCGGGTGATGTTGACATCTCGCAGTCGCCGGCAAACAGCGGCTGGTTCGTCATTATAAAAGCACACCTGCTAAATATTCACAAGTCGAAGTTTTGTCACCTCACCCCGGCAAGCCGCTCTTTCCAAATGTCATACAGCTTGGCGGTAGCCACGACATCTCGCACACAATAATCGGCAATCTCGCGGAAGCGCCCCTCGGCCATGAGGTTGTTCATGTCCATGCCTGTCACGCCTTCGGCCTTGGGAGAGGCAATGCCAAATACTTTGCAATAGAAATCCAGATTGAATCGCCGGGCCGCGCCGCCATAGCCACCCACGTTATAAAAAGTCAGTTGATCGGCAAGGTCGCAGTGGGGCTCATTCTGAAACCGGTAGCCCAGCCAATCCTTGCGGCTGATTGGCACATTCAGCGTTGCTGATCGCAGATAAAGAAAAGGCACATCAAAGCCTCGACCGTTGAATGTGCAAATTTTGTTGTATTTTGAGGCCAACGCCCAGAATTGCGCCAGTAAATCGCTCTCATCCATACACGCCACGTACTCGACCGGCCCCTTACCACCTTCTTCAAAGTCATCGGAAAGATACAGCACCTTGCCCCGGCCGCTGTCAGAATTGATCATGCAAATGCACACACACTGCGCAGTAAATGGCCAAAGATTGAATTGCCGCTCAATTTCCTCTCGCTTACGGATTTTCTCTTTTTCATTCGGCAGGCATTCCGCAGGGCGAAACAAATACTCAAGCTGGGCTTCATCGAATTCACCCTCCGGCAAAGCAGAGGTTTCAATGTCGAAAACGAGGCAGGGCATATAGGCACGTTGCGCTGCACTCAAAAAAAACAAAAGCAAAAAAAAGATGGCGAACTTTCGTTCGCCACCGTGTGGAAATAGTTCCTAAAAGAATTAGGCTACTTCTTCTTAGCTTTTTTCTTCCTAGCTGGCTTCTTTTTCTTAGCAGCCTTTTTCTTCTTAGCAGCCTTTTTCTTCTTAGCTGGCTTCTTTTTCTTAGCAGCCTTCTTTTTCTTGGCTGGTTTCTTTTTAGCAGCCTTCTTCTTGGCTGGTTTCTTTTTAGCAGCCTTCTTCTTGGCTTTTTTCTTTTTCTTGGCCATGAAGTGAACCTCCTGTTAGTTGTTAGTAAAGGAACCGCAAATGCGATTCGAGAGTTTTATACAATACTTTTAGTGCGTTTGCATAGATAATTTTTAAACTCTTTCAAATAATGTTCACACGTTTTAAACAGCATAAAATTTCGCCTCGCGAAAAATCATTTTCCCGATAGCGTTACGCACATGGCAATCGAACCAAAACAAACCCCAATGATGGCGCAGTACCATCGTCTGAAAAACGATTTGCCAGAAGGGGTTTTGTTGTTATTTCGTTTGGGCGATTTTTATGAAATGTTTTTTGACGATGCCAAAACCGCCGCTGAGATATTAAACATCACATTAACTAAACGTGGTGCCACCCCCATGTGCGGAATCCCACATCACGCTGCGGATAATTACCTCGGCAAGTTGCTTCAGGCCGGTCGAAAGGTGGCTATGTGCGAACAGACTGAGGAAGCCCAACCGGGTAAGCTCGTAAACCGCGAGGTGGCTCAAATTCTGAGCCCTGGCACCCACTTCGATGAGAAGATGCTCACGGCCGAGCATAACAACTATCTGGCCGCTCTCAGTCGCAACGGCAAGGCCTACGGATTGGCCGTGATTGACTTAACAACCGGAGATTTCAAAGCCACCGAGGTGAGAACGGTAGCCTCCCTCCAAACCGAGATTGAACGCTTAAAGCCAGCGGAAATCGTGCACCCTGCTGGGGATTCCCGCCTCTTAGAACCCCTCGTTGACATCAATACCATCGTTAATGATCATGATGATTGGGTCTTTGCCTCCGACTCGGCTGAATACACCTTACGCGATCATTTTGGCGTAAAATCGCTCGATGGGTTCGGCTTGAAAAATCGTCCAGCGGCCATTGGCGCTGCCGGCGGAGCACTGCACTATTTGGTGAACACTTTGCGTCGCGATGTTACGCATTTAAATCGATTGGTTTTTTATCAGGATAGCGAATTTCTTAAACTTGATGCCACCACGCTGCGTAACCTTGAAATCCTAGAACCTCTCACCCGCGATGCTCCGAAAGCAGCGTGCCTTTACAATTCTATCAATCACACAGTCACACCGATGGGCGCACGCCGCCTGCGCGATTGGCTCACACAACCGTTGTCGGATGCCTCTACCATTTGCGCCCGACAGCAAGCGGTGGAAACTTGGGTGGAAGACGGACCACACCTAAGGCAACTGCGTGAATGCCTCCGCCACGTACGCGACCTTGAACGTACACTTACTCGTTTATCGGTCGGCACCGGCAACGCGCGTGATCTGTTAAATTTACGATTAGCCATCGAACAATTTCCCAGTTTGCGATTGCTCATTGATGAAGCCCTGCATAGCACAAGTGAACTAAAGCTTAATGACACCGGCGACTTACCTTTGCTTTCCAAACTCACTGCACAACTCAGCGAACTCCCGGAACTCGTTGCCCTCATTGCACGCGCGATTGTAGACCAACCGCCTATTGCTTTGCGTGAAGGTGGAATGATACGCAAAGGCTTCAGTGTTGAGCTTGATGAACTTCGCACAGGCGCTAGCGAGGGCAAGGATTGGTTCGCCCAGCTGCAGAAGAATGAAATTGAGAATACCGGTATCCCATCGCTCAAAGTTCGGTTTAACAATGTCTTCGGCTATTTCATTGAGGTGACCAAGACGCATCTCGACAAAGTACCCGCGCATTATGTGCGTAAACAAACAGTGGCCAATGCCGAGCGTTATATCACGGATGAACTGAAGGTAAAGGAGGACAAAGTGCTTGGAGCAGAGGATCGCAGCACGAAACTTGAGTATGAAATCTACCTTCAAGTGCGCGAGTCGGTGCTGGAGCACCTACAAGAAATTCAACAATCGGCCAGTGCGCTGGCGGAGTTGGACGTGCTTGCTGGATTTGCTGAAACTGCTCGTTTACAAGGGTATTGCCGGCCGCACGTGGGCAACGAAGGGTTTCTGAATATACGTGAAGGCCGACATCCCGTGCTAGAGCAAACGCTTTTGGATGAGCGGTTTGTCCCTAATAACACCGAGCTCGGAGGCGAGAAGCAGGTCGCCCTCATCACCGGCCCGAACATGGCCGGTAAGAGCACTTATATCCGGCAAGTCGCACTCATTGCGTTGCTGGCGCACACTGGCTGCTTTGTGCCGGCCGCTGAAGCGCGTGTTGACATCCTCGACAGAATTTTCACACGGATCGGGGCGCGCGACAATCTTGCCCGCGGCCAATCCACTTTCATGGTGGAAATGAGCGAGACGGCGAACATCCTGCATCATGCTAGCGAACGTAGCCTAGTTATCCTTGATGAGATTGGCCGGGGCACGAGTACCTTCGATGGCCTCAGCCTTGCATGGGCCATTGTGGAGAATTTACATCATCAACTTGGCGCGAAGACTCTGTTCGCCACGCATTACCACGAGTTGACCGAATTATCCGGGCGTCTACCTCGGGTCTTCAATCTTAATGTAGCCGTTCGTGAATGGAATGATCAGGTGGTCTTCCTTCGTCAAGTCGTTGATGGCGCCGCTGATCAAAGTTACGGGATTCAAGTGGCACGATTAGCTGGAGTTCCAGTGCCCGTACTCGAACGTGCAAAAGAAATCCTAGCTAACCTAGAAGAAACGGACCTTACCGCCGCAGGAGGGAAAAAGGGCACCACACAACCGCGCACGGAAAGAAAGAAACTCCGGGACCTTGCGCCATCGCCGCAGCTAGACCTCTTCGGCTAATCTTCATCCGTCATGATCCTATATAAGATCATCACTCCGAAATCGGTACCTTTTTTTTCATCGGCGTTGTATTGCACTGGATGAACTCCAATCAAGCATTCCTCATCCATCTCATTAAGGAATTGGGAAACGGTTTCGTCAAACGTATCCTTCTTATCCTTTAAACAATTGCCGTGAAGAATAGTTTTCATGGAAACCCTGTGGGAAGAAGCTGCTTCGCGTTCCAGTGAAGCTCCCTGAGAACCGTGAAAGCCAAAAGTGAGCCCCTCTTCAGCGCCTTTCAACGGAGTCTGAGAAACGGATGGATTTTGAGATGGTGTGGGCTTGGGAGTAGGGGTGGGTGCCTTTGCTGGAGGTTGGTTAGACTTCGCCGCTGGATTCAACTGGGGTGGTGGCGCAGGAGCGGGCTTGGGTGCTGATTCTTGAGGAGCTGGAGCTGGAGCTGGAGCTGGAGCTGGAGCTGGAGCTGGAGCAGTCGGAGAGGTCGGCGCTTTCAGCTCAGCAGCTTCCTCGACATTTGGAAATTCAATTTCCTTGCCACAGCCTTCAATAGGACAGTCGAAACGACCGGCAAGTTGCGTGTTGATTTGCTCCAACTGGCTTTCATCCACCGCCACTTCGTTCTCGCAATGCGGGCAATTGACGGTGAAAATCCCGTCCGCATATTTGGCCGTTTGATATTTCACAACAGGTTGAAGTCTATTAATGGTATCCCAAGACGTTCGGTTGGGCGAGGCAAAACCACCGTTTAACTTTGCGGCACACGCTTCACTTGGCCGCCCAGCTTTCTGAGTTTTGTGTCGATGTGCTCATAGCCGCGGTCCAAGTGATAAATTCGGTTCACGCGTGTTGTTCCTTTTGCAACCAGGCCGGCAATCACCAATGCCGCACTTGCTCGTAAGTCACTCGCCATTAGCTCCGCCCCTGAGAGTTGTTGCACCCCATGCACAATCGCGGTGGGCCCTTCAATGGAAATCTCCGCGCCGAGGCGTTCCAACTCCTGCGCATGCGTGAAGCGACTTTCAAAAATGCGCTCGGTAATGATGCTAATACCCGGTGTCTGCGTCATGAACGTCATCATCTGGGCCTGCACATCAGTTGGGAAACCTGGATGTGGTAGAGTGGTGATGTGTACGCTCCTCAGACTACGCCCCCTCTTGAAGGTGAGTTTGCCCTTCGCCTGGTCTATTTTCACACCTGAATCTCGGAGTTTTTCTAACACAACTTTCATATGATCAGGCCGTACTCCTTTGATTGTCACCTCGCCTTTGGTGGCCACGCCGGCGATCGCGTAAGTAGCAGCCTCAATGCGATCTGGAATCACTTCGTGTTCAGCACCCCCGAGTTCCTTCACTCCCGTTATGGTAAGCGTTGGCGAGCCAGCACCCTTAATCTTTGCACCCATGTTGTTAAGAAACTTCACGAGATCCACTACTTCAGGTTCGCAAGCAGCGCTTTCAATCACCGTGATACCTTCGGCGAGCGTAGCTGCCATCATCGCATTAGCCGTACCTAACACCGTGGGGCCTGAACGACCACCGAGAAACATTTCCCCACCAACAAGTTTACGTGCGCGGGCCGTGATATAGCCTCCTCTAATAGTTACCTTCGCGCCTAGCGACATCATCGCCTTGCGGTGAAGATCTACCGGGCGAGTGCCGATCAAGCAGCCACCAGGCATCGAAACAGTTGCCTTTTTCATGCGTGCGAGAAGTGGCCCAAGTACACAAATGGATGCACGCATCTTCCGCACGAGATCGTAATCGGCAAACTCCCCTACCTTGGCTGCCTGAACGGTCACTACATCCGCTTCTATCTTCGTCGTAGCTCCGAGACTCTCAAGGATCAGACACATTGTCCTGACATCCTCAAGGTCGGGCACGCGGCGTATGACACACGGTTCGCGCGTCAACAGAGTAGCGGCCAGGATCGGAAGCACGGCATTCTTCGCGCCACTGATCTCCACTTCGCCGTACAACGGCGTTCCTCCTTTGATTTCAAAACTATCCATTCGGGTGAAACTCCTCGGCGAGGATTGTTCACGGATTGGCGGGCGAGGCAATCACGATCCGTTGCACGTTATTCAGATCTGGAAACACTTCCAACACACGCCAACCCGCCGCCGACAACAATGCTGAGACCGACTTGGCCTGGCCATCGCCGATCTCCAGCATCAACCGGCCAGACGGCTGCAATTGCTCCAGTGCGTGATTCGCTAGAGCCCGGTAAAAATCTAAACCATCGGCTCCGCCATCCAGCGCCAAATGAGGATCGTGCTCTCGAACCTCTGCTTGGAGTTTGGGAATTTCTGCCGAGCGAATATAAGGCGGGTTGGATACGATCAAATCAAAGAGCATTTGACCAGGCAACACCGACCGACAGTCTGCTTCATGAAAGTTAATACGCTCTTGCACTTGATGCTGTTCCGCATTCTCACGAGCTACATTCAGGGCTTCCGACGAAACATCAAGAGCGTGGACCTCAGATTGTGGGCAATTTATGGCAATGGATATGCCGATGCATCCGCTGCCTGTACCGATATCCAGAATTACTGGCCTATCGGCAATATTGGCAAACTGCCATGCCCCTTCCGCTAGCAGTTCAGTTTCAGGCCTCGGGATAAGGACATTTCCATTCACCTTAAAATCCAACCCGCAGAAGTCCACTGAACCCAACAAATGCTGCAACGGAACTCGAGCCGAACGGCGGTCCATTAACCTATCCCACTGTGGCTTCTCGAGTTCGGTCAACACGTCTCCGTATCGAAGGACTATTTCTGGGCGGGAACAATTTAGCACGTGAGT
This sequence comes from Limisphaerales bacterium, assembly GCA_965659445.1. Taxonomy (GTDB): domain Bacteria; phylum Verrucomicrobiota; class Verrucomicrobiia; order Limisphaerales; family UBA1100; genus UBA1100. The sequence goes on along the minus strand of CBFHWX010000015.1, from coordinate 27,112 downwards.
CATAAGCCATTCAGAGTCAACCCGCGGCGTTGCCACACCAGCGGCAGCCAACTGGTTAGCTCCTTTTTGTAATGCCTCCGACACATTCATCTGGCCAGCTTGCTAATTGAATGAAGTATCGCAAGAGGAAAAACGTCAAACAACACGCTTGGCACTTGAATATTCCGCCGACTAACGATAACCTGAAGCCATGAGGAGTGACGCAATTTTCCCCAACATGATCATCTTGGGGCTGAGCATATCTGTAGTTTTTGCACAAGAAACGCCGCCGCCTGAGAAGCCAAAGGCCATACCTCAAAAAAAGGTTCCCAAGGACACCCCGCAGAACCGTTTCATTGAGCAACAATTTCGCCAACTGCGTGGTGAGATTGAGCAAATCAAGGAAGCATATACACTTCAACTCAATAGGTCCGTAGCACTCGATAAACAAGTAACTCAATTACAAACTGCGAATCGGGAGCTCAAGCGTGAAATAGAACGAAAATTAAACAACAATGAGGATATAGATGAACTTGCCAGAAAGCTTAAAGAGCTTGATAAAAATAGACGCAATGATTTGGCGATAACAAATAAGCAGATTGACGAGATTTTAAAAATTATTAAAAACTTGGCCACTTCTCCGGTACAACCCAGAGGTGGCGATGGAGGGAATAATCCAGCTCCAGCTAATTTTAAATTTCGCGTACACCCGGTTCAAGCCGGGGAATTCCTTAGCACAATCCAGGAGGCGTATAACGATGCGTTTAAGAAAGAAGGCTTGAAGGGGCGAGTAACACAGAGCCAGATACTCAAGGCCAATCCAGGGCTTAATCCCAACCGTCTGCTCATCGGTCAAAAACTCCGCATCCCGTTGCCCGGGCAAATCAAGTAGGTGAAACAACTCCGACGTATCCACCTTTACCTCGGCTGCTTCATTACGCCGTTGTTGATCGTGTATTTGGTTTCCGGATTTTATTTCATTTTCAACCCCAAAAGACAGAAGGACGACGCCGAGGCGCAGACTCTGATGCAAAAGCTGTATTGGCTGCATACTGATCAGCAGCTCCCTCGAGGGACAAGCGGTCTGATCGATCCTATGGCTAAGGATCAACCCAAGACCATAAGCACCTACGAGGCAGATACCACCCTGTTTAAATATCTAGTTTATCTCATGGTCATCGCAGCCGTGGTGACTACGATTTTGGGAATCGTACTTGCAATTCGTACCACCAAGAAAAAGAACCCGGTCATTGGCTCCATTATTGCCGGCATCCTTATCCCGTTTATTTTTCTCTGGGTGGGACAAAAGAAAGTGGAGAAACCCAATCCATTTCACCCAGATTCCCAGACAGAAATCCCGGGACCGGGCAACCCTCCCCCTGACTCCGGTGATGGCATCGGGCCAGGAACAGGCCCCTCAACATTGCCTCCGGGAAATATCGGTAACCCCAGCCCATCAATTCTACCTCCGGGCAAAAAGGAAGATTAATACACCAATTCCTTGGTAACCCGGCTCACGCCTTGAGCCAATTGCTGCCAATCCTCAGCCGTTGTCTCCCAGCTGCTGCTAAAGCGCACCACGCGGTCCGCATCTTCATCTGCAACTCCCATAGCCTTGAGTACATGGCTTGGCACTGCCTTGCCACTGGCACAAGCGCTGCCGGTAGAGACGGCAAAGCCAGCCTTGTCGAGTTTCACCACCCACCGCGCCCGACAATCACCCGGTAGCAATGCCGAGACCGTATTCCACAAACGACCTTTGCCTTGTCCCAATATTTTTGCATCCCTCAGGCTCATTACAAATGCATTTCGCCACGCCTCTTTTTCCTGCGTGCTTTCTTCGGCCAAAATCGTTTCCCGATCTTTCAGGGCAGCCATCATCGAGAGCACACTGGCAACATTCTCTGTGCCAGCCCGTCGCCCCTCCTCCTGAGGGCCACCGACCAACTGTGAGTATACCGCGCCGTGAGATGGACATTTCAGAAATCCTACCCCCGTTGGACCACCAAACTTATGTGCGCATCCGCTCACAAAGTCGCACTCACCCAAGCCTTTGACCGGCAATTTTCCAACCCACTGAGCCGCATCACAGAAGAAAGGCACCTTGTTTGCCACACATAGTTCGCGCGCTTGCTGCCACGGTTGGAGCACACCGGTCTCGTTATTGGCCGCCATTACGGCAATGAGATCCGGCCGCATTGTGGCTAACTGTTCGGCCAACACGTCCAATTCCAAAACACCATCCGGAGTTACCGGTAACAATTTTGCGCGATCACCGAAATAACGACTGGCCGCTTCAAGTACACAAGGATGTTCAATGGCCGAAATCCACACTTCCCCGTCACTACCCAGTGACTGTGCGTAGTGATGAAGCACGAGGTTGTTGGATTCAGTTGCACCAGAGGTCCACACGATATCTAAAGAGCTACACCCCAGAAAGCTGGCCAGCTGCTCTCGCGCATCTGCCATTGCCTTGTCTGCACGCGCCCCCAGCCGATGCGGGCTGGAGGGATTGCCCACATACTGCTCACTTGCCTCCAGCCACGCCTCGCGTGCGGCAGGACACAAGGGGGTGGTGGCATTGTGATCAAAATAGCGCATGGGAACACGGGTAGAATACGCACCAACTGTAGGCTTTCGAGCCTTTTGTGTCTTGCCTAGCAGCAAAGTTTTAAGAAACCTTCGCTTCGCCATGGCAGAACCCCAAAAGCCCTTGCTCTTTAAGCGTTCGCATTTTGCAACGCGGTTGCCGGCCAATTGTGTCTATAGTCCGTCGCACTTTTGGGCGCAGAAGACCGAAGGTGAAGTATGGCGCGTGGGGTTCACAAAATTTGCCACGCGCATGCTCGGAGACATGGTCGATCATGATTTCGAGGCCAAATCAGGGACAGCGATTAAGCCCGGTCAAATACTGGGTTGGATGGAGGGTTTTAAGGCCATCTCGGATGTGTACTGCTTTTGCGAAGGGGAGTTTGTGCAAGCCAATCCGGATCTTGCAGTCAACATCGCGCTCATTAACAAGAAGCCTTATGATCAGGGTTGGCTCTATGAAGCACGCGGAACGCTCGATGACAAATGCGTCGACGTCCATGGTTACGCTGCTATCCTCAATCAAACCATCGACAAAATGCTTGAGCAACAGCAAGCAGAGAAAGGCACGGACATTGAGTAAGTCACGTTACATCATGATTGGCGGATTCCTCGGCGCAGGAAAGACAACGAGCGTGGCTGCCTTGGCACTACACTTGAGCGATAGAGGGCAAACTGTTGGGCTCATTACCAATGACCAAGGGCGTGAGCTGGTCGATACCGCCATGCTCAGATCTAAGGGTTTTGCTACTGAGGAAATCCCCGGTGGCTGTTTTTGTTGCCGGTTTAATTCCCTGGTCGATGCCGCAGCCAAACTTACCAAACAATCGCGCCCGGACGTGTTCATTGCCGAGCCGGTGGGCAGTTGCACAGATCTGGTGGCTACCGTTACCTATCCGCTCCGGCGAATTTATGGTGAGGATTTCAGCATCGCCCCGCTCAGTGTGCTAGTCGACCCTATCCGGGCCTCCCGCATTTTTGGCCTGAGCGATGGAGGCAACTTCTCCGAAAAGGTCATTTATATCTACCGCAAGCAACTCGAGGAAGCCGACTTCATTGTCATCAATAAGACCGATCTGCTCGAGACCGATGCACTCACAGCCCTGCGCGACAAGCTGGCAAAAGAGTTCCCCAATGCCAAGGTGCTGCAAGTTTCCGCCCGGAACAATGAAGGCCTGGACAAATGGTTCGCGAGCATAACCGATGCTGAGCAAATCGCACGGAACGTCATGGAGGTGGACTACGAAATCTATGCCGAAGGGGAGGCGCTTCTAGGCTGGCTCAATGCCACTGTGCAACTCAGCGCGGGAGACGGCTTTGAATCCAAGGCGGTGCTGCAACAATTGGCCGGTGATATCCAGACGCAGCTAAACGAGCAGTCTGTTGAAATTGCACATCTCAAAATGACTCTAAGCCCTGATGGCGGTCTTGGCGGCAACGTAGCCATCATCAATCTGGTGCGAAATGACTTCGTCCCGGAGCTGTCAGCTGATCTTGCTGAACCCGTTGAGAATGGGCAGCTGATTATCAACCTCCGCGCTGAAGGAGATCCGGAATTACTCCGCCAGACAGTCGAGAACGCCGTCGCCAAGGCGCCTGCCTCATTGACCGCAAAGCTCAACCACCTCGAACATTTTCGACCAGGTAAGCCAGAGCCCACTCATCGGGTAACGGATTTAGTGTGACTTCCGCTGTTGGCAAAAATCCTATCCACCGTTAGACTACCCTATTCATGTCCGAAAAACCGCGCATCTTATTTTGCCATTGCAACTACGCTCAAGTGGTCCCTCCGGAGGTGAAGGAAGGGGTGTTGAAGGAGCTGTGTAAATCAGGTAGGGCATTTGAGGCAGTTTCGGATTTGTGTGAGATGTCCGCACGACGCGACTCCGCGCTGAAACGATTGGCTGATGGGGATAGGCCTGTGAAGGTGGCTGCCTGCTATCCGCGCGCGGTAAAGTGGCTCTTTGGCGCCGCCAACGCCCCCCTGCAGGCTTCGCAAACCGAGGTGGTGAATATGCGGGAGCTTTCTGAGAAGGATGCGGCAGAGGCTTTATTGAATGACGAGCTGAATACGAACCTTCCAGCAGATGGCAAGCCGGCAACGGTTAACGGGGAGAAGAAGATTTAACGCATGGCCATTGCTGATGAGACAACCTTGCGTATCGTCCTCTATGAGGGCAAGGGTGCGGTGACATTGGAATCATCCGACCGCTGTGCGACACTAACGGCGCTTTTGGAAAAGGGCTACGCCGTCACCTGTGCCGGAGATGGAGCTGTGGCACCGGCCGATGAAAGCACACTGTTGGTGCTGGGGCGATTTGAAAATGGCCAAGCACCCGAGGCTGAAGATGCCAATAGTAAAGTGCAGGTTCGTTTCCGCGACATCAATGGGCTTGATGCTGGTGGAGTGACGACGCTGGTGGAACAGGAGCGGGAGGACACACAGACGGCGCGGCACGGCGAATGGAAGCCGTGGTTTCCGGTGATCGATTACGACCGCTGCACCAACTGCATGCAATGCCTTTCCTTTTGCCTGTTCGACGTATACGGAGTGGATGAGGAGCAGGAGATTCAGGTGCAGAATAATGACAACTGCAAAACCAACTGCCCCGCCTGTAGCCGCGTGTGTCCTGAGGCAGCCATCATGTTTCCCAAGTACAAAAGTGGCCCGATCAATGGCGATGTGGTAAGTGATGGCGATCTCAACCGTGAAAAGATGAAGATCGATATTTCCGCCCTGCTTGGTGGGGATGTCTACCAGATGCTGCGCGACCGCAGCATGCGCGCCCAAAGCCGCTTCTCCAAGGAGCGGGATTCGGGCAAGGCGCTAGGTGAGCGCACCAAGTGCCTGACCAAGCTCGCGGCGGAGGCGGACATCGACATCCCGCTCGAGGTTCTACAAAGCCTGCCAAGCGCAGATGAGATCCAGAAAAAGGCCGCGGAGGCCTCCGCCAAGGCCGAAGCGGCGTTGTCGGCGCAGAGCTCCAAGTAATTTCCCTGAAACAAGATGCCATGAGAGGCGTCTTATGTGGATGGAACCCCTGCAAATTGGTGTGGCGAGGCCCGTTTTTGGGTCGACACGCTCCTGCCTCCCCCGCAGAATCCGCGCGTTTACAAAAAACCATCCGGCTTGGCCGATTTTTTGAAATAGTATGCCCACTGCAAGCGCACCATTAAAAATTCCACGAGTGACCCCGCAGCGAAAGCCGCGAACTCCGCAGGAAAACATCCCGACGACCCGCGAGGAGCGTGAGATGATGTTGCGCGAAGTAAGGCATTATGTAGCCGAGCAGACCCTTGTACCACCGGTGCCAATGGCTGACCTGAAGGAGCACGCCGATGAGCTCCTCGCCGCGCTGGGTACCAAGGAAATTTACCGGGACTACCTGGGCATTCTCATTAACAATGAACTCTGGCGGGAAACGCTCGCCACCGTGCCTTTCGAGCGCCGGCTACTGATGATACCCAAGTGCCTGCGCGTGGAGTCCAGATGTCCCGCGCCTTTCGATGAATTTGGCTTACTCTGTAAAAGCTGCGGCCTCTGCAGTATTGAAGATCTACAATTTGAGGCGGAGAAACTTGGCTACGCTGCTCTGGTCGCTGAGGGAAGCGCCATCGTGATGAGCCTCATTCAAACCGGTAAGATCGACGCCATCGTCGGCGTAGCGTGCATCCCAGTGCTCGAACGCGCCTTTCCTTACATGGAAGCGGCAGCCGTTCCCGGAGTTGCTGTCCCGCTCCTGCAGGATGATTGCATTGACACCACCGTGGATGAGGAGTGGATCTGGGATTACATCCATCTAACCAGTGACGATAAAACGCGCCGAATGGACCTGAGTCAGCTGCGAGAGGAGGTGAACACGTGGTTCACTCCCGAATCGCTGGATTCGATCATGGGCGAGCGCGAAGGCGACACCGAGGCTATCGGTCGCGACTGGCTTGCTCGAGCCGGCAAACGCTGGCGGCCTTTCCTTAGTGTGGCGGCCTTCCAGGCACTGCGCACTGACGTGGGAGAAATAATCCCCGATGATCTCCAGAAAGTGGCTGTAGCCGTCGAATGTTTCCATAAGGCCTCACTCATCCATGACGATATTGAGGATGAGGATACTGAACGTTACGGAGAAAAAACCTTACACTCCGAACACGGTCTGGCCGTGGCATTAAATGTCGGCGACCTTCTTATTGGCGAAGGCTACCGACTCATTGGAGAGACCAGTGTATCCGCCGAACAGCGCGCCACTATGCTGCAGGCCGCTGCTGCGGGCCAACGCCAACTCTGCCGCGGGCAAGGGGCTGAACTTGTTTGGCAACAAAACCCCACGCCCCTCAAAGTCGCGGAGGTGCTTGATATTTTCCGGCAGAAAACTGCCCCGGCCTTTGAGGTAGCCCTGCGGCTTGGCTCCATTTGCGCGAGCCTCGAAAAGCACGAATCCGTCTCTGAGGTGCTCGCGCAATACAGCGAAAATCTTGGCATTGCCTATCAGATTCGCGATGACCTTTCTGACCTCGGCACCGAGGGCGAAACCAATGACCTCGCTGGCCAACGCCCGACGGTGCTCCTGGCCGTGGCCTACGGGAAGGCAAAGGCTGAGCAGAAGGCGCAGCTTGACCAAGTATGGCACCGACAACTCCCTGAAGGACTCACCTTCGAGGATATCGAGCAAATGTACCTCGACCTCAAGGCCGTAAAACGCGCGGAAGATCTGCTAACCACCTACAAGGAGCAATCCATCCGCTCCCTAACCGAATTGGAAAACGCCAATCTAAAGGGGCTCCTTCGCCGCGTGATCGGTAAGATTTTTAATGACACCGTGGTTAAGGGGTGGTGTAGCGAGGTGCAGGAGGTTAGTGAACTGGAAAAAGTGCGCCAACGCAGTGCGCAGTCGGTCAAGGCCTAGCCCTGTTTCTTCATGAGCCTCCGGCTTGAAATGCTGCAGGTGGCCCGTTTGTCCCCCAAAGTATTGGGGGACGCTTCTGAGCTGGTCCAAAATTTCCTGACAAATCAACAAAACTCCGACGGAGGCTTTCAGGATCGTGATGGTAAGAGTGATCTTTACTATACCGTGTTTGGGCTGGACGCACTGGCCGTATTTCAGGCCGAACCTGACCTTGATGCAGTTGAGAAATTTCTACGCACCTTTGGCGAAGGCGAAGAGCTGGATCTGGTGCACCTAAGCTGCCTGACCCGCTGCTGGGGGTCGGTTGGAGTCGAGCGCATGCCTAAAGATTTGCGCAAAAGCCTTTTGAGGCGCCTTGAGAATTTCCGCAAACCATGCGGCGGTTGGGACAATAACCTGAAACGCGACCATGGCACTGCCTACGGCTCCTTCCTCGCACTGGGTGCCTATCAGGATATGGGCAAACTCCCGCCCAAACCTTTGCGTATTTTACAGAGTCTAAAAAAACTCGAGACGCCCGATCATGCCTGGAATAACCACCCCAATCTGCCCACTGGCTCCACTAATCCCACGGCTGGAGCGGTGGTGCTATTAAATAACCTGCACCTGCCGATTAACGCCGAGGTCGGCCAATGGCTACGCGCGCGCCTGCACGTACAAGGCGGCTTTGTCGCGGTGCCCGACGCCCCCATTCCTGATCTACTTTCCACAGCCACAGCCCTGCACGCTCTGGCAGCACTCGACGTCCGGTTGACTGAGGAACAAACCGAAAGCTGCCTTGATTTTGTTGATACACTTTGGGACGCCACTGGAGGCTTTCATGGACACTGGTCTGATGACTACATTGATTGCGAATACACCTTTTACGGCCTGCTTGCGCTGGGACACTTAAGTTTATAGATTGATGCCCAATGTCGGATTCAGAGCCAATACCCTCACCTCAGCAAAATGAAAATGAGACCAGCACGGTCAAAAAACCATCACTCATCTGGGCAATTGTAATCTCTCTATTCATCTTTGTTCTACTGCTGGTTTTCCCGATTGAAGCCTTCTTCGTTATCCCGAAATTTAAAACAATTTTTGCCGATATGCTCGGCCCAGGTGAAACACTTCCCGAATTCACTCTATTAATCCTGCAGATTTCCGATGCATTCAAAAACAACCTTATTATCACAGTGCCTGTCTATTTTATTTTCAGCTTAATTTGTGCAGGCTTCATTGGGTTTAATCGTTTCTTCCTCTCGCGAAAGGTTTCGATAATTGCTACTGTATTGGCTGTCTCATTGTTTTTTCTTGTTTGGTTGGCGTTACTCATTGGGTCAGTAATCGCGTTAAAATTGCCCATGATAAAGATGATGGATAAGCTTGGCCAGTAGCTGCCCTGAGGCTCAGAAGCTTATAGTTAGAAAACACCATGAAAACTGAACCATCAGAAAAAGAGTCGGAAGCGATACAAAAGCCTTCAATCTTAGCTGGAGTGATTGCCAGCATTGCGTGGCTCCTGCTGCTCGCTGTTATCCCTTCCTATCTAATGGTGGAAACGATTCCCAAGCTTAAGACCATTCTCGCAGATATGTTGGGACCGGGGGAAACGCTTCCGCAATCAACCCTGTTGGTCCTGCACATATCCGATACGATCAAAAACAATATATTTCCTATGCTGGTTCTAAGTGCCATACCCCTCCTCGCACTTCTATATTTCATGGGATTCAAGGAGCGCCACATTAAGCCAATCCTGTGCAAAATCATCGACGCAGCATTCATAGCTCTCTACGCCGGCGCTCTGATATTTTTCACGATAGCTATGACGCTACCTTTCCAGCAATATTCCGGGCCAGCACGTTTTGGGTTAGAGGCGGAGAGAGTTCTACAGGGACTCGAGCCTAGTGAAGATATTATTAATGCTGTTCATAATGGAAACATCGCAGCGGTTAAATATTTCTTAGCCAACGGGGCAAACGTAAAGGAGAAGACTTCAGGTGGATCGACTCCATTGCATATTACGATTGAATCGCGGTATTTCGGTCGGGAGGAAATTGTTGCCCTTCTGCTAGACAATGGTGCGAATGTAAATGCAACGAATGGCCGGGGATGGACGCCCGCAGAGTCACTTAAAAGGGTGGCGGGCGCTATGATGCTTGTAGGCGTAACAACCGAAGTAAAAGCGGCCAATAAAAAGATTGCTGATCTCCTAATCAAACACGGCGCCAAGACGGATCCTGATTTCAAATACTGGTTTCCCGATAAAAAAGAAGAGTAGCTCCCCTTAAGCTTTGTCAGGTTTGATTATTCTCTCTCGCCTCATAGAAGGTATTGGCCAGCATCGTCACTAATAGTGTTAGCCCACAGCCAATGGCAGTGTACCACGGCCAGTGAATGGCTTCCTTTAGCCCATATTTAATTCCGATCATGCTCATCAGGGAAACGCCCATCCCGATCATGACTGGCCCTCCTCGGCCTTGTTTTAGGATGAGTGCCAAGAGTACTCCGCCCAATAGCCCTCCACTGGCCAACCCCACCAGACTGAAGGCCGCGTCCATCACCGACTTCACCTCGCGACTGGTAAAGGCAACACCAACCAGGACCAACCCCCAGAAGAGCGTCCAGCCGCGTCCGGTTTTCAGTTTGTCTTCTTCACTCGCCTCCTTTTTTGCCAGGCCCAGATCCATGACTGTGACTGAAGAAAGTGCGCTCAGGGCTGAGCTCACTGAAGACATGGCCGCAGCAAATATCCCAACCAGTAACAGCCCCTTCACTCCCACCGGCGCCTCAGCCAGCATGAAGATGGGAAAGACATAATCAGTTTGTTTTTTGCCAAATGAATTCTCTGGTATTTCAATGGGGATCGGCGTCTGCTGGTAATGCGCCCAAAGCAAAACTCCCACCATCAAAAAAAGCAGCATCATTGGCAGGATCACCGCCGCACAAAAGAGAAGCGCCTTGCGGCCATCAGCAACCGACCGGCAGGCCAATACACGCTGGGCAACAAGCTGGTCGATGCCATGGGTAAAGAGGACAAATACACCTGCCCCCAAGATACCCATCCAGATATTGTAGGGTGATCCCAGAGCAAAGTCGGTATTGAGCCAGTCCAGTTTTCCTTCAGCACGAGCCAGTTCCATCGCTCCGCCCCAGCCGCCATTGATGAGGGTGGGAATGTAGAAGAGCGCAAAGAGTCCGCCGGCTAGAAAGAGAAAGAACTGAACCGCATCGGTCCACACCACCGCCTTCAATCCGCCCACATACGTGTACGCCAGTGACAGGCCTACAAAGAGCAGGATGGCCGGTAGTACCGGCCAATCAAGCATCAGCTGTAATGGGATGCAGGTGACATACACCCGCACCCCTGCTGCCAAGGTGCCGGCAATCAGGAACATAACCGCCGCAGTCTTATGGGCGCCCCCTCCAAAAGCTTTACCGATCAACGCGTAAGGCGAGTAAATTTCATTTTTGAAATAGAAGGGCACCATCACAATCGCCAACGCGATCCTCCCGATCACATAGCCAATCACAACCTGGATGAACATCAGGTTGCCCCCATAGGCCATGGCGGGCACCCCAATAAAAGTGAGGGCACTGGTCTCGGTGGCCACAATTGAAAAGGCTACTCCCCACCAGGGCAAATCTCGCCCGCCTAGGAAATAGTCACGCGTGGTTTTCTGACCGCGGCCCAGCCACACACCCAAACCGATGATACCTATGAGGTAGATGACGATGACAGCCCAGTCGATGGGGGCAATCTTTGCAGCGGCGAGCACAGGGCATTTTCTGACACGTTTTAAGTGAGGCAATCAAATCCCATTCACAAGCATTGATGGTTGACCCTCAGTAAAGGGGGTTTATGCTCGGGTCATCGTTTTTAACAAAAATAAACAAGGTCATTTATATGAGCAAAAACAATCAGACTCCCAAGGCTCGTGAGAATCGTCGGCAATTCTTGAAAAAAGCTGGCGCTGCGACAGCTGCAGCCGGCCTACTCAAGGTGCCGGTGTACGGTGCCAACCAGGCGCCTTCAGCAAACGTGAAGGGCGCAAATGAGAAACTCGTGATCGGCTACGTGGGCGTGGGCGGACGCGGCTTCGGCGCACACGTGCGCCAAATGCGCCAAAATGCTGAGGATAACAACATTGCGCAGGCAGCTGTTTGCGATGTGTCCACACACCGGGCCAATAATGCCAAAAATTTTGTGTCCAAGAACTCGAAAGATAAGGTCGAGGCCTATACCGATTACCGTAAAGTAATTGAGCGTAAAGATATCGATGGGATCGTATGTGCCACTGTCGACCACTGGCACAAGCGCATTTGTATCGATGCCATGGAAAGCGGCAAGGACGTGTATGTCGAAAAACCGATGACTCGTTACCTCGGCGAAGCCTTTGATCTTTATGATGCGGTGAAGCGCACCAAGCGCAAAGTACAGGTTGGCTCACAGATCACCAGCTGCGGCAACTTTGCCAAGGCTGCTGAGCTGATAGCACAGGGCAAGATGGGACCGCTCGTGCTCGCCCAGGGTTCCTATATGCGTAATAACCCAAAGGGAGAATGGAACTACCGACTCCAACCGTGGGCCACCAAGGGAGACATCCAGTGGACCACCAAGGGTGGAAAGATCGGGTGGATGCGTGAGGACATGAAGCAGATTCCCTTCAATGCTGACCATTACTTCCGTTGGCGCAAATACCTGCCCTACTGTGCAGGGTTGTTGGGTGATCTCATTCCTCATCGTCTTTTCCCCCTGATGCGGGCCACCGGCAAACCGGAATTCCCGAGCCGAGTGGTGTGCCTTGGCACACGGAAAATCACTCCAGATCGTGACGTGAGCGACAATACGCAAGTACTGGCGGAGTTTCCAAACGGTATGACACTGATTGTCACCAGTTCGTCGGTAAATGAGCAGGGCCTCAACGAAACCATTCGTGGTCAATACGGAACCATATATCTCAGCACCAACGGAGCCAGCTTGGAATACAAACCCGAGCGTCCTTTTGCCGAGGATTTTGACCCCGAAAGCTACACGAACCTCGCCCCGAGCGGCAACACGACCCCGCAACACCATAAGAACTGGCTGGACTGCATTCGAAGTGGTGCCGAGCCCGTTGCCGGTATTGATCTGGCGATGAAGGTGCAAGCCGTAATCTCCCTGGCTGAAATTGCTGACCGCCGTGGAACCATGGCTCACTTCGACCCGAAGACCCGCAAGGTAACTGACGGTTCGGGCAAAGAAATTAAGCCCTATGATTATGAAGAAGAAGCCAAACTTGATCATGGGCCATACGGCCCGATCAAGGAAATCGGCGGCTGAATCAATTGAAATTCAAAGGCTCCGTGGGTAACTGCGGAGCCTTTTTTGTATCCTCCAGCCAATGAGTGAAATCGTCACTGTCGCCTCCGAGGCCATGGCCACTCGATTCGAGGTGACCATCCACGGCGCAGCTGCTGTCAGCCTCCGAGCGGCAGCAGAGGAAGCTCTCGAGGAAATCACACGACTCGAGTCGATCCTCAGTCTGTTCCAACCCACCAGTGAAATCGCTCACATCAACGAACGCGCAGCGCATGAACCGGTCCCCGTATTACCCGAGCTCCTGACGCTGCTACTGCGCTGCCGTAATCTCCACGCGGATACTGATGGGGCGTTTGATATTACCGTCGCCCCCCTCATGCGATGCTGGCGGTTTATGAATGAAACGGGTGCTGTTCCCTCGGATGACGCCATCGCCGCGGCCCTCACATGCACTGGCATGCAGCATGTGAGCCTCGATGAGAAAAGATGCACCGTGAGTTTGGAGAAAGAGGGTGTCATGCTCGACCTCGGCTCAATCGGCAAAGGCTACGCGCTCGAACAGGCAGCCGCGTTGCTGGTGGAGAATGAGTTTGAAAATTTCCTCATCCACGGCGGGACCAGTACCGTGTGCACCCACGGCACACAAGCAGACGGGGCTCCATGGCGAGTCGCTGTGGATCATCCCGATGAAAGCAACCCTCCACTGCAAATCGTGGATTTAAAGAACGAATCTCTCTCCGTTTCAGGTATCGACGGCAAGTCGTTTGTGGACAATGAGGGAAACGAACAGGGTCATGTGATTGATCCCCGCACCGGACGACCGACACAAGTGGCACGCGTGGCAGCCGTTATTTGTGAATCTGCCACCGAAAGCGATGCGTGGGCAACGGCGTTACTGGTGAACCCCGCACTCATACCGCCAAGCCACATCCGTGTGTGCGATCAGATTAATTCCTGATTATACGGATCAAGCGAACTCAACTTCCATTCATTCACGAGTTCATCCGGAATTTCGCCGAGGAAGCGCGAAGGTTGCTGCATCATATCCGCCGCACTGCCCGCTGCCACGGTGCGGATCATGGGATATGAAAGATACAGCTCATCCTTCGCCCGGGTGATGGCCACGTAAAATAGACGGCGCTCTTCCTCTTCGCCCTCGATGGAATCGAGCGAGCGGTTACTAGGAAACAGCCCATCGCACAGCATGATCACGAACACTACCTTGAACTCCAGCCCCTTGGCTTGGTGGATGGTGGAGAGGTTGAGTTGCTCGGTATCGTCGCTGGCGGCGCGGTCCTGATCGGCTTCCACGTTGGTGAGCAATGCCAACTCTGCGAGGAAAGTTTCCAGTGATTCATATTGGCGGGCAAACACGGCGAGCTGCTCAAGGTCGTCCAAGCGCTGCGATGCCTTGTCGTAATTGGCCTCCACATGATCAGAGTATCCAGCCTCAACAATCAGCTCAATCATCTGTCCTGCATCACCCGCCACCGGTTCGGTTTGCAATTGGGAAACCGTAGCGGATAACTGCGCCCAGGGCACCCTGGCTTTTTTAGGCACGCTAATACAGCCTTGCAGACATTCTGCAAGCGGCCGGGTGGGCTCATGCGCGGCAAGGAACTGATCCCACAACTTGAACGCCGTCTTGCCGCCCACGCCGGGCAGCATTAGGACGATACGTTTAAAAGCCTGCTCGTCGCGCGGATTGGCCAGCCACCTTAGATAAGCCGTAACGTCCTTGATGTGTGCCTGTTCAAAAAACCGGAGGCCGCTGGTGATGGAAAATGGAATGTTACGACGCGTAAGCTCTAGTTGTAGCTCGAGCGCGTGAAAGTGCGAGCGATACAACACCGCCATGTCGTCCAGCTCGATGCCCTCCTCACGCAACTCCAGCGCGCGCTGGGCCACGAAAGTCGCTTGCTCATCCGCCGCGCCGCACACCACCAGCGCAGGCATTTCTCCTGCAGTCCGCGCAGCGTCCAGTTTCTTGGTAAACTGCTGAGTATTCGCTGCAATGGCCGCGTTGGCCAACTCGAGTATCTGTGGTGTGCTCCGGTAATTGGTCTCAATCTTGTACACCTGCGCCCCCGGATAACGTTCAGGGAACTCAATGATATTTTGAAAATTCGCTCCTCGCCACGAGTAGATGCTCTGCGAATCATCGCCCACCACCATCACGTTCTTATAACGCTCACCCAAAAGATCAATTAGCTCTGCCTGTAGTTGGTTGGTGTCCTGATACTCGTCCACTAAAACAAATTGGAACCGCCGCTGGTAGAGCTCACACACGTCGGCGTGTTCCTTCATTAACTTGAGCCACAAGACCAACAGGTCATCGAAATCCATCAACCCATTGACTCGTTTACGCTTGGCGTAACGCGCCAGCACGTCGATGATTTGCTCGGTCAACTGCTCGAACCATGGGTAACGATCCTCTATAATCTCCCGCACATCGATTTGCTTGTTGATGGACAACGAGCCAATATCGCCGACCACGTCGGGTTTTGGAAAACGCGTGGCTTTCACGTCAATCTCTGCCTCGGCAATGCAGGCATTAATGAGGCCCTTGGCATCCTCACGATCCTGAATGGTAAAGGAGCGCGTAAAGTCCAGCACCTCAGCGTGCCGGCGCAGTATGCGGTGGCCGATGGAGTGGAATGTGCCACCCCACAGCTCGCTCATGTCGCGCCCAATGAGATCAGTCACACGATCCATCATCTCGCGTGCGGCTTTGTTGGTAAATGTCAGTAGTAAAATTCGATCCGCCGGCACACCTTGTTCCAACAGATAAGCCACGCGATAAGTCAGTGTGCGCGTCTTGCCTGATCCCGCGCCAGCAATCACGAGCGCAGGGCCGGGCAACGCCGTCACCGCAGCGCGCTGCGAGTCATTTAGATCCGCCTCGTAATCGATTTGCAAATCGACTGAGCTACGGTAGGGCTGGAGGACATATTCCCGTGACACGCCGGGTACGCTAAGGGCTGGAGCAAAAAGGATGAAGGCTGAATTTCGTTGATAAGTTTTCGTGGGACGGGGGCTGGCCGCGAGGTAGCTTGTTCCCAGGAGGAGGTTCATGATGGATTTGGGAGGCAACACATTCACCCCGCGCTGTATTCATCTTGTGCGCTTTGCCGATCTCGAGCTGCGAGACGCGATTGGCACAGTGCAACAGGAGCCGACCTCGGTAGATTTTTTTGACTGCCTATCCTACTATAAAACCGAACACGGACCCTACACCGGACGCGCGCAGAGTGTGGATCTTGAAGGATGCGTAACCGCCGAGGGGTATTTTCAGGAGGGTCGCCCCGAGGGACTCTGGACGCGGTGGCACAATAACGGGCAAAAGCGCGAAGAGTTTTTTATCATAGAAGGTGAATGCGCCCGCGCCCAACACTGGGACGAAAACGGCGTGCCGATCTAAAAATACGCGACATAATTCGGTTGGCCGCTACACCGCGCGCGCCTATTCTTCCCGCGCATGTCCAGTCATAGTCACGCTGACCACACCGTTCCATCAGGAGACCCTACCTTCAAGGCGCGCAAGCGATCCACGGGTGAAATTATCTGTCGCGTGTGGCACTACCTGATTCCGTACAAGGGGCTTGCCTTAGCCACCATCGGGTGTGCCGTGCTTTCACTGCTCTTCGCGCTATCTTACCCGAAGCTCACGCAAATCATCATCGACGAAATCATCAAAGAAAAATCAGGCGACACCCGGTTGCTTGGTCAGGCCGTCCTGCTTTTGGCCGGCGCATTTCTCCTGCGAGATTTATTCAACAGCCTGCGCATCCGTATCAATAACCACTTCGAGCAGAATGTCGTGTTCGACATGCGCCGCGACGTGTTTGCCAAACTTCAGCGACTGCCGGTGAATTACTTTGACAAACGCGCCTCCGGAGATCTCATGACGCGCGTGGTGGAGGATATCAACAATGTAGAGCGCCTCCTCATCGACGGCACCGAGCAGGGCACCGTAGCTGTTCTGTGCATTTTCGGCATCAGCGGCATCCTATTTTACACAGATCCCTTTCTAGCCGCGGTGGCGCTTTCGCCGCTGCCTTTGCTGGCCATGGGCGCGTTGTGGTATACCCTCACTGCCCACCGCCGCTACCGGCGCCAGCGCGAGGCTGCCAGCGCCATGAATGCCCTCCTCATGGATGACCTTCAGGGCATTCGCCAAATCAAGGCCTACGGCAGACAGGACCATGAGGATGCCCGCTTCGCCGATCGCGCCGAGTCCCTGCGCCAAGGCACGCTCGGGATCATGCGCGCCTGGGCCACGTACAATCCCGCCATGAGCTTCATCGCTGCGCTTGGCACCGTGATGGTACTATGGTTCGGAGGACAAGCCGTGATGGCTGAAGATATGACGACAGGGGAACTGGTTGGATTCCTGTTTTACCTGATGCTCTTTTACGACCCTGTGGCGAGATTGCACGGCCTGAACCAGATGATCCAAAGCGCGCGCGCCGCCGGGGAGCGAGTGTTCGACATCCTCGACCACGAGCAGGAGCGATCCGAAACCCGTACGGTCAAACTTACCAAGCCGGTGCGCGGCGAAGTCATTTATGAAAATGTAGGTTTCGAATATGACGCTGACCGGCCGGTACTCAAAGGCATTTCCCTACACACAAGACCCGGCGAAATGATTGGGCTGGTTGGCCCCACCGGCGCGGGTAAAAGCACTCTAGTGAACCTGCTGTCCGCGTTTTATGAATTCGGGCAGGGCACCATCACCATCGACGGCCAGAACGTAGCCGACATCTCGCTCGCCTCATTGCGCGAGCACATTGCAGTGGTCAGTCAGGAACCTTTCCTATTCAATGGCACCATCCGCGAGAACATCCTCTACGGAAAACTGGACGCCACAGACAAAGAAATCACCGCTGCTGCTCAAGCCGCCAACTGCCATGATTTCATCACGACGCTAGCTGAAGGCTATGATTCACGCGTCGGTGAACGTGGAGTTAAGCTCAGTGTGGGCGAAAAGCAGCGAGTGAGCGTCGCGCGCGCGTTGCTGGCGGATGCGCCCATTCTCATTCTTGATGAGGCCACCGCCAGCGTCGACACTGCCACTGAACGGTTGATCCAGGAGGCGCTGGAGCGACTCATGAAAGGTCGCACCAGCTTCGTTATCGCCCACCGGCTCAGCACCATCCGGAAAGCTGATCAAATTCTGGTACTCAGACAAGGGGAAATCATTGAGCGTGGTACGCACCAGGAATTGCTCGAGATCGGGGGGCTCTACGCCAAGCTCGCCCGTATCCAGAACACCACGTTCATCGAGGAAAGCTTCGAGAAGCTAGAGGCCTAAGTCAAAACCTGTTTACTGAGTTCAGGATAATTCACTTTTCCAGAACCGAGCACGGGGATTTCGTCGAGCACCTTGATTTCACGCGGAGCGGCGAGGTTCGGAAGCCCGGCAGCGGTGATAGCTTCGCGAATCTCACCAAGTTCCAGCTCGGCCTTATTAGTGGCGGCGATTAGTTGTTCTCCCTTGTCGGCATCTGGGCGAGTGACGACAGCGACCGTGCAGTCTTCACCATGCTGTGGAAACGCACCGGCTAATGCCCCCTCCACAGCCGTTAGGCTTACCATTTCGCCACTGATTTTTGCAAAACGCTTAGCTCGACCGAGGATAGTGATGTAGCGGTCCTCATCTACGGTCACGATGTCACCGGTATCATACCATCCATTAAGTTTCTTAAATTCTTTATTGGGTTCCGGGTTAATATAGCCCTTCATAATGTTCGGGCCTTTCACTAAGAGCTTACCGCCTTCTTCCACTCCATCGATTTTTTCTACTTTGTAACTAACTCCTGGAAACAGCCGGCCCACGGTCCCGTCCCGGCTTTCTATTACAGTATTAGCACTGAGAGCAGGGCCCGTTTCCGTAGCTCCGTACCCCTCAGAGATACGCACCCCAAATTTCTTTGCCCAAATATCTCGGGTTGCCTCCTGCACTTTCTCCGCTCCACTCATAACATAGCGTAAATTTGCAAAATCTGCCGGTTGACCAAAACGCGCGTAACCATTGAGGAACGTATTGGTAGCTAATAACATTGTACACTCCCGGTCATATATGACCGCCGGAATCTGTCGGTACTGCAATGGTGAAGGAAAAAGAAAAATGTAAAGGCCTCTGATTAAGGGTAATAGCAGGCCAACAGAAAGGCCGAAGCTATGGAACAACGGCAGACAAGTGAAGAAACGATCGCTGTCCTTTAGATCGAGAACCGAAGCCCCTTGACGGCCGTTAGCAAGTAAATTTCGGTGAGTTAACTCAACTCCCTTGGGGACTCCTTCAGACCCGCTGGTGTAGAGAATCACTGCGGTGTCTGTAAAAGGCGTATATTGCCCTGACCACGGATTGAATTTGTGGTTCAAATAACCACATAGTCTACTCAGGCTGGAGATATTCTCGCGCACATCTTCAAGATATATCATTTCAATCCCGGCTTCCTCAAAAGGTTCAATTTCCAGTTTGGCCTTTTCTAGAAAAGCTGTGGATGTGATGACCTGCTTGATGTCGGATAACTCCATGCACTGCAACATTGTGGGCGTCCCCGCAGTATAGTTTAGTATGGCCGGCACCTTGCCGACGGCCCACAGGCTGGTCAGCGTGACTACTTTTCCATTTACATTAGGCAACAACACCCCCACTCGCTCATTGGAGGTATCGAGCAACTTTTCCCACTGGCTGGCCAGTAGATCGGTGCCTATAAGCAGCTTGCGGTAATCAAGCGTCTGAAATGTTGTGTCCTCCAGCACTGTATGCGTAGGAATTTGTTTTGCGGTTTCAGCAATGGCGGTGAGTAGAGTTTGTGGACCAAATTCCATTTCGGTTTCAAACTGCTGGTTGACCATCAGATCACGAAGCCATTGATTGAGTTTGGCTCGTTGTGCCGAGGATTTGAGGGCTTCGAAATCTGGCGGAGCAACAGGGTCACTAAAATGTGCCGTAACCTTTGGGAACCACTTCGTCCAACCGCCATGCGGACTAGCCAGCACCCTGGCAGCTCCCCGAAGATAACAAGTGATAACTTTTGCTCCAGTTTTTTGAACAAGAAAGCCGGTCCCATCAAATAAGCGCTGCAAGGAACCCGTACGACTCATTCGTCCTTCTGCAAATAAAACCAGCTTCCCTCCACCTCCCAAGTGAGCCGCCATCTTCTTGAGCGCAGGCGCAGGATCCGGGTCAATCAGGATGATGCGCGGATTGCCAAGAACCCATTTGTGAAGCCAACTAGCACGCGCCTGTAAACCAGATGCCGCAAATTTCCATTCCGTATCCAAACACAGGCCCACAAAGAGCCAATCGATCCAGGAAAGATGATTGGGAATCAACAGCACCGGTCCGTCACATTCCGCAGCCTCCTCATTGTAGGCGCGAAACCGAAACCATACTCGAAGCACGCCGCGCATAAAGCCCAAGACAAATCGGTTCGCCCAAATGTTCATTACGCGGAAGAGACTAACGTAAATCCATCACTAGTGGAAATCGATAAAATCGATACGCTGAGAATCTTTATTCGATATAAATTGTGCCTAACTTGGGTAATAGAGTTGCGGGGCGGGTACAATTAAGTAAGAATCACAGATCAAATAATCACACTCAGCAGAGGAACTCACATGGGATGGTTATCCGGACAATTCATTGATATCATCGAGTGGTTGGACGACGAGCAGGAGACGATGGTCTACCGCTTTGAGCGTCACAACAATGAAATCAAAAATGGCGCGAAGCTCGTTGTGCGCCCAGGCCAAGCGGCCGTGTTTGTCAACGAGGGCAGCACCTCCATTGCGGATGTGTTCGAGTCAGGCACTCACGAGCTTACCACAGCCAACCTGCCGATTCTTTCCACGCTCATGGGCTGGAAGCACGGCTTCGAGAGCCCGTTCAAGGCGGAGGTCTATTTCATTAAGACCTCCAAATTTACCGACCTTAAGTGGGGCACACGCGCGCCTGTAACCGTAGAATGCGAGGGCTACGGTATGTTTGACCTGCGCGCCAATGGCACCTATGTGATACAGATAGAGGACCCAAAAAAATTCCTCGAAGAAATTGTGGGCACCGATGGCAAGTTTAATGTGGACGAAATCTCCAACGATCTTCGCGAGGAGATTGTAATGAACGTGAGTGACCGTCTCGGAGAGATGGAACTGGATCCCGGTAAACTTACCGGCAAGATGAAGGATATATCCGAGGAATTGCAGGCTCCCCTACAGGAATACTTCACCACCATCGGCCTTGAGATCACCCGGTTCCGCGTCGTGAGCCTCTCGATGCCCGATGACGTACGCAAGGAACTCCATGAGATGAGCCGGCTCGGCGCAAAAAAACTTACCGGAGCTGATCCCAATGCCTTGCAGAACCTCACAGCGCTGCGCGCCAGCCGCGCCATGGGTGACTTGGCCAACAACCCCGACGGGGGTGGTGTTGCCGGTGCAGGCATGGGCATGGGCATGGGCATCGCGATGGGGAACCAGATGGGAGGAGCACTCACTGGGGCGGCCCAACCCGCTACTCCACAGCAGGAACAAGCACCTCCTTTACCCAACGCCGCCCCTGCCGCGGGCACGGAATATACCGTAGCAAGCAACAACCAAAAGTTCGGTCCGTACGATGTGAACCATCTTCAAAAAATGGCTGACGATGGTAGCTTCAAGCCCGACATGCTCGTGTGGGCCAAGGGAATGGGTACGTGGATATTAGCTAGCGAGGTGCCTGAGTTGTCCAAATTATTCGGGCCACCTCAATTACCTGCCGCTTCCGATGATGGACCGCCGCCGTTGCCCTAAGCTTCGTGTAGATCATTTTACTCGTTCTGAGTATTCTCATTGTGATTGGCACAATCAGCTATTTCGCCAATAAATAGGCCTCGTGCTTGAGCCTGAATCAGATTCCAAACGCCCTCTGGGCTTCTGGTCCGCCACCGCCACGGTCGTTGCCACCATGATTGGTGCTGGCATTTTCGGGGCTACCGGCGGCTTTGCCTACCAGCTTGGCTCCGATGCGAACGCTCTACTGGTGTGGCTTTTTTGCGGTTTGCTCGCTCTGACTGGAGCTCTCTCTCTGGGTGAAATGGGGGCGATGCTTCCACGAAGTGGCGGCTGCTACGCCTATAACCGCCACATTTATGGCGAAACCGCCGGATACCTCAGTGGGGTATTGAGTTGGTTACTCGCCTTTGTGGGAGCACTCGCCTACATCACACTATTGTTGGGTTACCATATACAGCAATTCATCCCAGCCCTCCCTCCCGCCGCCTCGGCGAGCATCGTCATCGCATTGCTGACCACCGTACACTGTTTTGGATTCCGCGCAGGCAACTGGATGAACAACGCTTTCACCATTTTTAAAGTCGGTATAATCCTGTCTTTTATTGTCGCCGGTTTCAGCGTTCCCGCTCAAGCAGAGCTAAGTACCTCGATCGATTTCCGTGGCATTAGTTCCGCCCCATTTGCCTCAGCAATGATTTCGGCCAGCTTCGCTTATCTGGGATGGGAAACGGCCACTTGGATAGCGGGGGATTTACGTGATCCTCAAAAAAACCTCCCTCGTTCGCTAGTCGCGGGCACCGCTTTTGTGACCTGCCTCTACCTCTTACTCAATATCGTGTTTCTTCGCGCTCAATCCGTTGCGTTAATGGAAGGAGAGATTAAAAGCATAGGACTCGACGCGGCAAAGATTCTGTTTAGTGGCAACGTGAGTACTTGGTTCAATTGCATGATAATCGTCGTATTGATTTCCTCTACCAGCACCATATTGATGGTGGGGGCCCGACTCCTCGCAACCATGGCAAAAGACAACCAGTTGCCCGTTACGCTAGCCAAAACTAATAAACGAGAATCTCCGGTAAGAGCCCTGGTCATTCAGTCCTTTTTCACCGTTGCTTTTGTCTGGGCGGCCAGTTCACATGGCAATGCCGATAACGTACTGGTTCTGATAGGCATACCTACTACAGTCATCATGGCGAGTGCAGTAGCAGGTGTGTTGATACTCCGCAAACGCGAACCGGACACTGAAAGACCATTCCGTGTGCCGCTCTATCCGCTTCCACCCCTGCTTTTTCTAGGACTATCGATCTGGATGCTCGTTGCCACCCTTCAATATAAATGGCAAGCCTCCCTTGGTTCGGTGGCACTGGTTATTGTAGTCTGGCTACTGAAGCCGGTTTTGAGGGGGCGAGTCGCAGAAGAGAATTTGTCCTGACAATCAATGGCAAAAGCCTCATCCTTTGGCCGTGCGTATAGGCCTCGCCATTATTCTTGCAGTTACAGTGTTCCCAACCCAGGCAGTGGATTTCAAGAAGGACATTCAACCACTCCTGAAAAACAAATGTTCGCGCTGTCATTCCGGGCATGAGGCCAAGGGCGAGTTTTCTATCAATACCCGTACCACACTGCTAAAGGCGGCCAAGCCCGGCAACAGTGCTGGCAGCCTGCTCTTTCAACTCATTACCTCCAAGGATCCTGACGAACGCATGCCCTCCAAGGGGGAGCCCCTGAAACCAACAGAGATTACGCTGATCAAGTCTTGGATCGATAAAGGCATCGCTTGGCCTAAAAACTACAACTTCGCCGAATGGCGTACGGCTCCAATGGCTCCACGCGTGGTAAAGCTGCCGCCTTCGAATAACGGCCTCAAGAATCCCGTCGATCGTTTGCTCCAACCCTATTTGGATAAGAAGGGTGTGAAGCTGAAAGAACTCGTGGACGATCGATCGTTCCTCAGGCGCGCTTACCTTGACCTCATCGGCCTTCTTCCTACGCCTGAGCAGTACCAGTTCTTCGCAAAAGACAAAGATCCAGCCAAATACAAAAAGGTGGTGGACGCCCTTTTGGCCAATGACGAACATTACATGCAGCACTGGATCTCCTTTTGGAATGATGCCTTCCGCAACAGCTACACCCGGCAATATCACGGCGGCAACAAATACCGTTTGACCAACTGGCTCAAGACTTCGTTGAAGGCGAATAAGCCATACGACCAGTTCGCCCACGAGTTGCTCAGCCCCAATTCCGGTGAACAGACCGCCTTCATCGACGGCATAAAATGGCGGGGCACGGTCAACTCCTCGCAGGTCGTGGAGATGCAGGCCGCCCAGAACGTCGCTCAGGTCTTTCTCGGGCTCAACCTCAAGTGCGCATCTTGTCACGACAGCTTCATTAACGACTGGACCCTCGACCAATCCTACGCTTTTGCCTCCGTTTTCGCCAACGCCCCCATGGAAAAGCATCGCTGCGACAAGCCCACAGGGAACAAGGTAGCCGCCTCATTCGTCTATCCCGAGCTTGGTAATGTAAATGCTACTGCTCCCCGAAAAGAACGCTTAAAGCAGTTGGCCGACCTCATGACGAAGAAGGAAAATGGCCGGTTTTCCCGTGTCATCGTGAATCGAATGTGGGCTTCTTTCTTTGGTAGAGGCTTGGTTGAACCCGTGGATGAAATGGACAACCAACCGTGGAGTTCCGATCTTCTTGACTGGTTGTCCCAGGACTTCGCCGCCAACGGCCACGATCTGAAGCACACAATGCGCCTGATGGCCACTTCGCAAGCTTACCGGTTGCCCGCAGTCGAGCCTGTGCCCAACCAAAAGGCAGAAGACTTCACCTTCAAGGGTCCCCTGACAAAACGATTACGGGCAGAACAACTCCTCGATGGATTGGCCCAACTCGGGGAAGCCGCCGCTCCACCCGCCAAACGCCCCGCATTCCAGCGCCACGGTCTGCGCAACCTGGATCGCCTCATGCGGATCCTCGGCCGACCCAAGCGCGACCAAGTTGCCACCTCGCGGGACAACCGCTCGACTACTTTACAAGCCCTCGAGCTAAGCAATGGAGACATCATGCACAAGGCGGTGCAAAACGTCGGCGCGAAGTGGGCCTCCAGCAAAAGGACTCCCGACCAATTGATCGAGGATCTTTTTCAAAACGCCTTCTTGCGCAAACCAACTCAGGAAGAAAAAATGGCCGCCGTTGGGCTGCTGGGAGAAAAGCCCAGTGCCGCCAGCGTCGCGGACCTCATCTGGGCCCTCGTCCTTCAACCCGAATTCCAGCTTCTCTATTGAATCCGATGAACAATCGACGTCATTTCCTAAAGAACGCCTCCGCAGCCACTCTGGCTGCCTTGGCTGCTGGATCTCCTCAACGGGCCCTCGGTTCCGCTCCCCGCTCCAAATGGCCCGAGGCCAAGGCGGATTCGATAATCATTTTGTGGATGGGTGGCGGCATGGCTGCTCCTGACACCTTCGACCCCAAGCGTTACGTCCCCTTCGAAGTGGGTGTCCCGCTGGAGAAGATCATCAGCACTTTCCCCGCCATCGACACTAATGTGGACGGCATAAAGATCACAGAGGGCTTGGAAAACATAGCCAAGGTGATGAATCGGGGCACCTTGATCAGGACACACAAGGTGGCCGATCTGGGCCACATCCTGCACAGCCGACACCAATACCATTGGCACACCGGATACGAGCCTCCCTTGACGGTGGCGGCGCCGCACTTGGGATCATGGATAGCCAAGAGTCTGGGACCACGCAATCCCGCCGTGCCCCCCTTCATCGACGTTGGGCAAGTAATGAACGCCGGTGGTGAAACCGAAGCCCTCAAGGCATTTCACACCGCCGGCTTCCTTGGTAGCGAGCATGGCCCCTTCATGATCCCCAATCCCGATCTCGCAGCAAAGGCAGTCCAGCCTCCAGCGGGAATGGACGTCACACGCTTCAGCAATCGATACAAAGCATTTGAAAAACTGGCCGAAACCTCCCCTATCGCCCGACACGGATCTTCCTTCCAACGGGATTCCCTGCTTCGCTCGATGGACAACGCCTACCGCATTCTCGGCGACAAGAAAGCCTCTCGAGCTTTCGATATTTCGCTAGAGGACAAAGATAGTTTTGCGAAATACGACACTGGCCAGTTCGGACGTGGGTGTCTCTTGGCTCGCCGCCTGGTCGAGGCAGGGGCTCGCTTCACCGAGGTCACCACCGGATATTACCCGTTCAAGAAATGGGACACCCACGAAAATGGCCACACCACGGTGCGCCAAATGAAAAAGGAGATCGATCGACCCATCGCCCAATTGATCCTCGACCTGGAGGCCCGCGGCCTCCTCGACCGCACGCTCGTGGTGCTGGCCAGTGAATTTAGCCGCGACATGATCATTGAGGGGGTACCCGGCAGTTCGGCGCGCGACCAGTCCCGCGCCAAGACTGACGTTCTTAAAGAAATGAAGCATTATGGGCAACATCGTCACTTCACCGGCTCAGGTTCTGTTCTGATGTTCGGCGGTGGTATTAAGAAAGGCTTTCTATACGGCGAAACTGCAGACGAACGCCCGCTACTGGTAACCAAGAACCCCGTCACTATACCCGATCTCCATGCCACCATGTTTCACGCCCTCGGCATACCCGCAGACCATAACTACGAGATCGAGAAGCGACCCTTTTACCTAACCAAGGACGGCAAGGGTAAACCTATCCTCGACCTCTTCTCCTAAAGCCTTGCTCCGCACCTTGTGAGTCCGGCATCATTCGTTGCATGGAAATCACCAACGCACGGCTGATCCTGCCCGACTCAGTTCAGCGTGGATCGCTGAGTATCCGCAGTGGACAAATCCATAAAATTTCCAAAAACTCCAAGGCAGCCACAAATTCCAAAGAAAGTGTGATGGATTTGCGCGGTGGCTTTCTCGCGCCGGGGTTTGTGGATCTTCACATCCATGGCGCAATGGGACGAGATACAATGGAGGCGCGCCTCGATGCCTTGCGTGAAATCACAGAATTCCATCTGCACGGTGGCACCACCTCGCTCACACTCACCACGTTGTCCGCCCCCCAGGGAGACATCCTCAAAGCCCTTGATGCAATTGCACCGCTCCAAAACCGATCCATCGGCGGCTCACGCATCCTTGGCGTTCATGTCGAAGGCCCCTTCATCTCAAAGGAAAAATCGGGTGCGCAGAATCCACACTTCGTCCGAAATCCGACCGCGAAGGAATGGGGTCCGATTTTGAAACATGGCAAACTCATCACGCAGATGACCCTTGCGCCCGAGCTGCCGCGCGCCATGGCGCTGATCAAGGCACTGAAAAAGAATGGCAGCATTCCCAGTGGCGGCCACACAAACGCAGACGAAAAAGCCCTGGAGCCAGCGCTTAAGGCCGGCATGAACCAGAGCACGCACACATTCAATGCCATGAGCAGCGTATTCAAACGTGGAGCATACCGCTCTGCTGGCATGCTGGAATTTGCTCTGGCAAACGATGCCATTGCCTGCGAGTTGATTGCCGATGGCATGCACGTCCCGCCCGTCTGCATGCGAATGCTGTTCAACGCAAAGCCACGCGACAAAGTTATCA
>CBFHWX010000014.1:0-37790 GCA_965659445.1 Limisphaerales bacterium | reverse complement strand
TCAGGGCTGTTGGGTGGATGTGGCAGCAAAGCAGGAAAAGATCGAGCCTGAGCAGTTGCACCGGCTCATCCGCGAGGCCAGCGAGGCGGGAAATAGTTTCTTTGGCATCCTTGGCGGCGAACCCTTTATGTATAAGGGCCTGCTCGATATATTGGCAGAGCATCAGGACTGCTATTTTCAGATTTTCACCAACGGCCAGTTCATCACCGATGACGTTGCGAAAAAAATGCGGGAGATGGGGAATGTCACCCCATTGATCTCCATTGAGGGGACTGAATTGGTAAGTGATGAACGACGGGGGAAAAAAGAGGTTTATAGCAAGAGCATGCAGGGCGTGCTCAACTGCGTGGAGAACAAGCTTCTGACCGGCGTAGCCACCAGCCTGTGCCAGACAAATTTTGATGACCTCCTACAGGAACGCTGGCTGGACAAGCTCATTGATCTGGGCGTGATGTACGCGTGGTACCACACCTACCGCCCCGTGGGCCCAGAGCCCAATGAACAGCTCTGCCTCACCCCTGAGCAACAAATCAAGGTTCGTAAATTCGTCGTCAACATGCGCGACGAGAAACCCATCGCCATCATCGACGCCTACTATATGGACGACGGGCAGGCACTGTGTCCTGCTGCCACCGGTATCAGCCATCACATCAGTCCGTGGGGAGCCATTGAGCCGTGCCCGATCATCCAGTTCGCCAAGGAAAACATCAATGACGAGCGCCACATCCGGGACGTATTTGTAGAGAGCGAATACTTAAAGGACTTCCGCAAGATGAGCAGCGAAACCACCCGCGGCTGCATCATGCTTGAGCGCCCGGACAAGGTGAAAGAGTTTGTGGAGAAACATGATGCCCCCGATGGCACTGCGCGTAAAACCGCGCTTCCCGAGCTGGAAGCCATGGACAACCGCCCCAGCCAGTGGAATCGCACTGAACAGATCCCGGAAAAAAACTGGGTGTATAAATTCGCCAAGAAACATTTCTTCAGCGACTTCGGCGCATACAAGAATCTCAATGGCGACTAGGCCGTGTCCTCGGCTCAATTGAGGAAGGCGGGATCAAGACCTGCTGGTGGATGACTGTGTGCACGATAAGGTATTGGCTCGGAGCTTCGCCAGAAAAGCTGGTGGAAGTTTATTCTCCGCAAAAGGAGAAAAAAACGGCCCGAAGGCCGCTTGAATCAAAATCTGAACTCCTTTCAATTATCCTTTCAGCCACGAAAAAATCCCCCAAGAACTCACCCCCGCTCCAGAAATAAAACTCACTGACAAAAGTAAGGAAACCAGTCCAAGCTCTTCGCCCTCCTCAGGGTCATCATTTCCAGAGGTCGCCTCTTCGGCATTAAGGACGAGCCGTACATACCCCTTACGACACGTAACCCAAAGATCTCCGTTGCTGTCGAAGGCCAACCCACAAGGTTTGAAGAATCGCGCCTCGGCTGCGGATCCATCGATATTCACGCTTTCATCGGGATCTCCGGCAACGGTACTAACCATACCTTCAGGGGAGATTTTGCGAATGGCATGGCCGTCTGTGACAAAAATAGTGCCCTGCGGACTGACTGCAATTCCATACAGTCCTTGAAAAAGGGCCTGCGCCGCTGCCCCATCACGCTGACCTTTCCTGTCCAACATCCCGGCAACGATCTCCACCGTTCCTTTCGGCGTAATGCGCCGAACACAACTTTTCCCATAGTCCGCACAATAGAGACTGCCGTCCGGGCCCAAAGCAATATGGCTGGCGTGGACATCATCCCAAATTTTGCGAGTTCCATCTGGTTGAATGCGGATAATTTTATCTTTCGGTGTATCCGCCACCCAGAGGGTCCCCTTTTTATCAACACACACTGAGGTTGGCCTGAAAAATCCTTTTTGAATAATCTTACGTTGCCCGCTCGGGGCAATGCGCATGATGTCTCCGCCTCGACAACCCGCCCCGTAATACCGGGACACATAAATATTACCGACGCGATCTACATCAAGACCTGTAGCATTCCGAATTCCGGAAGCCACTGTGGAGGCAACATAAGACTGCCCAGATATTTTACGCACGTCATGATTCCAATGTTCACTTATAATGGCATCTCCATTTGCATCAATGGCAACCTCAAAAGGATCGCGAAAGGCCGAGACGCCCCGCGGCCCGTCTATCTTTTTCGGCCAACCAGTCCCACCAACAGTAATTACGCGTATTCCCCCGGTGGGCGGCCGCTTCGGAATAGGATCGGATACGGGGTTATCCGAAACAGCCTGATAAGGCATACGAACCAAAACACGGCCCTCTTTTCCCAATGTGGGGGAGGCTTTATCCTGAGCAGCCGCGCTGATGTGAAAGGCTGTCTGAAGACATAACCCGGTAATAAGCAGTAGTTTTTTCATGATTGTTTAATGCCCTTTCACCCATGTATTTGTCGCCCTCGAGACCAATCTTACAAATAGATGAATTTTTCTCATCTACTTGGGAAGGGAATCAGAGCGTTTGCTGTTTGACTGACAGGTGTGATTAATGGCCGCGGCGCAATCTGCGTGGTACAGCCATCCTGTGCGGGCTCCCCGATACCGGACGAAGGGGTTTGAAAAACGCAGGATGCTCCGGCTGTTATTCCCGTAAGACATGATGGTATGGAACCGCTGTGTCTTGCCCTTATGCACAGTCTCAAACACATGGCCCACTCCAAAACCAAAGGCCCCGTTGGGCTTGTCGGGGATGATGTCATGCGTCATGCCGAGGTTATGGCCGATCTCGTGTGCTATGACCCGGGCGTTGGCATAGGCACTGACACTGTGAGCCTGCCCGGGGCCTAGGAAGGCCACTCCACCCCCTCCAGCATCGGGAATATAGCAGACTAAGTCGGCCTTATGTTCGATCTGGAGTTCGCGCGCCAACCGGCCCGGTTCGGACTTGGCATTGGCGATTTTTCCAAGGTCGCCGTCCTTAGTTGGTTCCCCTTTCACATTAATTTTCTTTACCCCGACCAAATTCAAGTCCGCCAATACTCGACTGTTAGAAAAGGCACGTTTAACCTCTTCGACAGCGGCATAAATTTGGGCACGCAAGAGACGTTCTTCTCCCATATATTTTTTCTCTATTGCTCCCGGAGTGTAGAGGACCAGCAGGTCCAGCTTCCGCCTGTATGTTGGCGCAATTGGCCGGTACTTCAACTCCAACGGATTGTCGTCACTGCTAAGAGAGGTGTATTCAGGCTGGCCGACAGGTATCTCATTTTCGGATGGCTCTTTGGTAAGTAGGGTCTGGTTTAGGCGGATACTTCTCCGCATGCCGCGTTGGACTCTCGGCGGCAATGGTTGGCTTGAGGATAAATAGGCTACTTCCTGTCGGTTTCCGTTTACTTTCACATAATGTTTTTTGGAGCTGCAACCCGCGGCCGGATTTTCAATGCCCGTTTTGGGTTCTGCGAGGGTGTATTTCCCATTTCCAAGATATTGTATTTCCCATGCCTCTCCGTTTCCGCGCCTGATGGTTCCGCCTAATATTCCATTATAATTGCAAACCACCATTTCCCCCTCAGGATCATCTTCAATCGCCATTACGGACAAACGGACATTGGGTTCCGGGGAGGACGCCTCTGTCACACGCATTTCAACCGACTCTCCATCAGGAAGCGTAATGGAAATTTTTTCACCGGGGGCAGCCAGGAACTTTTCGGCTTTAATGGAATTATTAGGAATCTTCAAGCCGGTCGCTGGGGTTTGGCCTCCCTTTGGTTTGACAATGGCAAAAACGATTACCGCTGTGGCAACTGCCGCCACCAGGAAGCCCTTGAGAGGAAATGGTGTTTCTTTGATCATAAGTCTGTGTTTTTTGGGGTTGTGAGTTAATCTCACTGTTGCCCACTTGATAGTACGGCACGACCTGGTGATTTTTGTCAAAATTGTGAAAAAATTTCACAAGGTGTCCTCTGGGGCTTTTTTATTGAGAGAAACCCCTCACGGCTTCGGCATTTGTATCCGGGCCTGTTCGTTTGCATCCCTTTATTTGCCGACCTCTCGATAAATCTTACATTCTCAGCCAAAAAATTTTGGCGCTTTATCTAAAGGCCTCATAAATCGCATTATTCCCCCGTGTTTGACATGGGCACATTAAAGCTGCGGTCGAATCTATTTCTTTCCCCGCTGGCTGGATACACGAACCTGCCTTTCCGGCTCGTCATCCGAGAGGTGGGAGGAGTCGATCTGTGCACCACAGATCTGGTCAATGCCCGTTCGCTTCTAGAGCGTAATCCCAAGGCCCTCAAACTCATTGAGACCAATGACACTGACCGACCACTGGCCGTCCAGCTTTTCGGTGGGGTAGCCGAGGAGATGCGCGATGCGGCTCTTTATCTGGAATCACTGGGCATCTCTGCCATCGACATCAATATGGGTTGTCCGGTGCGCAAGGTGGTAAAAACTGGAGGTGGCTCAGCCATGATGACGGAGCTAACCAAAACACAGGCGCTCGTCCGTGGAATGGTTGAGTCCCTCAAGATTCCGGTGACTGCCAAGATGCGCCTAGGATGGGATGATGACAATCTCACTGCACCTGACTTGGCTCACGCCCTTGAGGATGCCGGAATCGCCGCCATCTTCGTCCACGGCCGCACGCGTGCCCAAGGCTTTGAAGGCACCGTGAAGCTTGCAGGCATCCGTAAGGTAGTGGAGGCCGTCAAGAGTGTGCCGGTTGTCGGTAATGGGGATGTGACCACGCCCGAGGCCGCCAAGCGAATGTTTGAAGAAACCGGCTGTGCAGGTGTTTCCATTGGTCGCGGGGCATTTTACAACCCCTGGGTCTTCAAGCATACCTGCCATTATATCGAGACCGGCGAACTTTTGCCCGAGCCAACATTTGAAGAACGTATCCAGGTACTGCTCCGACATTATGATTTAATGGTTGAGGTATTTGGTGAAGATCGTGGCAGCATCATGTTCCGTAAGGTGGCTCCGTGGTATGCTAAGCGCTTCGGACCTGCCAAGCCCTTCAATAAGGCCGTTGTCCAAATCAAATCCCGGGAAGATTTTGAGGAGGTGCTTGCCCAATACCTTGAGTGGCGCGGGAAATTTACTGATGATGGGGGCGACCTCCTACCCCAATACCAGCTTCCACCCATGGTTGCTTCGTTCATGCAGGAACCCGAGACTGCAGTAGAGAAGCGCAAAGCCATTCCCGTGCCTAAGGGGCCGGTGGAGGTTTGGTAGCCCCCTTTCCCTTGACTTGCCGCGGTCGGTTCCCTCCAATGCGCGGCGAACCCATTTTATTTCATGGCTGAATTTTTTCCTGACGTAAACAAAATCGAGTACGAGGGTGCGGATTCCAAGAACCCGCTCTCCTTCAAGCACTACAATAACATCGAAGAGGTCGAGGGTAAATCCATGCAGGAGCATTTCCGCTTTGGCGTGGCGTACTGGCACACCATGCGAGGCGGGGGTGCGGATCCTTTCGGACCGGGGACCGCAATTCGCCCGTGGGAGGGTGCCGATGATGTGACCAATGCACAGAACCGCGCGCGGGTATTTTTTGAATTTCTGGAAAAACTAGGCGCACCCTTTTACTGTTTTCATGACCGTGATGTGGCGCCAGAGGGCGAATCTCTGACCGCAACCAACGACAATCTTGACGCCGTGGTGGCGGTGTTGAAGGAGGAACAGGAACGCACAGGCCTGCAGCTTTTGTGGGGCACAGCTAACCTCTTTAGCAACCCTCGCTACATGCACGGCGCGGCCACCAGCTGCAATGCCGATGCGTTTGCATTTGCCGCAGCACAGGTGAAAAAGATGATCGAGGTGACCAAGGAGCTGGGTGGCACCAACTATGTTTTCTGGGGGGGGCGAGAAGGCTACCAAAACCTGTGGAACACGGACATGAAGCGCGAGCTCGATCACTTGGCTGCCTTCATGCATATGGCTATTGATTACGCCAAGAAGATTGGATTCACCGGCCAGTTCCTTTTTGAGCCCAAGCCGATGGAGCCTACCAAGCACCAATATGATTTCGACGCCGCCGCGTGCATCAATTTTATCCGCGCCTATGGCCTTGAGGATCATATTAAACTGAACCTTGAAACCAATCACGCGACGCTTGCCGGCCACTCCATGGAGCATGAGCTTGAATATGCCGGATCGCAGGGCTACCTGGGATCAATGGACGCCAACACCGGCGATCTGCTGCTGGGCTGGGATACCGACCAATTCCCGACCGATATTTATCTCACCACCAAGTGCATGCTCGCCATTCTCAAGCACGGTGGCCTCGCGCCCGGTGGTGTAAACTTCGACGCCAAAGTGCGCCGCGAAAGCCACGAGCCCATTGATCTATTCCACGCGCACATCGGGGGGATGGATGCTTTCGCTAGAGGATTGAAAATTGCCGCAGCCATCCGTGCCGATGGCCGTTTGGAGAATTTCGTGAAGGAACGCTACGGCAGCTGGGACACTGGCATTGGCAAGGACATCGAGGGAGGCCAAGCCACCTTCGAGAGCCTTGATGCCTACATGTTGGACAAGGGCGACGTATCCCCCAACGCGAGCGGTCGGCAGGAATTTCTGGAGAACCTCATCAACGAGTTTATCTAGCTGCAGCTGCCGGGCATCGCGTGATTAGGATTATTCGTAACAATCCTCAACAGCTTTAACTAAATTTAGCATCGCCTCCCTCACCCCTTCGGGATCTGCTATATCAGCATAGCCTACTACATGATCATAAGGCCCTTCGGAATAGGTGATCTTATTGTCAAAAATTTTGAAGGCCCCTTTCTTTAATCTTTTTTCATCCAACAAGTTAATGTTTTTCCGGATGCTCTGATCAGAAAACAGAGATATTATATCTTCTTCGTGAGTGCCTTGAATGATGAATCGGGAGTCGATTTGATCGTCCCCAACCTGAATATCCTGCTTCCTCGAAAGCCCAATTCCTTTGAATAACTTGTCTGTCCACTTTTCGGAAAAAACATTCAGGCCCAACCCGAGACTTTCCTCAAAGTAAATGGAGCTCCTTACAAAGTAACAAATCTGTCCCGTTGACGCCAAGTGGCCAGACGACGAGCTAGAACCAACATAAGCAACAGAGACCGTTTCTTCCACAACCAAGTGGCCATCAATGTATTCCCTTGTCTTCTTATCCAGACTTGCCTTGGCCGCTGGCTCCAGCTCCTGACTGACTTCTTGGATCTCTCCTTTGTCTAGAAAGATTCCTTCACATTTTGGGCAATAATCAAAAATAATTTCGGAGAGATCGGAGATCGTTTTCTTAAGCATAGTCTCGCCTCCGCACGATGGCTTCGTACACGTAATTGCTGAATGGGCATCTTGGCGTTCCGGCTCCGGAAAAAGATGTAAATGCAGGGCAGATACCTCAAAGACAAGCACATCCAGCTCCCCCTTATCAAAAAAAGTGCCTCCACATTCTGGGCAGCGGTCAACAACCAGGTCGGGCTCTTTAACCCGATCCATTTCAGATTCGCACCGTGGGCATGTAAGTAAGTCCATTCCCATTGAGGATACCGAAGCCCCCAATGATATTCCACTATAATTAGAGGGGAAAGATTGGGCTGTCTCAGGTCCGCAGGTTTATTAAAAGTTGTCGCGCAGCCTATAGATTAGGTACGGCCTATGCTTTAAAGTATTTTGGTGTTTTTCCTTTAGTGTCCCAGCTGGGCTCATTCGCTTGACGGCCACTATGTCATTCCACAGCAACTTCGCACCATAGCAGCTCTCCGCCCGCTATCTTCGCCGTCACCGCCATCGGCCGGCAGCATATCTCGCAATCGGTGGTCAGTCTTTGTTCGCCCTCGACGTCATCGAGCAATACTTCAAAGGATTCCCCGCAAAACGGGCAGGCAATCGTGTCACGCGCCATTGCGCAGGATATGTGTTATGAAAACTTTTTTCAATCGCCTACGCGCACGCCCTACATTATTTTGCCTGCTTCATGGAGCCCGAGCGCATCTTATATTTTCGCAAAAGATTGGAGTCGCTTTCGAAGGAAGTGACTGAAGCGCTCAAAGCGAGCAAGGATTCCGCCAATGTGGTTGAGCTGGATACCGCCATCGGCCGTCTTTCGCGCATGGACGCCATGCAAAACCAGCAAATGGCCCTTGAGTTGCGACGTCGGCAGGAAAATCAGTTGCTGCGAATCAAGAATGCGCTGAAGCGCATGGCCCGAGGCCGATACGGGCTATGTGGCAAATGTAAGGGGCCGATCGCGGATGAACGACTTGAGATTTCCCCGGACGTCGTCATGTGTGTGCGATGCGCATAAGCTATTTCCCCCGGCGGGTGCATTGATCTGATCAATGATGGATCAAAAGGAATCAATTAACGCTTCCTGCCCCGAAGGTCATATCTTTTCCGCAGCTTGTCGGTTGTGAAATAGCGTTGGGTCAACAGGCAAGTTGCCGCCGTGGAAGCTAACGCTTCTGCGGCGGGTTTTTATTATGGCAAAATAGCCCCTTTTAGAGGATAGTAGGGTAGGCTTATAATTATTCCCCGTTGCATTCCTGCATTAGCATTGCTAGGAATGAGGCGGACACAGAGTTGAGGCCGAAGCACATGAATTCTATGGGGTTTTATCGAAAACAATGGCGGGGCTGGTTCGGCTTGACGCTGCTCTTTTTTATAGGGCTCTCGGGTTTGACCTCTGTACAAGGCGCCGCAATTTTGGGTGGCGAATATAAGCGTTACGGGCGAGTTGCCATCAATACACACGGCGCATCAATCCCCGCCCCTTTGCTCCATTATATCCAACGGGAAGGGGAGTTGTTAATTATCAAAAACCAAGCGATCGGCATCGGGGTGCCGGAAGATTTTTACTTTCAATTAGATTTCCTTCCTGACTTTAACTCGTACCAAAGTTACGGGGCATCAATCGGAGTAAATATTGATCGAGGAATGTTAGGTTTTACCCGGCTTCTTATGAGCCGTAACCAACAAACCGGCGACTCAACCATGGAGCCACAGCACCCTTCGCAAATCGTATGCTACTTTACCCAGGAAATGCCTTGGGAGACGGTCCCTACCCTACTCCATGAAATGAACCACGCTGTGCACGCTGCGAACTATGGAGTAATGCCGGTTTGGCTTCAAGAGGGGATGTCCGAATGGTTCGCTAATCGCAAATATATCTTGGGTGTGTCCAAAAAAATCGGCCTCATCGCTAGTTATCAGCGATATATGCCCGTGGTTGATAAAATGGATTTGAATCAGTTTGCTCAATTCTTTTCCGCCACAACCTATGACCAATGGGAGAAACATCTGGGGGATGTGCCTATGTGCTATTTTCTGGCACAAACGCTGGTGGATTTTTTTATGCAGCCAGCCGCCCAACCGTATTTCCGAGCGGCCCTTCGGAAAGCCAAACTTGGCAGTGAGTGGCAGTTTCAGCGGACTATAATATTCATGCAAGACATCACAGCCAATTGGCCAGGAGGGGAGAACATGCTCCTGAAAGGTTGGAAAAGTTGGTACAAGCAGGAAGCTAAACCCAAGCGCACAGACAAGCTGGATCCATATCTGGATGCTAACCGGAAACATTTTCATGAGCTGGTGCGTGAAGTGCGAGGAAAAAAAGTAGTCACCGACGCCGCTCGCTATGGGCTGGTATCACAATGGCTGGCCTTTAAGAGACTGGAAATGGATGACCTGGAGTATAAGATAAATGAGTCCTTTAACCTCAGCGAAAGCATCCTAATCCGGGCAAAGCAATGGCACGTGCAGCAGTTCGCTACTCTAGATCATAACGCACGTTTGTCCATCACGAAAGCACACCGAAAACACCTCAAAGAAACCCAATTCAACCCCAAAGATCCTTTATATAAAAGAGGCGTCCCCTATGTACCGATCACCTCATATTTGGGCATGGGCCAAGGAAAGGATATACATCCCAGGCCGCCTTATGAGGGCAGCACAGGCCTGCCTCCGCCTAACTTCCGATGGTCTGGCTTGGACGCTTGGCAGGCCAGCATGATCTTTACTAACCTTTTTACCTCGTTTATTGACCGGCCGGAAGGATTGCCTGCACCCAAGCTAAGGGCGGAGGCACAGGGGCCTTTTACCCAAGCCCTGCGCGCAAATAGTATGGACGCCACCACGGCACTCAAGGCCATTGGAGGCAAACTCGAACGTGACCCTCTCACTGGACACGTAACCAAGCTTACCCTTGCCCGCACACGTATCGACAACGATGATCTAGAACACTTGGCTCTGCTCTTTCAGCCACACGAATTGGACCTTTCGGACACGGACATTACCGACTCCGCTTGGACTCACTTGGTCGGTTGGGCCGGCCTCAGATCCCTGAATCTTAGCCGCACGCGCATCTCCGCGGAAACAGTAGAGGGATGGAAACGCTATTCACCTGGGATGGAAATCCTCCCCGCCCCATGAGCACTCCTCCACCTCCGCCCGAGGACGTTCCTCCTCCAATTCCTCCTGCTGGTAGCGCACCCATGCAGCACTCCCCTCCAGTGCAGCCAATGCAAATGGGTGGAGCGCCGGCCAAGTCTGGCAAAGGCAAATTGATCGGCATCATTGCCGGCATCCTTATCATTGTCGCGGGTCTGACCTTTGCCGGAATCACTTATGGCCCAACCCTGTGGGCCAAAGCCAAAGGTGGTGGCGATGATCTAAGCGCGCAAGATGGGGAAGACGGAGGTTTGGAGGCCGGAGGCTTGCCTGCGTTGACTAAGCTACAACCTGGCTCGCCCGACACTCCCGACACTCCCGACACTCCCGACACTATTTCCCGAAATCTCGATGGCCTTTGGTACGAAGACGGCGCCTCGAAGCCCTACTCTGGCACGGTTGTGTTCGAGGAGGACAAGCAGCGTTGGGAAGAGAAATTTATGAAAGGCGTGCGCACCCACATGCGAGCTTGGGATGAGGAGGGGAACCCTGTGCAGCTACACGCGTGGAATACCGACGGCTCTCCGAAGGATTAAGAGACTTTTGGTCTTTCTCAGTTGATGCCATCTGTTCCTAATCGTCTTGATTACTTCCGTAAATGCAACGTGACCTGCGTGCCTTGCCCTAGCTCCGATTCAACTTCCAACCGGCCACCGTGAGCCTCGGTGACCTTGGCAACGATAGCGAGTCCGAGGCCGACTCCCTTTTCCTTGGTTGTGCTGAGCATCCCGGTAAAGGCAAGGTTACGCTGCTCATCGGTCAAACCCGGCCCGGTATCGGTAAATGTTACTTGCAGTTCAGAATCGGCCTGTTGAGTGGTGATGCGCAAGGTGCCGCCGGATTTCATCGCTTCTGCCGCATTTAGGATGAGGTTAAGAAAGGCCTGGGACAGCTGTGTGGCATCGGCCTTGACGGGAAGCAGTCCCGTGGCGTCATCGCGTACCAACTCAATTCCCTGATGCTGTAATTTATGCCGGGTAAGCAGGATAAGATCGTCAATCAGTTCACGTACATTTACCGGTCCCATCTGCGGCTCCGCGTTGCGTGCGAATTTCACGATATTGTCCACGATGGAATCCAGTTGATCCATCTTTTCGCCAAGCACTCGCGCATCTTCATTCCGGAGATCGCCGTCGGGAAAATCCAAATCCAGGGAGTGATATAGCATCTTCATTACGGTAAGTGGATTCCGGATTTCATGGGCCACCTCTGCAGCCAATAGTCCGAGCGCGCTAAGTTGTTCGTTGCGGCGCAATTGCTCTTCCACATCCACCGTGCGCTCATAAAGGCGCGCCTTTTCAATCGCCACCGCCGAAAGTTCAGCCAATGCATTGAGCGTGCTGACTTCCTCGTTGGAAAACACATGCGGCGTATCCGTGTAGACATTCAGCGTGCCCAAGCTTTGCCCGCTGAAAACCAGCGGCGCGCTCACCATCGAAACAAGCCCTTCTCGTCGAGCGATTTCCGCATGCTGATACTGAGGCGAGGTCTGAACGTTCGAAACCTGCATCGGCTTCTGCCGCCGGATCACCGAGCCCATCAAGCTCTCGGCAACACTCAGTGCTGGGCGCTGCTGATAATCCGATCCGGCACCATGTTGCGCTCGCAGTTCTAACCATTCCCCCGTGTCGTCCAATAACAGCAGTGAGCACATGCGTACCCGCTCCAAGCCAGCGGATTCGCGTGTGATCACCTTCAACATGTCATCGAGATTGAGCGTGCTGTTGATCGTTTGCCCCACACTGACCAACGAACGCAACATCTCGGAGCGTTGCCGGTGTTGTTCGTAAAGCCACGTGTTTCGAATCACCTGCGTCGCGTGCCCGGCTAACTCCTCTAACAGCAGCTGATCCATTTCAGAAAACGCATCTGGCCTCTTCGAATCCATATTCAAAACTGCCCGCACTTCGTCGTCTATACGAACCGGCACCGCAAGCTCACTCCGGACATCTGGTCTAGCAGAGACGTATCTATCATCATCCGCCACATCCCCGATGCGGAGCGCCTCTCCGTGCTGAACTACCCATCCTGTAATCCCTTCTCCCAAGCGTAAGGTGAGGCTGGAGCCGCCTTCCGGCAGCCCCTCTGCCGCTTCAATTTCCAGCAACCCGGTAGTGGGGTTCACCAGCGCCAGTGAGCCGCTGGATGCTCCGACTAACTGCACCGACTCTCTCACCAACCATTGCAACGCCTCTTCCGGCTCCAGAGAAGCATGGATCGACCGCGCCACTTCATAAAGTCGCTCCAAGTGATCTGATTGAAACTGATGCATGTTCATCGCAATTTCAGTAAAAGTCCCAGACCTGTGCTTGCAAAAACAAAGTTTGGCAACCACGCCGCAAGTACTGGCGGGATATGACCAGCCGTTCCCAGCGCCAGACCCCATCGCAGCAGCACAAAATAAAAGAAGCAGATCCCCACGCTGCCCGCTACTCCCGCGAACACATTTCGCCGCCCTGTCACCGCGCCAAACGGCAGCGCCATCAGCACCACTACAACACAGGTCCACGGCTGCGCGATGCGCCCGTGAAATTGGGTCATGAGCATCGCGGTCTTTTCGGCCGGCATTCTGGGATGTAATTTTTTGTATTCGATTATTTCCGCCAGTGATAGCTTGAGTGTTTTGGCGGCCTCGGTTTTTTTCAGCTCGGCGATTCTGATTTCCGCCTGCAATTGTTTTGGCGATCCGCCAACTAATTGGCCCATCAACACGTTGGTAATCAGGAGAATTGGCAGGTCATTTGTAGGCGGCTCAAACGTTTGAAGTTGGACATCATAAAATGCCCACATGCCGTTCGTCCACGCGCCGCTTTGGGCGAACAATTGCATGCGTGCCGCCGTCGTCGTCCATTCGATCACTGGCTTTTTCATTTCTCCGGTAGTTGGGTTGTACTCTTTTATATGCCATATCTGTCCCATTGCATCATCTCGAAAATCCAGATTTTTAAGCCATTGGGTGGATTTTGTATCACCGGTTGTGAGTAGGCGCGTCGATTTAGCCGATGCATTCGGTGCGATGAATTCAGTAATGGCAAATAGCGCTCCGCCCAGAAATATAGCCACTGTGAAATATGGAATGCTGATTCGAGCCAGGCTCACGCCCGCCGCGCGGATGGCGGTGAGCTCGTTATAGCGCGCCAAGTTTGTGAGCGCGTAAAGCAAAGCCAACAGCAAAGCGATGGGCAATACCGTCGTGAGGAGTTCGGGGGTGCGGAGTAAATTGATTTGACCAATTTGGAGCCATCCCAATCCTACGTCTTGATAGCTTTTCAGGTTGCTGAACAAGTCGAAGGCAGTCCAAAAAATCTGGAAGCCCACGAGGCAGTAAAACAACGGCACTATCAACTCGCGCAACAGATAGCGATCCAGCAAACGCATGCGCGCACAGGCTAGCCATGGCGAGGCCATGTGCCGAGGCAAAAGGCTCGCGTCCGGTTTGACGCTCGCCTAGCTTGGTGCGTGCGCGTCACCAATCTCAACCCGGCTGATACAATTGGCGCGAGCGCGTGGCTTGTGGAAACGGGAGGTCACCATATCCTGCTGGATGCCGGAACTCACCCTGGGGAGGAGGGGCGCTCGGCACTCCCATTGTATTCAAAAGTGGCAGACGTGGACGTCGAGGCGATTGCGATTTCACATTGTCATCACGATCACTGCGGATCTCTGCCCGTTGCACTCCAACACTTTCCGCGCGCTCGAGTAGTCATGTCCGAGCTCAGTTATTTTCTTGTGGAACGGGTGCTCCATAATTCCGTGAATGTCATGAAACGCCAGCGCGAGGAGCGGGGTATCGCAGATTATCCGCTTTATCATCACCGTGAAATCGACGAATTGTCATATCTGTTTCAAGGATTCCGATACGGCCATGTGGAGACGTGGGGCTCGGTTGATTCTAAAAACCCCTTCGGGCCTTCACCGACGGTTTCGTTTCATCACGCGGGTCATGTACTGGGCTCAGCCGGGTTGCGGGTGGAACATGGCCGGGAATCGCTTTTCTTTACGGGCGATGTTTGTTTCCACGATCAAACGCTGACCCCGAAAGCAGACTTCGACGGCATTCAGGCTGACGTGTTAATCCTGGAGACCACACGCGGGGCCACGGAAACGCCGGCCGATTTCTCGCGAGACGAAGAAGCCAAGCGACTGATAGCGGCCATTCGCTCCGGACTGGAGCGCAACGCTGGCGTGTTGGTGCCGGTATTTGCGCTTGGCCGCACTCAGGAGGTGCTCGGCGAAATCGCTCTGGCCA
Organism: Limisphaerales bacterium; assembly: GCA_965659445.1. Classification (GTDB taxonomy): domain Bacteria; phylum Verrucomicrobiota; class Verrucomicrobiia; order Limisphaerales; family UBA1100; genus UBA1100. Next base: position 23,148 of record CBFHWX010000014.1, on the reverse strand, counting down.
TGCAGCGCGGTGATTTGAAAAGGCAGCCGGTTTACATCGGGGGCTTGGGGCGAGTATTCACAGAGATTTATGATCTTGTTTCCAGCCGAGGCCCCAATCGACGGCCGGACTTAAACCTCCATGACGCACTTGACCTTCAGGTGCTTGAGAAAAATGCGCTGGAAAAGATCAAGCACGACGGCAAGCTTTTTGTGATCACCGCCGGAATGATGAGCGAACACACTCTCGCCCATGAACTCGCCCTGCGAATGGCGCCAGTAGAAAAACACGCGATTCTTTTCGTGGGCTACGCCGCACCGGAAACCCCGGCAGGTAAACTCAGAGCCGCCGCTCGCGGCGAACCCTTTCAATTTAGCGGCAACAACGACATGCTCAAGAGGAATTGCGAGATGCAGATCTTCGATCTGTCGTCCCATGCCAACCGGGAGGAACTGGTGGATTTTGCAGTACGACTAAGCCCCCGCTCCGTGATTCTCGGTCATGGTGACCCGGACGCGCGTGCTTGGATTGAGGCCGATCTGCGCACCCGCTTGCCGCGTCTTAATGTTCTCCAGCCACACCCCGGGGAGACTCTCTCAGTGTAATCCCAGCTTGTGTTGTCGCATCATTTGCGGTAAAGGCTCCAGCATCAAAATGCGTTCTAATCCTCCCATTGCCGGCTTCACGCTGCCGGAAGTACTGACATCCGTGACGATTGTCGGGCTGGTGTTAATCGCGCTGTATTCATGCTGGGCTGCCGTGCTGGACGCTACCAAATCCAGCTCCATTGCTGTGCAACATATTCAACGTGAGCGCGCGGCGATTCGTGCAATTTCGGAAGCACTGGGGGGGTTATCGTGGTATGAAAGCGGCCGGGAGGATCCTCTGCATTTGGATGATTCGTTCGGGTTCAGCCACCTAAAACTCATTTCCCGCGTGCCGCCCGGCTTTTGGGGAGAGCGAGAACTGGGCGACTATCCATTACGCAGAATTGAATTCCTTACCGAGGACAAGCCTGATGGCGAATCCCAATTGGTCATGATCCAGCAGGCTCTTTTGGCTTCCCCCAATTCCGCGGTGCTCCATCGCACTGTATTGCTACCTCGGGTGGAAACCTTCACCATCGAAGTGCTGCCTTGGCAGCCCTTCAATAGTCAGTCTTGGCAAACTTCATGGCCTTTAACAGACGACCAAATTGAGGATTTGGTCGAGAATTGGAAAACTTTGAAAGCGCAATCCGATACTAATGGAAGCACGAATGTCACAGACAAGCTAACGGATGCTGCCAACACTTTGTTAGAAACCCGCGGATTGCCTTTGCAGGCAAAGGTGTCTCTCGGAGTGATAGAAGGATTTCCCCGTAATTCCACTCTGCCCATTTTTGCCAGCAAAGCTTCCCATGCCAAGAGAGCCATCATCCCAACCATCGACTGGCGAGACTTTGAAAGCGATCCTCCCATGGATCCTGATTCTGAATCTGATTCTCGCGTCGTTTTTATCATCGATAAATCCTCGTCCATGAGAGACGGGAAATTGGATATGGCCAAGGGCGCCTTGCTGAATACGCTGAAAGCTTTGGCGGCCGACTCCGATAATAAGAACTATTTCTATATTTACTTTTTCGACAAAGATCTTGAGCCCCAAGATGCAATGAACGGGACAAGTGCCATGCGCGAGGCAAATAATTCCGAGATTAACAACTTTTTAAAGTGGATTTATGAGCAAGTCCCGGCGCTATCTCGCCGGCGGAAAGCTTGGGGCGATGATGGTATCGTGGATGCCATTACGGGAGCTTTCTCCCACGCTCCCACGGACATTAATCTGATTACAGATGCTGGAACTTTCAAGAGTGTCGCAACAGGAAAAATGGAGGAGCTTCCCATTGTAGATCTGATCAAATCTAAGAACGCTGCCGCAGATACTCCCGCAAAGGTCAATGTATACGTTATCCTTAACAAAACATACGGAGATCGAGAGCGCGAAATTAGAGGCACAGAGTCCGAACAGGTTCTGCGCAACATTGCGGAGAAAACCGGGGGCAAAATTGAGTACATTAAGCCCTGGGTAGATTAAGCCCTGATCAACGTTGGGCGTCATCTCCCCCCATATCAAAGAACCTGCAAAAGGTGGTGTGCTTCTGGGGTTCCTACTTCTTTTTTTTCTTCTTTTTTTCCCCTTTAAAAGGGTGCATTACACAAACCACGATCCATGCAAAAATTAAAAGGGTAATGAGGCCGCTCATATAACGGGGAACATTAATTGTGATGCCAAAAGCTGCGGGTGGTTTATCCGCATCCAGTACGGAAACCGCAAAAGGTATAAGCAAAAACCAGACCAATACACCCGCAATCCCGAACATAACTCCGATTTTTATAAGCCGAATCTTCTCTTCATTTGTTTTCTGCTTTTTAACTCCTTTAGGCTTCTTCTTTTCACCCGACGCCGCCGCGACTTCTGATTTTTGTTGGGCTGAAACATTTTGTACTGGCGTCACAGAAGCCGGTTGAGCTTGATGAGCTGGCAGAATCACTCCGGGCAGTTGTCCGATTTCTATCCATCCATTTGTGTTTTGGTCCCAAACGAATGTGCTGCCGTCGAGCACGCCTTGTGCAAGATACTGGTTTATCTGCTCAATCGAATACGGCCCAAACTGTTGGCCTTGATGTGACACGTGATGCATGTCGGCAGGAGATTCAAAAGCCTCTATTAAATGATACCGTGCGCCCTATGCTGAGCTCTTGGTTTTCGTGACATTGCATTGCAAAGAATGGTGCGCGGTGCAGGATTCGAACCTGCGACCCCCACCGTGTCGAGGTGATGCTCTAACCAGCTGAGCTAACCGCGCTTGGTTCGGGTTTGGTGTGCCAAAGGAGACGGACGGTGGCAAGCTCATTCGTCCGTTGTGGAAAGGGGCGCCCCCACGTTTAAATTATGATTTAAGCAGTAAGCAGCGTTATCAACATATTTCTGCGCCCACGACCTCAAGCCGGCACGCTCCTCATTGCTGAGAGTGCGGACAACCTTGGCGGGGCTGCCCAGTACTAGGGAGCCCTTGGGAATCTTGGTGCCTTGGGTGACCAAGGCGTTGGCGCCCACGATGGATTGCTCCCCAATCTCCGCCCCATCAAGGATGGTGCTGTTCATGCCAATGAGGCATTCATCTCCCACCCTGCATGCGTGCACCACGGCACAATGGCCCACGGTGACCCAGTCGCCAATTTCGCACGGATACTCATCGGCCAAGTGAATGACGGCCCCATCCTGAATATTCGAGTATGCGCCGACCTTGATGTAGTTGATATCCCCGCGCAGCACGGCGTGATACCAGACGCTGGAATGATCACCGAGGGTCACGTCGCCAACAACCACAGCGGTACTGGCAAGATACACCTCTGCCCCGAGAGAGGGCTGGCGGCGAAGAAATTGGCTTAACTGCGATTCCGATTCTCCCATGGGCGAAAGATGTCAGGGCCGTGGAAAAATGTCGGGCAAAAAAACCCGCCGGCCTGTTTCCAGTACCGGCGGGCTACCCAACCTGTCTATATTGTCTTCCTCCTCTTGAGCGCGGCCATGAAGAGGCCGCACTGTGATGTGACGGGGTCTCCAGTGATTTATTCACAAACTTCACTTTTCTAAAACCTTGCTGTTTTGTTAATAACCCCACCAATCTCCCTGTTTTTCTCTTTCTGTTTGTTTGGTTTTAATTTTTTCTCCGGTTTTTTACTGTTTTTAGCCAATTCAAGCACCTTTTCCGCCTCTTTTCCACCTCTTCTCTCCTCTTTGCTGTCCACCCTAAATCGGTGAATATTATGTGTGTAGCCCACAAATATGTGTGTGTCTTTCACTTTTCCGGAACGCCCTTGTCCTTCATTATTTGATACGGACACGTATTTTTTTGAAAAAAAACCTTGCTTCATTCGGCCTTATTCACATATGTAATGCCCCGTAAGCGCCTTTTTGGGCGTGGGTTCTTGTTGTCTATGGGCAACTCCCCAAAGCAATAACTGCAGTATAATAGTTAACAACAAATAGCAGAAGGATATATATAATATGAAAATGAACAAATGGACCATGGCTCTCGCCGCCGCTGGCGTTGTGAGTCTCTCGTCTGTTGCTCAGGCTCAGGAAGCTGCCGCGGGCGCCAATGCCCTCGCCGCCTCCACCACTTTGAGTGGTTACGTGAGCACGAGCTACACCCTAGATGAAACAGCAGCAAACGACTCGTTCAATCTGGACGTGGTGGATCTGAAATTTGCCTCCGCTCAAGGCGCTGGTGAATATGCAACCGGTTACACCGTGGAAATGTGGGTTGGACCCAATTCTAGTAACCTAGGAACTGCCGCAGACGCAGACGGCGGAGGTGATGTTGAGCTATACCAAGCCAATATTGACCTGCGTGTGCCGATTGGTAACGGTCTTGACCTCAAGGTTGGTCAGTTCGGCACCGTGGTTGGCGCTGAAACGTACAACTACACTGAGAATGCGTTTTACACCCGCTCAAGGGCGTTCAGCAATGATCAGCCTACTCACCACACTGGTGTTTTGGCTTCCTATCAGCTCTCTGATGATGCCAGCCTTTCCGTTGGTTTGGTCAATGATACCCATGATAGTTCCACCAACACTGACGCAGGTGGCACGGCTTACTTAGTGAGCTTGGGCTACACTCTGCCCGATAGCACTGGTTTCCTTGGCGGCACTGAGTTGACCTACGCCAGGATTGACGGCGCTGGAAACAATAGTGACGAACAGGATAACCAATACCTTGGTGCATCCGTCCCGTTGCCGATGGAAGGCCTGTCCTACAACTTCGCCTACGACCTTGTTTCGTATGAGACTGGTGCAGACACCACTCTGTTAGGTCATTACCTAAGCTACGCAGCTAACGACAGCATGACTGTCAACCTGCGCTACGAGACTGGTAATATTAACAACGGTGGTGGCGCTGGAAACGTAGACGGAATCCAAGACATCTCCGTTGGGATTGACTACCAGATGTGGGAGAATGTTATCTCTCGCGTTGAGTACATTAAATCCGACGATGATACCTCCGACTCTGAGAAGTTGGTGTTCAACGTCATCTACAGCTTCTAAGTAACTCTTAGAAACCTTTTCAAACCTCTCCCGGAAACGGGAGGGGTTTTTTTATTGCCTTGAAGGACGAGTGTCTTTGGCCTTTAATATTCGTGGAGGGTTGATGCGCGCGAGGGTCTTAATTTTGTCCGGCTGGTTGTGCCTATCCTCTTTTCTTCACGCACAGGAAGCGGCCGCAGGCGCCAGGGCTCTAGCCTCCTCTGCAACCCTGAGCGGATACGTCTGTACCAGCTATCATTTTGGGCCTGACGGCGGCAGTGACCCCTATGCGCTGGCCCCTGAGAATCGCAACGCATTTTCCCTGGATGTCGTTGGGCTGTCTCTTCGGAGCCCTTTGGATGAATGGTTATTTGATACCGGGTTCAGAGTAGACCTGTGGCTTGGGCCGGATGCATCGCTATTGGATTCCAGCGTCACGGACAACACGGTGGAGCTGCGCCAGGCCTACATTGATTTACGAGTGCCGATTGCCGATCCGCGCGAGGCGGGGGAGGCGTTGAGTCTGGATTTACGGCTGGGGGTGTTTGATTCGCCATTGGGTTATGAATCGCTGGATCGCAACCGAAACCCGCATTATACGCACTCTTGGGGTTTTACCATTGAGCCAACGTTGCACACGGGTTTACTGGCAATGTATCCCGGCGTGGATGCACTGGAGAACGGGGAAAGCGACTATCTCTTTTCGCTCGGCGTGGCCAACACAATTGACCCGCGCATCAATGCCACGGCGCAGAACGCAGATCGCAAAACTTTGCTGGCCGGACTAACGTGGCTGTTGCCCGAATCATTCGGGCCGCTTGGAAACACGTCGTTCTCTGCGGGTTACGTGAATGGCAGGGCGCGTGCAGGCACGGAGACGGTTCAAAACCTTTATCTCGGGGTCGGGCTCCCATTGCCCTCAGATCGCTGGAGCTTAGGACTGGTTTATGATGCGCGTGTTCTTGATGGGGCAGGCAATGATGATTCTGTTATCGGCGCATATCTTGGGCATCGCTTGAATGAAAAACTATCGCTTAACCTTCGGGGTGAATTGTTTCGCGATGGCGCCAAGCTTTTTTCCTCCGAGAGTCCAGCGGAGCAATCCGATGGCCACGGCCTCACGGCCACGTTGGATTATAAGCTCTGGGAAAATGTCCTCTCCCGTTTGGAGTATCGCTGGGACCACACCGATTCTCTCGTTAACGGCCGAAACAATACTCAGGCGCTACACCTGAATTTGATCTACGAGTTCTAATCACGGGCGAATAACGCGAACACGGTGCGTGTTGGTGTCGCCCACAAAAACCGCTCCCGTTCCATCCACAAAAATTCCATGCAGCCGGTCCATGCGGCACGTCCGTGGATTGCCCTCCGGCCCGTTGCCTCTCCTGCCGTCTCCGGCAATGAGTTCCAGTATCCCGGTTTTGCGATTGATCATGCGCACACTGTGGCTTTCCGTGTCCGCTAGGAAAACATTCCCCCTGGGGCCCACCGCAATTCCTTTAGGCCCCGAGAGGGTTGCCTTCTTTGCCGGCCCCCCGTTCCCGGTAAACCCTTTCTTTCCTGTGCCTGCTTCATGATGGATGGTTTTTGTTTTTAGATTGAGCCGATACACCGCATTGCCTTCGCGCAAGGCGAGCCACATTTGTCCTTGAGCATCAAAATCAATAGCCCTGGGACCGTTTAAGGGTGTCCCTGCGATGGGCGCTCCATCCGGCGTCTTCTTTCGTTCTCCTGTTCCGGCAAACGTTTCTATCCGTCCTGTTTTCAAATTCACCTGTCGAATTCGATGATTCCCAATATCGCAAATATACAGTTTCCCTTCGGGACCAAACTGAATGCTGTGGGGACGATTGAGCCGAGCTTTGAAAGCCGGACCTCTATCTCCCGAAAACCCAGCTTTGCCCACACCAGCCACGGTGCTGATGCGATGGGTTTTGGCGTCTACTCGGCGAACGATATGGTTTTTCATTTCCACAATGAAAAGATCGCCCGCCTCATTAAATCTTACTTCGTAGGGTTCGTTAATTTCCGCTTTTGTGGCAAGACCCCCATCGCCACTGTATCCTTTCCGGCCTGTGCCTGCGACTGTGGTGATGATCCCGGTTTTCCCGTCCACTTTCCTTACGGCATGGTTCATGGTGTCGCAAATGTACAGGGATCCAGCGGGCCCTTTGGTGACTCCAAACGGGCCGTTTATTTTTGCCTCTGTTGCAGGTTCGCCATCTCCGGAATAGCCTTTTTCTCCCGTGCCAACAAAAGTGACGACCGAAGCCGCGTGAACAACGCCTCCAAATAAAACAAGTGTTATTAAAAGGCGCATGTCTCGTTGTGCCAGCGTTCCTCTCGTTGTGCCAGCCCGTTTTGTTGCGATCCTGTGTAAGTTGATTTATCCTGAGGCCATGGATACGAATGCGCCCCCAGTTTTGCCGACATCTGGGCCGCCTTATCCGCCCGTGGAGGGCCCGCCCTCTCAACGGAAGTCCCGCACATTGCTGTATGTGTTCCTCGCCCTGTTCATGGCTGCGGGAGGAGGTGTGGTGCTTTTCGTGGGTGGCGGTGCGCTTTTCATGCTCACGGCCAAGGAAGTGCCGGTGACAGTTGCGGATAAGGAGGCGGTTCTGGACATCGCTGACGTGGCCTTGTGGCTTGATGGTTTTTCGCCGGACTCCTCCAAGGAATCTCTCAAGAAAACCAAGTACCTCGACAAGTCATACGCAATCGAATACGTGTACGATGATTCCCTCAACGATGAGGCGCCGTACCTGATGTGCTCCATCTCGGTGGAACCAGCCACCTCTGACGCGCGAATTTCCTACGAATCCGTTAAAGTCGGCTTTAGCCTTGGCTTCAGCGGTGAGCCCGGGGTGAAACGTGTTGCTCGCAATGACTTGTTTCGCTGGGGCGACAAATCCGAATTTTCCCTTCTAGAAGCGGATGGCCTTTCTTTTGGCAACTTGTTTGTCGGGCGCAAAGGCAAGCGGGTTTACATGATAACAGTATCTGGAGTATTTTTCGACGATCCCGTGGAGATTCGCGATCTTTTGAGCGAAAAATTGCGCGCTCTGGAGAGACTCCCCGCTCCCTGAATTTTCCCTGTGAATAAATCGGGGAATTGACTTATTTTTCTCTTTTTAGTCCTTTTCGTTTATCCGACAGCAATCCTCCCCCCCAGGACCAGTACCGCGATCCCAATGGCAATTCGATACCAGCCAAAGGCCATGAAGGAGTATTTCTGAAGATAACCGAGCAGCCATTTCACCGCGAGGAACGCTGTTACCGCCGAGACTAGGGTGCCGAGCAACAGCATCTGCCATTCGGCTTGGACAGCCGTGGGGTCTTCCTTTAACGCTGAAGTCAGCTCATACCCGCCTGCGGCAAGCAGGGTGGGCACGCCGAGCAGAAATGAAAATTCCACCGCCTCGCGCCGGTGCATGCCAAGAATGAGTCCGATAAGTATTGTGATGCCGCTGCGAGAGGCTCCGGGAAAAATCATCGCGATCAGTTGCCCAACCCCAAAGGCAATCGCAATTGTCCAAGTGATTCTCGGGATATTTAATTTTTCATCTTCTTGTTTTTCTATTTTTTTATGAAACGATTCAAAAGCGATGAACAACGCTCCGCCAATGAGCAGCGCCCACGCAATCGGTGTGCTTTCGTTTGGCAATTCCCATCCCATTTTTTTCAGGGCTAATCCCCCAATTCCGGTTAAAACAAAGGAAAACCCGAGCTTTTTGAGGTATTCCTTCGTCTCCTTCTCCCTCCAATTCCCTATCAGTCCCCCTACTCGATCCCGAAAAACGGTGATAACCGCTAGCACCGCCCCGCTTTGAATGAAGATAACAAAGGTCTTGAAAAATTCCGGGCTCCATCCTTTGGGGAGGGGAACCCATTCTCGCCACAGTAGCAAGTGGCCTGTAGAAGAAATGGGGAGAAACTCGGTTATGCCCTCGATAACTCCCAGCAGGATTACTTGAAGCCAGTCTGGCATCGGCGCGGAGTATGGAGTAAACACTTGGCGTGCGCACGATATATTTGGATTACAACGCCACCACTCCGCTTGATTCCGAGGTGAAGAAAGTGATGATGACAGCGCTTGATAAAGATTGGGGCAATCCTTCTAGCGTGCATCATGTCGGCCAACGCGCGCGTGCGCTGCTGGACGATGCCCGCGACCGTGTTGCGGCCACCTTAAAATGCAAGCCTAGCGAGATCATTTTCACTAGCGGCGGAAGCGAAAGCACCAACCTTGCCCTGTTCGGCGTCGCACGCCTTTTGCGCGATAAGGGTCGCCATATCATCACCTCTCAAGTGGAACATCACGCAGTTTTGAATCCTTGTGAATATCTTGTGAACAACGAGGGTTTTGAGGTTACTTTTTTGCCCGTTGATTCCGTGGGAAAAGTGTCGATCGAATCCGTTCGGGAAGCCCTGCGACACGATACGATTTTAGTGAGCATTATGGCCGCCAACAATGAAGTTGGCACACTACAGCCGGTCTCTGAAATCGGCGAATTATGTTCTGAAAACGGTATCCTTTTCCACACCGATGCCGTTCAGTGCTTCGGAAAACTTCCTTTCTCCAGCATTTCTGATTTCTCGGCGGATTTGGTTTCTCTGTGCTCTCACAAGTTTCATGGCCCCAAGGGGGCTGGCCTCTTGTTCGCCAAGTCTCCCCTTCTCCCACACCCAATTGTGCATGGGGCTTCTCATGAAAATGACCGGCGTGCTGGAACTGAAAATCTTCCCGCCATTCTCGGGCTTGCTGAAGCAATTGTGCGTTTTCTCCCTCTCCCTCCGTTTTCTCATAACTCTATTTCTCCCCTTGCTGAACGGTTAATTTCTGGGTTGGATGCCATAGCCCCTGTCTCTTTCCTCGGAGATCGCGATCCTTCGTTGCGCCTTTTTAATACCGTTTCTTTTTTTGTTGAAGGTTCCGACAGTATTTCTTTGTTGGGTGCTCTCGATTTAGAGGGAATTTGTGCTTCTAGCGGGTCCGCTTGCTCCAGTGGTTCCGTCAATCCCTCTCACGTGGTCCGTGCTATGGGAGTAAATGAAATTGGAGCTAATTCTTTAGTTCGTCTTTCCCTTGGCCGCGATTCTTCCTCCATTGAAATTGATTCCGTTTTAGATGTTTTACCCCGGGTGATTGATCGGTGTTTGAATCCCTCTTCTCCTGTGAATTGTTAGTGATTTCCTTCGATTCTTTTTCCTCCCCTCTGTTTTCTCAAGTTACCGTTTCTTACTCGCAATTTTATGCGCACCCCTTGTGTACAAGAATACCCCAAGTTTCGTTGCCCTTTCTTGACTCTATGGGTTGTTTGGATTATTCACAGCCCTTAATAATAGTGCTGTTATCTTTTAAATATTCATTAATATAGAATTGTGAAAATCTCAGTTACCAAGGATGATCTAACCGCAGGTCTGCAGATTGTGCAGAATGTGATAGGAACCCGATCAACACTCCCCATTCTCTCAAATGTGCTACTTGTTGCCGGGGAAAAAAAACTGGAGTTGCGAGCGACCGATCTGGAGGTGAGCATACATGCCACAGTGGAAGCAGAAGTTGAACGAGAAGGGGCCACATCTCTCCCAGCCAAGCGACTGTTTGGACTCATCCGAGAGATTGAATCACCTCAGGTTGAAATAGAGGTTAACGACAAGGAAATTGCTAAAGTAAAAGCAGGAGCCGCAGAGTACAAGCTTCACGGAATAGGGGCGGATGAATACCCGCAACAGGCAAAATTCAAGGAAAGTGGAAAAATAAAGATTGGGCAGGGAAAGTTCAAAGAAATGATTAGAAAAACCGCATATGCGGTTTCCACAGACGAATCACGACATGTGTTGAATGGAATAAACATCGTGATGAATCCCGAAAAAATAACGCTTGTCGCCACCGACGGGAGGCGCTTAGCGCTGGTTGAGGAGGAGGTAGAGGGAGGAAAGAAGGGAGAAATAATAGTGCCGAACAAAGCTGTGGGAGAGCTTCAGCGATTACTGCAGGGAGAAGGAGAAATAGAGATAGGAATAGGAGAAACGCATGTGGAATTCACGCTGCCACAGGAAAGAGGAGGGGACGTAAAACTTCACAGTAAATTGGTAGAGGGAAGTTATCCCAATTACAAACAAGTAATTCCAAAAACAGCGGAGAACCTGCAGCGAATATCTCTTGGGAAGGAGGAACTTAATCATGCGTTGCGAAGGGCAGATCAAATAACGAGCGACAAGGCAAATTCGGTAAAGCTCAAGTTCAGTGAGAACAACCTGACCATCACGGCGAACACGCCAGATATAGGATCAGGCCATGAATCCATCGCCATCAAATACGAAGGACCAGAGATCGAGGTGGCATTTAATCCTACCTATCTGATGGACCCACTGAAGGTGTTAGAAGGGGACGAGATATATTTGGAAATAACAGACAGTCTCAGCCCCGGAGTGATCAAGAGCAACGCCCCCTTCCTTTATGTAATTATGCCGATGCGCACAAACTAGAGGAACCGGAAACACATGGAGGAGCCCACAGAAGAAAAGACAAAGTGCCCCACGCCCATTCCGTTCATAGAAGAAAAAAAAATAATTTCTACTGCCGCCATATTTGTGGGAGCAGATCAGATAACAAAGCAGATAGTTGCCAACACGATTGAACACAACAGCGAAGGAATCGTAGTAATAAAGGGATTTCTCGTTTTTGTTAATTGGCATAACACAGGGGCAGCGTGGAGCATTCTTCAGGACAGCAGCATCGCGCTTGCAATCCTGTCCCTTGTGGCAATGGTTGCCCTCATCCGATTCAGGAATCATTTTGAAATAGAAACAAAAGTGGGAAAAATCGGGATGGGGATGCTGATCGGAGGGATAATTGGAAACATGATAGACCGGATAGCACACCAGCACGTTATAGATTTCATAAGGTTTTATATTGAAAGAAGAGAGGGGGGGACATTGGGCTATCCGGCGTTCAACATTGCGGATATAGGAATCTGTGTTGGGGTTGGGATTCTCTTTGTGATGGCATGGAGAGGACAAAAGGAATTGGAGAGGATCGAAAAAAACAAAAAGAAAGAAAAGTAAGTGGGGGTCCCTATTTTTATCGCAGGCCCCACAGCCTCCGGGAAATCAGCAGCAGCCATCGAGATAGGAAGAAAAAAAAACGGGGAAATAATTTCCGTTGATTCGATGCAGGTATACAAATCCCTCGATATTGGAACGGCAAAACCCACGAAAGAAGATAGAGCTGCCGTTGCGCATCATCTTGTAGATGTCATTGAAATTGACCAAGCGTTTAACGCAGCGAGATTTGTAGACCTCACAAGCGCGGTCATAGGGAAAATAAAACAGCCAATTTTTTGCGGAGGGACAGGACTATACTTTCAAGCCTGGCTCCAGGGACTTGGAGAAGCCCCCGAGGGAAATACGGAAATGCGGTCTGAGCTGGAGGGGAAGAAAATGGAATTGCTACTCGCCGAGTTACAACAAAAAGATCCAGAGACGCATGCAGCAATAGATGTAAAAAATCGACGCCGAATTGTGCGTGCGGTGGAGGTGATAAGACTCACAGGGAAGCCCTTTTCTAAACAACGAGCCAAGTGGACCAAGCAGCCGGTGGAAAACTTCTTTGTGATAGAGCGAGAAAGAGAAGATTTACGGATGAGGATTGACGCGCGCGTTGATGCGATGTTTGAAGCAGGATTGGTGGAAGAAACTTGTTCCCTGCGTTTAGCGCTGGATGCCAATGCTGTGGCGCGACAATCCCTTGGATATAGACAGGTTATTGAGCATCTTCAGGGAGAAAGAGACTTGCCCCACACAGTGGCGCGGGTTAAGTCACGGACATGGCAATTTGCCCGAAGACAAATGACATGGTTTCGAAAAATGCATGGCGCCCGCCCGCTGAAAGTGACGCCTGACGAGGAGCCAAAAATCACAGCACAGCGAATAATTGAGCAACTCTCTTGAAGGCACCCAAGGAACAGAAAAACAAAACCGAACGAGTTTTCCTCGTAGGGGCGGAGTTTAGAAAAGGTGGGAAAATAGAAGTTTGCGAAACGATGAAAGAGCTTGAAGATCTTGCCATCACCGCGGGAGCGCAGATCATCGGGGAGGGAACTCAACGATTGGAAAGGCCTCATGTTGCGACCTTTATTGGCAAAGGCAAAGTGGCGGAGATAGCGGATGACTGCAAACAAGGCAACGTAGACACAGTTATTTTCAATGATGAACTTTCGCCGGCGCAAACACGAAACTTGGAGCAGGCTTTTGATTGCAAGGTCCTTGACCGAACTGCACTAATCCTAGACATATTCGCCCAACGCGCACGCACGCGGGAAGGAAAGATGCAGATAGAAATGGCGCAGCTGCAACATATTCTTCCACGGCTCACACGAATGTGGACCCACCTTTCGCGGCAAAAGGGAGGCATCGGAATGCGAGGGGATGGAGAGAGCCAGCTGGAGGTAGATCGCCGACGAATTCAAGAACGAATTGCACGGTTGAGACGGGAATTGAAGGAAGTAAAGCGGGTGCGAACGACTCAACGGCAAGGACGGCAGCGAAGGCAGTGGCCGCTCGTTTCGATTGTCGGGTACACAAACGCGGGAAAATCCACCTTGCTCAACAAGCTGACGGGATCGGATGTGCTTGCCGAGGACAAGCTCTTTGCCACGTTGGATCCCACGACGAGGAGACTGCGCTTGCCCACCAATCAAAACGCGCTGCTAAGCGACACGGTTGGCTTCATCCGTAAACTGCCACATCAGCTCGTAGAGGCGTTTAAGGCGACGCTGGAAGAAGTGGTCGAGGCGGATCTCTTGATGCACGTTGTGGATATTTCCAATACTGAGGGGGAGGAACAAATCGCAGCAGTTGACAATGTGCTCAAGGAAATAGGGGCAGAAGAAAAACCGACAATGATGGTTTTCAACAAAATCGATCAATTGTCTGCGCGCAATGGTAATCTACACTGCTTGCGGGAACACACGAGAGCTGTCGCAGTTTCCGCGAAAACCGGAGAAGGCTTGGACATGCTTCAGGCAGAATTGGGAAGCATGTTGCGCCCCGTTCGAACCAGCATGGATTTGAGAATTCCTGTCACGGATGGAGCCACCATTGCCCGCGTCAAGGCCATTGGGCAAGTCGATGAGGAAATTTACGTGGGGGACACTGTTCATCTTAAAGCCCGAATTCCACCGCACGCCCGCGGGAAATTTACGCAATTTGAAAACTAGTCAAAATAAAGCCAGCCTATATTCGGCATTAGATCCCAATTGATCCACTCCACAGCAATTATTGATCCGAAAGCGGAAATGTCCGGGAGTGTTTCCGTGGGCCCCTACACAGTTATCGATGCAGGGGTGAAAATTGGGGCAGGCTGTGTGATTGGGCCTCATGTTTATCTCACAGGAGAAACGAAGCTGGGGAAAAGGAATATCATTCACGGAGGAGCAGTCATCGGGGATGCCCCGCAGGATTTAAATTATAAAGGCGAGCCAACGCGATTGCGCATTGGAGACAACAATGTTTTCCGTGAACACGTTACGCTGCACCGGTCGAATTCTCTAGAGGAGGAAACCATTATCGGAAGCCACAATTTTTTAATGGCGGACAGCCATGTCGGGCACAATGCGGTGGTTGGGGATCACACCATCTTGGCAAACGGTGCGCTTGTGGGAGGGCACGCTGTGATCGGGGATGGCGTGTTCCTTTCCAGCAACTGTGGCATCCATCAATTTGTGCGCATTGGCACGTTGGCGATGATGCAGGGAAATTCGGGAGTGAGCCAGGACGTGCCTCCATTCACAATGGTGGTATTTGGCATGAATAAGATGTGTGGTTTAAACACCGTTGGACTTCGCCGCGCCGGGTTCACCCCCGAACAACGAAGCGAATTAAAAGCGTGTTATAAGCGCGTGTTTATGGGAGGCGGGAACGTTGGCGAAGCTGTGAAAAGAGGACTCGAGGAATCGCCCGGCGAAAAGGCGCGGGAGATGTTGGAATTCATCGTGGGCAGCACTCGCGGCGTGTGTTCTCACGCATCGCGAAAAAATTAACTCACTGCGACCAGCGGCTTGCGGATTATCTGCCCCTGTAAGCGAAAGCCGGGCAGACGAGTTTCAGCAATTTTGGCGGTGTCCTCTGGAGCCACCTCACCATCCGGCACCGCGTGCAGCTCGGGATCAAACGCTGCTCCCTGCTCCGCCTCAAAAGCCACTAGCCCAACCCGCCGGGCCTCATCGCGGCAATGATTCTGAAAAATGCCGGTGGTCTTTATGAAAGGTTTCTTGCCCGAGGCGGCAGCAGACCGTTCGAGGCGATAGACCAAATCCAATACGCTCACCAGCGATTTGGCCCAATCCGTTTCCATGCGGCGGAATTTTTCCACTTCAAGCCGAAGCGTCTTGAGCTCATCGGAGCAGGCCTTGGTCATAAAGGCGTCGTGTTCTTTGACAGAAGCCTGAATGCCTTCAGCTATTTCTTCGGCGAGCTTGGCGGTTTGGGCAGAGGCCTCCTGTACGGAATCCCAATTTTCGGTGGCCTCGGAAATCTTCTTGGCAACCGCTTTCATATTTCCTACTTCCTTAGCTACAGAGGTGAGCTGTGCAATCTCGATAGCCTTGGCTTCGGCCTTGAACTCAAAATAAAACGGGGCAATTGCAAAACTCGCCCCGAAGAGGGCACACACCAAAATGCTGATGACCTGCCACGGCTGCGCTGGGCCCTGAATGAGCGTGCTGATCCAATAACCGAGCCCGATGAAAATGGCGTCGGCAAATAGAAACGGCCACTTCGGGACGGCCACAGGGGTAGGCAGCAGCTTGGAAGGGGCCGATTTACGCGCCTTCGTTGGCGATGCGGACTTTTTCCCCGAACTCATTTCGGCGGCACGTTGCCGGCTTGGCGCTCGAACGTCAACGGCCATTTGCCCCGTATTGACACAGAGGGCAAGCATCCGTAGCGTGCCGGAAAACATGGAGCAGCTTTCAGAATCAATTGTCGAGATTGTCCGCCGTACGTCAGCGGAGATTCCGGATGATGTGCAGCGGGCGATCCTTGGTGCGTTGGAGAATGAGAAAATGGGAACCATCGCGGAAAGTGCGATGAAGATCATCGAGCAGAATATAGAAATGGCGAAGGAAAAGTCGCAGCCGATTTGTCAGGATACGGGGAGCATATTGTTTTATGTGGACTGTCCCGTCGGCTTCAACCAGATGGAGTTTTCAGAAACTGCACGCGAGGCGGTGACTAACGCGACAAAAAAAGGATATCTCCGGCAAAACTCCGTTGACTCGTTAACCGGGAAAAACGACGGAACCAACGTCGGCCCCGGCGCGCCAACATTTCATTTCCACCAGCACGCTGAGGATACGGTGCAGGTTCGGTTGGTGTTAAAGGGCGGGGGTTGTGAAAATGTTGGCGCGCAGTACTCTCTGCCAAACACAAAACTAAACGCCAACCGTGATCTCGATGGTTGCCGTAGGGTTATCCTCGATGCGGTGCAGCAGGCGCAGGGCAAAGGCTGTGGGCCAGGCATCCTTGGAGTCTGCATAGGCGGCGATCGCGCTACGGGCTACGATTTATCCAAAACGCAATTCCTCCGTGACCTCGACGACCGAAACGACAACGAGGAGCTCAATTTGTTGGAACAGGATATTTTAACCACCGCCAATAAGCTCGGCATTGGGCCGATGGGATTCGGCGGCAACACGACTCTACTCGGAGTAAAGATCACAGCCGCCAATCGGCTCCCAGCGTCCTTTTTCGTTAGCGTCAGCTACATGTGCTGGGCCTTCCGTCGGCATGGTGCCACGCTCGGGAGCGAGGGGGATATAAAAGAGTGGCTGTATTGATTTATAACAGGAGATGCTTTGGATTCGTATCCCAACAAGTTGACGCCAACCAAATCTCCTCCGGCTGTCATGTGGTTCAAGGTGTACACAGGCCTAATGGCGCTGATGTACATTGTATTCTTCATCGGGGTGGGGTGATGGTTTTTCTGGCGGACAAGGCTGGCGAGACCGAACGAATGGAGCTCTTGACGAACGGAATAGTTCTCGCTGTGGTTGGCCTGCCGTTTGCCATCGCGAGTGCTCTTCCCTTTTTCTTTCCTCGCAAACCGTGGGTTTGGATTTACAACCTCGTAATCATAACTATTGGCATGACGAGTTGCTGTTGTCTTCCCGCCTGCGTGCCGCTGTTGATTTTTTGGTTAAAACCAGAGATAAAAATTTGGTATGGGAGGAATATATAAAGGCATGATGGAAATAAGGACACCGATATCGGAAGACCAAATTCGCGAGCTGAAGGTTGGTGATGAAGTGGGAATAACAGGGATTGTGTTTACCGGACGAGACGCGGTTCATAAGTTTTTACACGAAGGGGGAGAGCTGCCTGAAGGAGTGAGCTTTAAGGGAAGCATCATCTATCATTGCGGCCCGGTCGTAATAAAGGATGAAAACGGAGAGTGGCAGATAACCGCGGCCGGCCCAACCACCTCGATCCGTGAGGAGCCGTATCAGGGAGACATTATGAAGAAATTTGGATTGCGCGGAGTGATTGGCAAAGGGGGAATGGGTCCTGCGACTTTGGCAGCATGTGGGGAAAATGGAGGAGTGTATTTGCATGCAATTGGGGGCGCGGCACAAGTATTGGCCGAACGCATTACTAAAGTAAGAAATGTCTATTTTTTGGAAGAGTTTGGAAGTCCGGAGGCCATTTGGGAGCTTGAGGTGGATAAATTCCCCGCCGTGGTGACGATGGACAGCCATGGACGCTCTTTGCACGCTGAAGTATCTGAGGCGAGCCAGGAAGTCCTCAGCAAAAATCTTTAGGCATTCATTTCTCCGGCATTTCCCCCATTCACCAGATATAGTACGGACATTCGGATAGCGATGCCATTGGTGACTTGCTCAAGGATAACAGCGCGCGGGCAATCGGCGATTTCGCTTTCAATTTCAACGCCGCGATTCATGGGTCCGGGGTGCATGATCATGGCGTCGGGTTTTGTCTTAGCCAGCCGCGAACGATTGAGCCCGAATAGGGAGGCATATTCCCCAATACTTGGAAACATGGTTTTGCGTTGTCGTTCGTGCTGGATGCGAAGGAGGTTTATAACGTCGGCGTCGGCTAAGGCTTCGTCGAGATCGTAGGTAACGCGGCAGCCCATTTGCTCGAAGACTTTCGGGACAAGGGTGCTCGGGCCGCAAAGAGTGATATTTGCGCCAAGCTTCCGCAGGGCCCAGATGTTAGAACGAGCTACGCGACTGTAAAGAATATCGCCGAGGATGGTAACGTTGAGGCCGGAGATTTCCCCTTTCTTTTCGCGGATGGTGAAAGTGTCGAGCAGGGCCTGAGTTGGGTGCTCATGGGCTCCGTCACCTGCGTTCACCACGTGGGCGTTAAGAAAGCGAGCGAGAAAGTGAGGCGCTCCGGCTGCCTTATGGCGAATGACAATAACATCGGCGTTGAGCGCCTCCAGGGTGCGCGCGGTGTCCTTGAGGCTCTCCCCTTTTTGGAAGGAAGATGCGTCGACAGAGAAGTTGATGATATCTGCGCTCAGCCGCTTGGCGGAGAGCTCAAAGCTCACGCGTGTACGAGTGGAAGGTTCCACAAAAAAATTCACGACTGTCTTACCCTGAAGGGCGGGGACTTTCTTGATGGCCCGCTCACCGACGGCCTTAAACTCGCGGGCGGTGTCGAGCACGGTGGTGATTTCCTCAGCGCTGAGGCGTTCAATGTCCAGCAGATGTTTACGATGCCAACTCATGGGGATAAAATCTCAACGGTCCGAGGCCCGCCGGATTTGTCCAAACGCACCTCGACGCGTTCGTCGGGGTGCGTGGGAAGATTCTTGCCAACAAAATCAGGGCGGATAGGCAGCTCGCGATGGCCACGGTCGATAAGCACGGCAAGGCGAATGCAGCGCGGGCGACCGAAACCGAGCAAGGAGTCGATGGAGGCGCGTACGGTGCGGCCCGTGTAGAGCACGTCATCAACCACCACAATGACTTTGTCCGCAATGTCACCGGGAAGCTCGGTGGGCAGCAGCTCGGTCATACCACGCTGCGAGAGATCGTCACGGTGGAGGCCCGGCTCCACGGAACCGGTGGCGACAACGTGCCCGAAAATCTCACCCAGTGTTTCGCCGAGCAGTTGTGCCAGCGGCACGCCACCGCGTTGGATGCCGACAAGAATCAACGCGCCTCCCTCGGCATGGGCCTCGGCAATTTCATGCGCAACCCTCCGCCAAGCGCGGACGATGGCATCCGCCTCCATCACTGTGCGTTCTTCAGGCATAAAAAAATCTGCGCGAGGCCGCGTGCACGCGGAATTGGCGCAGATAAAAAAATCCGTTTCGTTTCATCATCGTCCTTGGCGGCCTCACGGGACCAGCCTTTAAAGGGCATCTAAATTTCAGGCGTTTTGCCGGGCAACGAGGCGGCCTTTCCGCCACTCAGAGCGGTGCTTCACCATCCAATCGGAGAGCGCCGCCTCAAAGCCGACGTCGGTTCCTGCTTTCTCCGACAAGACCCATTTGTGCGCCACAATCTCTTCTCGCTCCGTCAAAAACTCGCGGTAAAGCGTGGAGTTCTTCAGCAGCGCGTCATTTGTAGATGATTTTGGCATAGGCCTTCTTTGCAGACGGGAAGAGACGCTATCATCAAATCTTCTCAAAAAACAACATATTTTGTTGAAACCAGCAGAGGTATGGACAGCGAACAACGTGTGAATAATGAGAACAACCCTAGTCCATCGTCCCCCGCAGCTTGGCAGCTATCTTAACAAAAGCTTGTGCCGGAGCTCCTTCAGGATCCTTGACCACAACCGGCACGCCGGTATCGCCGCCTTCTCGGATTTCGGTGAAGAGCGGAATCTCGCCAAGAAACGAGGTTCCCTGTCGAGCGGCCTCGGAGGCACCGCCGCCGTGCCCGAAAATCTCCACGCGTTCGCCGCCGGGCGCAGTGAAATAGCTCATATTTTCCACGATGCCGAGGATGGGGACATTCACTTTTTCAAACATCGCGATGCCTTTACGTACGACACCCAGCGACGCTTCCTGAGGCGTGGATATAATTATGCCACCATCGAGCGGCACAGTTTGGCAAAGAGACAACTGTGCGTCACCTGTCCCAGGAGGCAAATCGACTAGCAAATAATCCAGAGAGCCCCAGTCCACCTGCATCACAAACTGCTGAATGGTTTTCATTATCATCGGCCCGCGCCAGATGACCGGCTGGTCGCCGTCCAACAGGAAGCCCATGCTCATGAGTTTAACTCCATGATTCATTAATGGCACCAGCTTTTCCTCAGGGCTCACCATGGGGCGCTCGTTCACGCCCATCATCAAGGGCACGCTGGGGCCGTAGATGTCGCAATCTAGCAGGCCGATCTCGCCGCCTTCCTGGGCAAGCGCGCAGGCGAGGTTGACCGCGCAGGTGCTTTTGCCCACACCGCCCTTGCCGGAAGCCACGGCGAAGACCTTGTTGATGCCGGGCATGCGGTTGGGCTGCGCCCCGGCCACGGCAGGGGCTTGGCCGGCGGGCGGCATTTTAATCTGAACTATCGCGCGGTCGATGCCGTCCACGGAGATAGCGGAGGCTTCCACAATGGTCTTGAGATGATCTGCTATCTCAGGATTGTGCGCGGATAGTTCCAGCTCGATACTTGCCGAGCCATTGGCAGCCGCTACATTTTTAACGAGCCCAAATGAAACGATGTCGCGCGAGTAACCCGGATAATTCACGCCCTTGAGGGCGTCTAGGATGGATTGTTCCAAACTCATTTTTTCAATGCGTCCCAAGTCGGTGACATCGAGCGTAGCTTGCCGATTTGTTTCGGGATGATGTCCAGCACATGGTCAATGTCATCCTCAGAGATGTCACGCCCAAGGGAGAGGAGAACGTTGCCTTTGGCTAGGACGGCGTCAAGCCCGATCGCCGCCAGTGCCGGCGGAACTGCCATGTTTTTAGTGACACACGCCGCCCCACTGGCGATGGCGATGCCCTGTAAATCCAGCGCCAGCGCCAATCCTTCGCCTTCAATGTGTTCGATGGAATAATTGAGTTGCGTGGGTAACCGATGTGCCCCCGGCTTTGGGCCATTGAGCCGAATGTGCGCGATACGGGTAAATAATCCTTCGTGGAGCTTCAACTGCAAATCGGAAATATGAGTTGGAATAGCTAGTGCAGCAGCGGCGCCAGCCCCAGCGATGGCCGAAATATTCTCCGTGCCAGCACGAAGCCCATCCTCCTGCAGCCCACCGTGTATTTGAGGCGTCAGAGGAACGCGGCGATTATGACACAAAATGCCAATTCCCTGCGGTCCGTGAAAACGATGCGGGGCCAGAGACAGCAGTGAAATATTGGTCGCCTGTACATCGATATGAAGCCAGCCTCCGCTGGCGGTGGCATCGACGAAAAATGGAATGCGGCGAGCCTTTGCAATCTCCCCGATGGAGGAAATGTCCTGCACGGTGCCAAGGTCGTGGCTGGCGTGGTGGGTGACGATAAGAACAGTCTGCTCCGTGGTGGCTCCGGCTATATCATTCGGAGCCACACACCCTTCGCCATTAACGGCCACACGCGTGGCGGTGAAACCGTTATTCTCGAGCCATACGACAGATTGGTCGATTGAAGGATGCTCGATGTTGGAGAGTACGATGTGGTTACCCTGCTTGCGTTGGGACAAGGCGACGCCTTTCACGGCGAGGTTGTTTGCTTCTGTGGCACTCCCGGTAAAGAGGATTTCCTCGGGCGTGCCGTTAATGAGCTTTGCACATTGTTCGCGGGCGATGTCGATGGCTTCTCGAGCGGCAAGACCGTGGACATGGAGTGAACTGGCACTGCCGAAGCGCTCCTCCAGAAATGGCCGCATCGCTTCGCGCACCTCGGCAGCCAAAGGCGTGCCTGCGAGATGATCAAGATAAACACGGCGTTTCATTCCGTGAGGGTAGGCGAGGGACGGTTATTTCAAAAGCGCCAAGTAATCGGATAGACGCTGCAGGTTTTCGATGAAGACACGCGTCTCGATGCGCTCGCCGAATTTCATGCCGCGGGTCTTGAGCTCATCTTTAGTCAGCCACCGACCTTGCTTGTCTTGCGAGGCGGAGATTGCGTGGACGTCTTTGCCCATCGCATCGGCGCGAGCAGCGCGCTGTTTGTTAGTGAGCGGTGCCCGCACTTGAGAAGCGAGATATTTTTCCCGGCCCACGGCCTTCACATTTTCATAATGCCGGATCATGCTTTTTACACCGAAGGAGCTTTGAAATCCGTAATGTGTCGGGAGGTCGTCGTCGGTATAAACCAGCTTGTAATCCTTGGTGAAGTACAGAGGTTTATTTGTTTTTAATTCGTAAAAGCGCGCCCAACGATCCTTGCTGATGGGAGAATCCTTGAACCACTTTATTGCAGGAGCAAGGGCGTTTAGATATTTGTCCTCGCCTAGTTCTAGGTATAAATCAATCAGAGTTTGGCAAACACCCACACTCTCACCCCCGGTAACCGAAGCCGGTTCGAATTTGCGCGCCCAAGCCGGCTCCATGTTGGCATTGTATTGCTGCGCCCACACAGGCTGAGGAGCGGGCATTTGGGCTAGTAGCATGAAATTGCCACCACGACGGGCAGCCTCTAGAAATGCTTTTCGACCAGTAACACGGTAAGCTTTGAGGGCGAGCAGCACACAGTCACGATGGGAGTTGTCGTTGAATGTGTAGTGGTGCATATAGTTTTGTTTTTGATAAACACGTGACCATGCCTTGGGGTAGCGTGCTTGGAGCACGGGATAATTCTTGGCCGCCTTTGGCTCCCCATCGTAGCGCTGTGGCCAAGCGCCGTTAGGGTACTGTGCCTCCAGTAGCTTGCGCAGGCCGTAATCGCGCGCGCTGAGGATACGCCTCTCAAGAGGAGAGCGCCCCGTGCAGTGCGATCCGAGCGCCAATAGAAAGCTTAAGGCACTTTGGGAATTATTATCGTCGAATGTGGATACATTGCGGCGGCGCCCGGCGTCCTTGGGCCTACTGTTGATCGTGTCTACACGCCGCAGCCAGCGTTGAGGATTGGCAAAATCAAACCGGTAATCCCAGCCGCCACTTTCAAGCTGGCTTTG
>CBFHWX010000013.1:0-39173 GCA_965659445.1 Limisphaerales bacterium | reverse complement strand
CAAATGGATTCACCCTGATTGCGGCTTCTGGATGCTGCCGCGCACGGTGGCCGATGCCAAGATGGATGCATTGGTCAAGGGGCGGGATCAATTTATCGGACAGTCCTGATCAATATCAGGTAACTGCCTTTTCGCGCGTCCGTTTGCCATTGAGCATGGTGCCGACCCAAGTGTAGCGAATGGCGTATTCGTAGATCAGCAGAAGAATTCCCACGGTCAGGGCGCATATAAAGAGAAATTTCAGGAAGCTTGGATAAGGCCAGTCACTCACCCAAAACTGTAACGCCATAATCGGCGGCATGTGGGCTATATAAATCCAGTAGGAGGCGTCGGAGATGTAACGCACCTTTTTGTTTTCCTTGGAAAAGAAACGCCGGAAGAATCCGATGAAGCCAAAGATCATCAGCCAGGAAAAAAATAACTGACACAGGTTGGTTAGGAAGTGATACCAAATAATTTCCGACTGGTTGCCCTCCCAGCCCGCCTTGAATGCTGCATTGCGCAGTTCGACCCAATGTATACCCAGCAGCAAAGCTGGAATGGACAAAATGAAACAAGCCTGCCATCGCAGACCGATGGCCTGGTCAAATTCCCAGCGGCCATAGCAAATGGCACCAAAGCCAAAAAAGACCGCGTAGTAAATGAGTTGAGGCGGCCAGGGTATCACTCCACCAAAAGTATCGGGACCGATAAAGGGGAGGCCCATAATCATGCTCATCAAGCCGTTGAAGAGTTGTGGGAGCAGGGAGAGCGGCACCAGCCAGAGCCAGAGTGAGCGGATCATCCGTGAGGAGACCTGCTTAATTCGAAATCTTTGTATCAGTTTTATGACAACCGCAAAACCGAGTATTAACCAAAGCAAATAGTACAAAAACCATAAGTGACCTGTCACCGGAACCCACATTCCAATAGCCAACAATGCCAAGGGATTGTTCATGCTTTCTTTAAACTTCGCCTCCACCTCCGCGAAGGGGAATTCGGCATCCATCCCTACAAAGGCAATCCCAAATATCCAGAGAATCGGCATGGCAATTATCAGTGGAACCAGAATACGCTTGGCACGATGCTTGAAGAGCTTTCGCAGGCCTTTTTTGTGCCACAGCATGGCTGTGAAAAACCCGCTGATCAGGAAAAAGAGTTGCATTCGAAAACCATGGATAAAGTTAAACACATATCCGTATACCTCCGGGTTTTGGTTGATATCCTGCGGAACTCCCGGAAGCGGCAGTGGTATGAAAGATAAAAGACCGTGAATGACAATGCCTAAAAGCATGGCAAAGCCGCGCAAGGCATCCAGATCATGATAGCGCTTCTTATCCAAAAGGCGGGGTGGACGTAAGATAACGCATCCTCCCTCAATGTGCAATGAACCGAATAAAAAACTAAACGCGGGTGACCGGATTATTCATCCTCGATAACCACGGCCGTCCCATAGGCCATCATCTCTGCAGCGCCACCCATGATGACGGAGGTAGTGAACGCCACGCTGACGATTCCGTTGGCGCCCAGTCCTTCAGCTTCCACCAGCATGCGGTCGAGCGCCTGCTCGCGGCTCTCGGCCAGCAGCTTGGCGTACTCGGTCACCTCGCCACCAACGATGTTGCGCAGGCCGGCCATGATGTCTTTGCCCACGTGACGAGCTCGGATGGTATTGCCACGCACAAGGCCAAGGGTGCGCACAATTTTTTTGCCGGGGATGGTGGGTGAGGTGACGACGATGAATTTATTGGTATGAGTAGGCATGGCTTCTGCTTTAGGTTTGGTTTTGATGGCGTATATAATTCCGGCTACGAGAAGGAGGGGAATCAGGCAGGGAAGAAAGCCGAGTATCCACCAAGGGAAACCTTCTCGGTCCTCATGACCATGTTGGCCTCCTTTGCTGTCGATGAATTCACCAGCTTTCCGCTTGGCTTCCCGGTCTGTTTCACTAAATTTTTCATGATTTTCGTGTTCATGCCAGGCGACATCTCGCGGGGTTTGTTCGTGTCTGTTTTTGGCGTTAATATCGGCATCTTTAGAAATGAGGAATTTTACGATCTCTAACTTACCGTGATAAGCGGCGGCGTGTAGGGCGGTGGAATCATGTTCTCCATCACGATCGTTAATGTCAGTCCCGGCAGCCAGATGCGCTTTAACTTTTTCCAGATCTCCTTTGGCAGCGGCTTCGACAATACTGATTGACGGTTTGGGCACCTTAACTGCGTCATTGGTGGTTCCGATCGATCCATTGGGTGGCTGTGCTACAAGTGCGTGGGTATAGAGAAGCAAACCCACTAGAAGTTTGTGCGTCCTCATCAGTTAGATTTCCACATCATTGTACGGGTCGGTTTTTGAGGTCTTGATTCTTTGAACCAGTACTGTGGTGAATAATATACCCAGCCCAATTATCAGTGCCGGAAGCCCAATCCTGAGAAAGAGCGGCACCTTATCTCCGTCATCGCCAGTGCGAACGAACTCTGCATCCGTTATGATATCCACACATAACACATAAGCGCCAACTCCGTACACCAGCACCAACCCACCGATCACCAGCATTTGGCCGATGTTCTCACCGGCTTTGGTGACAGAGTCTTCACTGAGTTTAATTCGTTCGGATTCGGTCATGTGTTCGTATTCGATGCCACCAATTTCGCCGCGCAATTTCTTCATCTCCTCAAACGTCTGCGCGCAGTCCTGGCAATCATCAAGTATAATCTCCACGCGCTGGCGGTCTCCCTGGGTGAGTTCACCATCGAGATAACCCGAAAGCAGTGCCTCAGTATCTTCGCAGTTGTGGTTCATTACAAATATTTCCTGATCCGTTGGCGCAGCTCTTTGCGTGCGCGGTGTAGTCGGCTCATGACTGTTCCGGCCCGGATTTCCATCATCTCAGCAATCTCCGCGTAACTCAGGTTGTGAAAATCGCGCAGTAGCACAATCTCACGTTGGGCGACATCCATCTCGTCCAGTTGTTGCCGGATGATGGTCTTCAATTCATTCTGTTCGGCCACCTCGGCCGGAGAGAGGTCAGTGTCCTCTAGTTGAGCAACGGCTCCTTCATGTTCCGGCTTGCGTTTTCGTAAAACGTCCAAAGCGCCGTTTCGCACTACCTTCAGAAACCATGCTCGTTTGGGGCCTCGCTGGGCATCGTATTGCCCACTGTGAACCAGTTTACGGAGGGAATCCTGCACGACATCCGCTGCATCCTCGTGCCGGCCAAGTAACTGGATGGCCAAGGCGAAGCCATGTTCACTGAGGGATTCAATATCCTCTCGGGCATGTTCTGCATGGCCTGCGTTCATATTTTCCTCAGACATAACGCCCATCGGGAGGGCGATCGCTGGAGAGCATTCCATCATGTCTCACCTACTACGTGCAATAATCAGTTTTATTCCCTAAAAAGATAAAAAACCTTTCGACAGTCTGCGGACGAGTGCCACAATTGGGCATGTCCAAGATTAAACGGCGGAAATTCATTGCTCGAACCGCCGCTGTGGCCGCATTTCCTGCTGTGCTAACGCAGAAGGGTACGGCCGCCAAGGCGCCAGCCAGTGAACGGGTGCGTGTGGGGATGGTTGGCGCAGCCGGTCGAGCCGGATCATTAAATCGAATTTTTGCCAAAAATAAAAATGCGGAAATAGTCGGGATTGCGGAGATAGACTCGCGGCGATTGCCAGGGACGCTGGAGAGCGTCACCAAAACACAGGGTAGCAAGCCCAAGACGTTCACGGATTTTCGCAAACTGGTGGACGATCCGACTATTGATGCTCTCTGTGTGGGGACTCCCGATCATTGGCATGCGATCCCGTCGATCATGGGATGTCTCTCGGGTAAGGATGTGTACGTGGAGAAGCCTGATTCTCACAACATCGTTGAGGGGGCACGGATGGTTGCGGCCATGCGCAAGCACAAGCGGATTGTCCAGATGGGTTCGCAGCATCGTAGTACCGAAAGAATGCAGAGTGCGCTGGCGTACATTGCCGAGGGGCACTTGGGCAAGTGTCTCGTGGCCAAGGCATGGGAAAGCACCAAGCAGGGTAGTATTGGCCGCCCGCCCGATGGTGTGGCCCCCAAGGGGGTGGATTATGACATGTGGCTGGGCTCCGCACCTAAGCGGCCCTTCAATCCCAAGCGCTTCCATGGGAATTGGCGGTGGTTTTACGACTACGGTGCGGGTGATCTGGGCAATGATGGAGTACATCGGCTTGACATGGCATTTGCCGCTTTGAGTGCCGCAGTGGAGACGGAAGGCAAGAAGCCGCTACGCATGCCGCGTAAAATCAGTGGCACCGGTGGTAAATGGTATTTCGACGACGCGCAGGAATGGCCAGACACCATGCAGGTGACTTACGAATATCCCGGCAATCCTCCGCGCATCCTTACCTATGAGATGCGCATCTGGTCGCCCTATCCTTACCTCGGCGAAGCCGAAGGTAGCGCGGTGTTTGGCGACCAAGGCTATATTGTCCTGGGCAATCGTGGGTGGCGTGCCTACACGCGCGGAGGCAAATTAGTGAAGGAACAAGGTGGGGACAGTGATGCCACACCTCATGTTCAGGATTTCATAGACTGCATTAAGACGCGAAAACGGCCGTGCTGTGATTTGGAGACAGTCGGTCACCCCGCCTCGGTGCTTTGTCACGCCGGCAACATCGCCACGCGTTTGGGTCGCACGATCATCTTTGATGCAAAAACGGAAACCTTCGAGAAGGACAAGAAAGCCAACTCCATGCGCGGCCGCCCTGAGTGGCGTAAGCCGTGGGTGTTGCCAGAGGTATAGATATGCGAGGTATTCTTCTTCTCCTTATTCTTGCTATAAATTCGCAGGCGGCATCACGGGGGTTTTGGTATCCGGGTTATCGACACGCGGACAATCCATTTGTCAAAAAGGGAAGGGAATTATGGGTGAGCCCCAAGGGGGATGATGATCATGTGGGTTCCAAGGACCAGCCGTGGCGAACACTTGGCAAGGCCCGGAAGGCGATGGTTGGTGGTGACCTCTTGAATATCCTGCCGGGGTTATACTTTTTTAACTGTCAGTTTGGCCCAGCTGGCACCAACGAGGACCGAAAAACGGTTTGGCGTGCGGTGGGCAAGGGGCGAGTTGTAATCACAGCGGATGAGGAGTTTACACCGCCCTCTTGGAGCCTGTCGGATAATTTGAGTCTTCAGGGATTGTGGCTGGGCGGTAGCTTTAAGTTTGCACACAAGGCAGGGGGAGGCAGTTACTCTTCACGTAACAGTGAGATTATTGGCTGCACTTTTTTTAACGGAAATGGATTTGCGGGTGGGCCAGCCTACAACTGGCTCTTTCAGGACAACCGCATGGTGCATTTAGGTAAAGGCACCCACGGTCACTCTGCTTATATGGCAGGTGGCGCTCGCCACGACCTGCCGTGGAACAGTCGTAACCTGCGTGTACTGGGAAACACCCTCATTGGCGGGGAAGGCTACGCGTTGCACTGCTGGCATTCGCCAGTTAGCGCTACGCTGGCGGGCAATTTCACATCAGGAAATTATTGGAGCGTGGTGTTGCAGGGGCCGAACCATTCCTGTCACCACAATGTATTCTGGAAGCCGCGCGGTAATATGCTTGTGAAGGAAAAAGGCACAATGGGTTTTAACGCCTGGCTGCCAGCAAGACTGCGGCGTTTCGATCATCTGATTTTTGGTTCCCCACATCCAGTGTGGCAGAAAAAAATGCCGCCGATGCGAAGCCTCGCGCCCATCGAGAAAGTCTACTTGTTACATGATGCACGAGTGCTTGGCGTGCCTGACAAGGAGCATATTCTGCTGACCGGAAAACCATGGACAGGAAAGCTGTCCCTGCCAAAAACCAAGGAGGAAGCTGCGCGGCTCTCGACGCCGGCAAACACTACCGTGCGGCCAGCCTTCTTTCCGCACACAGCATCAGAGATTGATATCGCTGTGGCCGCTATCCAGAAATACTTTCGTGATCATAACCCTCAACAAATCGCCGAGGATAAATCCGATATCCTTGAAAACCTCTTTGATAAACTGGAAGTGCAATACACAACAGTGCTCTCTGATTACACCTTGTTCCCGCCCATGGCGCAGGATAAGGATGATGGAACATATGGAGTACATTGATTTAATCTAACTCTCCCGCAATACATCCAGTTGATCAATTCAATCATCAATATGTCGTTTCGACTAGTCTGCCTTAGTACGCTTTTATTGGCGGGTGTCGGGAGTGTTTTTGGGAGGGAGTGGCCCGTTAGCTCGGCGCAGGATATTAGTGAGGTTCTCCCCAAACTAAAACCGGGAGATGAAGTGGTCATGAAACAAGGCCGCTGGCATGATCAGCAAATTCGTTTCACCGCCAAAGGCACTCTAGAGCAACCGATTGTTCTCAAAGCTCAAAAGCCTGGGAAGACAAGGCTCACCGGTTATTCCTTATTGAAAATATACGGGAGTCATCTGGTGATTGATGGGCTTCTCTTTACTGATGGTCACATCGATTCAAGCCGGTCAGTTATTCGGCTGGGCGAGGATACTCGGCATTGTCGCCTCACCAATACGGCGATCATTGATTATGCTCCCCCCAACAAGAAGGCTAAATCGGCCTGGGTTCACATCTTGGGGCTGCATAATCAGGTCGATCATTGTTTCTTCAGTGGTAAAAGTAATTTGGGGGTTGTTTTGTCGATCAACTTTTCTGTCGATCAACCCAATTATCACCGCATTGAGTATAATTACTTTGAGTCAAGGCCATACCTTGGAATCAACGGCTGCGAGACGATCCGCATTGGAGACAGCACGCAATCCAGCAAGATCAGTCGAACGACGGTTGCTCATAATTTATTTGAGGGATGTAGTGGGGAGGCCGAAATCATCACCAATAAATCCTGCGAAAATTATTTTCAGAGTAACACGTTTCGAAAATGTCAGGGGGCTTTGACCCTGCGTCACGGAGATCGGTCGGTGGTGGAAGGGAATTTTTTTCTGGGCGAGGGTGAGAAAAGTACAGGTGGAGTTAGAGTGATCGGTGAAGGGCACCGCATCCGGAATAATTATTTTTGCGACTTAACTGGTTTGGGAGCTCGTGCAGCGCTCTCCATTCACAATGGGGTTCCTAATTCTCCAGTCGGCTTATACCATCAAGTTAAAGATCTTGAGGTGGCCCACAACACTTTTGTCAACAATCACCAGAATGTGCTAGTAGGTTATTACAGAGGTAAAGACGGAGCCGTTCTTCCACCTTTAAGAACAGTGATAGCTAATAACATCATTTGGGGGAAATCCGCGCCTTTGATCCAACTTGATGAAAAGGAGGCCGATATCAAGTATGAGGGGAATATTTTTTTTGGTGCAAAAACCGGTCTTCCAACTTCTGAAGGTGTCCGTTTTATCGATCCCGCATTACGTAAGGATAAATTGGGGATTTATCGTCTTCGGGGTGACAGTGTTGCTAGGGCGAAGGCCAAAGGGAGTTACCCACAAATCACGCGTGACATGGATGGGCAGAAAAGACCGCGCAAAAAAGACATTGGGGCCGACCAGTATTCAAGTGAGCCAATTGCCCTGAAACCTCTTACCACAAATGAGGTGGGCCCAGCGTGGAAACGCTAACTGAACCACATCCTATTCGTATATTTCCTACGCCCAACCGTGCGGCGCGATAACTTCCTTGGTGCCCGGGATAGCTTCTTTGGGGGGAGTATGCTTGCCGGTCTCCCAGTTTTGATCCTTCGGGAAAAGATCCTGCTTGGAGTTTAGGGCCTGATCCCAAGTGACCTGTCGTCCGGTGTAGCCGGAGATACGGCCCATCAGCGCCATCATCGTGGCGTTGCACATGCGCGCGCCGTTATTAATGGGGTGACCATCACGGATACTGGCAAACAGTTCGTCGTGTTCAATCTGGTACATGTTGCCACCGGGGCCGGTGTAGCGCCAGAGATCGCCATTGGGGTTGTAGGTCCATTTGTCGGTCTCACCCTTGATGGCATCCTTGCCGGTGATGATCAGACCGCCTCCAATTTGTGCCCGTCCCTTGGTGCCAAGAATGTAGTCATTGTTTTCACCATGACATCCTGGAATCTGACGTTGGCCGAGGAATCCGCGCGCGCCGCCCTCGAAGACATAGTTCACCTCGATGTGATCCCAGATGTTGCCGGAATTGTTCGGGCGCTGGCGGCCACCCACAGCCACGCAGCTGTGCGGTGGTTTGTCGCCGAACACCCACGAGATTTTATCTACGCTGTGCACGGCCTGTTCCACAAGGCCGTCGCCTCCGCACCATGCGAAGTTGTACCAGTTGCGTACCTGCCACTCGATGTCGCTCCACTCTGCCTTGCGCCGGTCGTCCGGCGGCATGGGTTTAACGGGGCCGGTGTAGTAAGTGGCGTACATTGTCTGCACATCACCAATGGCGCCATCGGCAATGCGCTTGAAAAATTCACGCCGACCCGGTTCATAACGCCAGCAAAAGCCTGCCACCACGGCAAGGCCCTTTTTCTCGGCGAGCTTGTAGCTCTCCATCACCGACCGCAGGCCGGGAGCATCGGTGGCCATTGGTTTCTCAAGAAAGATATGCTTGCCCGCCTCCACCGCCGCCTTGAAGTGCAATGGTCGGAAACCCGGAGGTGTGGTGAGAATCACAAGGTCCACACCGCTTTCTAAAACTTTTTCGTAGGCGTCGAGCCCTATAAACTTACGCTTCTCATCGACGTTGATTTTGCCTGCGTGGCCTTTGCTGATATTGGCGAGGCTGCGATCGAGCCGGTCGCGGAAAACCTCACCCATGGACCACAATTCTACATTGCTATCAGCGGTAAGCGCCTGTGCGGCAGCTCCGGTGCCGCGACCACCACAACCGATGAATCCGATCTTCAGCTTGCGGCTATCGGGCTTGCCAAAAGTAACAGTTGGGAAAGTGATGCTACCGGCGGCCACGGCTGCCGCACTGCTGGTCTTGATGAAATTGCGACGGTTGGATTTTTCTTTCATGATGTGTGAATGGTGTATGTCGATATTTAGACGGTATCACTTGGCTTGGCAATCAATGCTTTGGTTTTTCTGTCAGCTTTTTCAACGCCTTGAGAATCCTTGTTCGTTTCTTTTCTTCAGGAAGGCTGATTTGCAGGGCAGTGGTACGAATCTTTTCCACGACTCTCGGGGCAATCAGAGGTTCCTGGTCAAGCAATAGTAGGATTTTTTTGCCTACATTCTTGCCTGTGAAATCTTCCAGTTGGTTTACCTGTTTGTCTTGCAGCGTGATCAGGATATTGGGCCGGTCGCCGGGTCGTTTGATTAGGCGTGCTTCCTTTAGTTGCACAATCACCAGCCCCGGCTTCACCGCGATGTATCCGAGCTTGGGAAATTCCTTTGTGTCAATGAATCGCCCCCCCTCAATCTCCTGTGGGCTTACAGCATAAAACGCCAGCGTTGGTTTTTCCTCCGCTGCCCATGCAGAAAAGACGAGAGGTAGGACTGGGAAAATTATGAGACACGCACGCCGCGTGAAGTGGGTCATGTGTGAAGGGTAAAGAGCCAATCAACACCGGCAATAAAAAAGCTACTTGTCATTGGGGTCGCCAAGTGCGAAATGCCTCGATGTGACAGCATGGAATATGGTGTAATCCTGCGAACGATGGACATTCACATCACCCGTGGAGGAGAGCAGCACGGGCCTTATCCGGAGGCCAGTGCACGCGAGATGCTGGCTGCAGGTCAGCTTCTGCCTACGGACTTGGCGTGGCATGCCGGTGCGGATGGATGGAAGCCATTGAGTGAAGTATTGGGAGAAGCCCAACCACCGGCAACACCTCCTCCAACTCCGCCGCAGCCGGCAACGCCTGACGCTGGCCCTCCGTCATCACCTCCAGGTGGAGGGATACCCAAACGCCAATTGGCGGGTGCTGCGCCAGAGGAGGAAAAACCAGCGGAGGATGATTCCGGTGATCCGGATAAAATATCGGTAACCCGAAAGGGGGAAGCGATTGGCCCTTATTCGCGGGACAAGGCCAAGGAATATTTTGCTGCCGGCCAGCTTTTGCCTACGGACTGGGGCTGGCACGATGGAATGGATGAATGGAAGCCGCTTTATGAGGTGCTGGACATGGAAGTGCCGGCTCAAGCTGCATTTGCCCCCGCCGCTGCCACGGGCAAACCCGGCAAGGGCAAGAAGGTGGCGTTGATTATCGGGATTGTGGTTCTGCTTTCGGGATTGATCTTTGCTGGTATCACCTACGGGCCTGATTTAGTTGCTAAAATTAGCGGCGGCAGTCTTGAAAAAAGTATCATTGGTACATGGAATGGTGTTGGAAAAGACTTACCTACGTTGGAATTTTTAGAGGATGGCACTGTGAAGATTGGTATGGATATTTTGGGGAAAAAACTGGAGATAGAAGGGTCTTATGAGTTCATCAGCAAGGACAGAATGAAAGTCAAAATGGAAAACCCTATGGGAAAAACCAAAGAAGAGGAAATGTTGGTTTCTCTCGAAGGGGATATGTTGACCTTTACAAAAATAGATCCCGATACGGGAAAAGAGGATCCTACAGACATAGAAAAGTACAAGCGGGCAGAATAAGCCCGTTTTTGGATTAGCTTCTGCAGTTCTCAACAGGGAACCCTATTCCAACACTACTGCGGTTCCATAAGCCGCCATCTTGAGAGATGCTGTGAAGTTGGATTGTGTTTCTACGCCCAGCCGTGTGGCTTGATGACTTCATCGCGGCCGGGATGGCGCACGGCGCGTGGCGGGAACTTCATATCGAAGGTGATGTTTTCGGGCACCAACGCTTCCTTTGAATTCATCATCATTTCCCAGGTGACTTTTTTGCCAGTATAGGCAGCCGTGCGGGCCATCATGGCCATGAGCGTAGTCTTGATCATGCGATCGCCTGTATTGAGCGGCTTGCCATCACGAATGGCGGCGTACATCTCATCGTGTTCGGTTTGGTAACCATTGTTGTTGCGTTCACCATTGTCACCAGCGTTCCAGCGCCATTTTAGGCCATCGGCATCTGAGAACACGTGCAGCTTGCGGCCGCTTTCGCCGGTGTATTTGCCCTTGGTACCGTACACGCGGTCCCAAACGCCGTTTTCGCAGTTATCCATCTGGCGGCTGTAATGGAAGCCTTGGGTGCCGTCGGCCCAGTGGTATTCCACACCGAAGTGGTCGTAAATATTGCCTTCGGTCTCGCCACGGTTCTGGCGGCCACCATTGGCAATGCAGTAGGCGGGCGGCTCGTCGTTCTTGGCCCAGAGCATTTTGTCGATGCTATGCACAGCCTGCTCCACAATGTGGTCTCCGGAAAGCCAAGTGAAGTAGTACCAGCGGCGGATCATGTACTCGATGTCGGTCTTGGTGTTTTTCCGGCTGAAATCCACGTAACGTTTGCGGGCGTTGTTGTTGTAACTGCTGAAGATGGCCTGGATATCGCCCAGCTCACCGTCAAGGATACGCTTGTAGGTGTCGCGCTGGGCGTAGGTCCAGCGCCAGACAAAGCCGTCCACGACCGAGGTGCCCTGTTTCTTGGCCTTGGCTATGGACTCGATGACTGACCGCGCGCTGGGGGCGTCGGTGGACATGGGTTTCTCGGCGAAGACATGTTTCTTGGCGTCGACTGCGGTCTTGATGTGTTGCGCACGGAAGCCGGGAGGGGTGGTGAGAAGCACCACGTCCACGTTGCTGTCGATGACCTTCTGGTAGGCGTCAAGGCCGACGTGTATGCGTTTCTTGTCTACGTTTACCTTGCCAGGATGATATTTCTTGATCCGTGCAATGCCCGCGTCGGCCTTATCCTGAAACGCTTCACCAACGGACCAGAGCTCGATGTTGCTGTCGGCAGAGAGAGCTTGATTGATGGCGCCGGAACCACGGCCACCGCAGCCGATCCAGCCGACCTTCAGTTTGCGGCTATCGGGCTTGCCGAGTGTGACAGAGGGGAAAGCGATTGCCGCGCCGGCTGCTGCGGTGGAGGCCTTGAGAAAATTGCGTCGAGTGGAGTCAGGTTCGGTCTTCATAATGTATAAACGGTGCGTCGAGGGTAGGTGCGAGGAGAGGCGTGGTCAAGTGAGGGATGATTGCCAGTTGGTTAAGCAGTGTCTTGACTTTTACTCAATTTTAAGTCAGAAACGCCGGGCCCGGCGAAGGTTTTTGCCGAAAGAGGGGGCAACCATTCCCACACCTTCCGCCGCTATTGTATTGGAATAATTAATCATGGATAACGTTGTTTATTTGATACCCGCTGTCGGACTTTTGGCGCTTCTTTTCACCTACTTGCGAGCCCAATGGGTGGCGCAGCAGGATCCGGGTACCGACCGCATGAAGCGCATCGCCGGCTATATCACCGACGGCGCGATGGCGTTTCTGCGCGCCGAATACTCGAAACTGGCGTGGTTCGTCGTCGGCGTGGCGGTGCTGTTGGCACTGACGCAGGCCGATCATTCAAGCCCGCTCATCGCGCTTTCCTTCGTGGTGGGAGCCACATGCTCCGCGCTCGCCGGCTTTATCGGCATGAAAGTAGCCACCAAAGCCAACGTCCGTACCGCACACGCCGCACGCACGGGCCTTGCTTCCGCGCTGAACGTCGCTTTCCGTGGTGGCTCAGTAATGGGCATGGGCGTTGTGGGCCTCGGTGTGCTGGGGCTTTCCGGATTATTTTTCTTTTATAACGGCCAAGAGGGTTGGTCTATCCACAAGGTGATCGCCGTGTTGACGGGCTTCTCGTTTGGCGCGTCCTCCATCGCACTCTTCGCGCGTGTGGGCGGCGGCATTTACACGAAGGCGGCGGACGTGGGCGCGGATCTTGTGGGTAAAGTGGAAGCGGGCATCCCCGAGGATCATCCACTCAACCCCGCCACTATCGCCGATAACGTGGGCGATAACGTGGGCGACGTGGCCGGTATGGGCGCGGACCTTTTCGAAAGCTACGTCGGCTCAATGATTGGCGCGATGGTGCTCGGCGCGGTGTTGATGACGGGCGTAGATACGTTTAAAGACTTTGAAGGTGGCATCGGCCCGATTGGCGTGGTCATGCTGCCCTTGTGCCTCGCGGCCATCGGCATTGTGGCCTCGATGATTGGCACGATGTTCGTCTCCGTCGAAGAAGGCGGCGACCCCAAGGCCGGCCTCACCCGCGGTGAACTCACCGCGGCGGTTATCATGCTTGTCGGCGGTTATTTTCTTATCAAAAAGCTTCTGCCACCAGAGTGGGTTTTCGGTGGGACGACGTTCACTTCCATCGGCGTTTTTTATGCCAGCTTGATCGGTCTCGCCTGCGGGTTGGGCATTGGATTTGTCACTGAATATTACACCGGCTTTAACAAAGAACCGGTGCGAGAAATTTCCCGCCAATCGGCCAAGGGCGGTGCGGCCACCAACATCATCTCCGGACTCGGAGTGGGCATGCGCTCCACGATGTGGCCGATTCTGTTCCTCGCCGCTGCCATTCTCGGCGCGTATTATTTTGCCGGCTTGTACGGCATCGCGATTGCCGCGGTGGGTATGTTGGCCAACACCGGCATCCAGCTCGCAGTGGACGCTTACGGGCCCGTTGCAGATAACGCCGGTGGCATCGCTCAAATGAGCGAGCTTCCCGAGGAAGTGCGCGCCCGCACCGACAGCCTTGATGCGGTGGGCAACACCACCGCCGCCATCGGCAAAGGCTTCGCCATTGGCTCCGCCGCCCTCACCGCCCTCGCACTGTTTGCCGCGTACATGGGCGTAGCTGGTATTACAAACATCGATATTGCCAGCCCCAGCGTGATGGCCTGTTTGTTCGTGGGCGCGATGCTACCCTTCCTGTTCTCCGCCATGGCCATTGAGGCCGTGGGCCGTGCGGCCAGCGACATGATCAAAGAAGTGCAACGCCAATTCAAAAATATCCCCGAACTGAAAGCCGCGTTGACCAAGATGAAAGAAAACGACGGCAAGCCGGTGGAAGAGTGGAGCGAGGAAGATCGCAAGGTTTATGAAGCCGCCGACGGCAAAGCCGAGTACGCTAACTGTGTTTCAATCTCCACCACCGCCGCCATCCGTGAGATGGTTAAACCCGGGATGCTCGCCGTGCTCACGCCGGTGGTGGTCGGCTTCGGCTTCAAATACGTGACTGGCAGCGGCATGGAAGCCGCCGAGGCACTGGGCGGCTTGCTTGCGGGTGTGACGGTGAGCGGCGTATTGCTCGCGCTCTTCCAAGCCAATGCCGGTGGCGCGTGGGATAACGCCAAGAAAATGTTCGAAGAGGGTAAAGGTGTGGAAGTGGACGGCGTGTACCACACCA
This sequence comes from Limisphaerales bacterium, assembly GCA_965659445.1. GTDB lineage: Bacteria > Verrucomicrobiota > Verrucomicrobiia > Limisphaerales > UBA1100 > UBA1100. Next base: position 24,942 of record CBFHWX010000013.1, on the reverse strand, counting down.
AAGGCAGCGACGCCCACAAAGCCGGCGTCGTCGGCGACACCGTGGGTGATCCGCTCAAGGACACCTCCGGACCGTCGCTGAACATTCTGCTCAAGCTGATGACTGTGATTGCGCTGGTGATTGCTCCGTTGTTGGTCGCGAAATCTGATTCGGCGGGAGATGACGGAAGCAACAAGGCGCAAAATACCGAGCAGAAAGGTACGTCGAATTTGTCGACTGAAAATCCACAGTCAAAATCTGCTGAAAATGAAAAATCGGATACACCCGAAGATACGACCAATCCCAACTCGGAGGCAAAAAGTGGCAGCAGCAATGACTCGAAAACAGATCCTCCTGCCGTAAAAAAAACCGGCGGTGACGGTGGAAAGTAAACAAAAGAATCAACCTCTCTGAAGAGGGCCGCCCTTCGGGGCGGTTTTTTTGTAGCTATCTTTTATTCTTTCGAGCGGCTTGCTCGGAGGCGGCGTTGCAGGCGTCGGCGACAGTGGCCAACTCCTCAAGAAATGTTTCGCGTTTGGTCTCGGGCAGTACCTCGAGCAGAGTGGCTTGAAGATTGGCCGCGATGCCACGGAGCTCGGTGAGTTTTTCTTTGCCGGCTGAGAGCAATAGAATGCGGTTGGCGCGACGATCAGTCTCGTGAGGTTTACGCTCAAGCCAGCTATTTTTTTCCATGCGCTCGAGGAGTGAGGCAACGGTATTGGGGTCACTGCTCATAGAGCGGGTGAGTTCGCTCTGGGTTAGGCCGGCGGGGTCCCCTTCACTGAGCGTACGGAGCACAGTGAATTGATCCGGTGTTGCGCCGGCGTGGCTGATGCTTCGGCGGAAGGCCTGATTTAGCCCATACCACGAGCGGCGTAGCAGCAATGGAAGACGTTTGCGTTCAGGGGCATCAACCGGGAGATCTTCACTCAATTCGTCCTTGGCCATAATATTCAAACAAATCGTACGTACAGGTATGATTTCTGCCTTGCATTTCACACAGAGTAAAGTCATTAACTTCCTTGGCCCTGAAAAAAATGGTGCGCGCTTCGCCCACGGCTCGTGTGCCTTGGCCCCACAACTCAATTGATGATGATAAAGTTGCATAAATTCGCCGCCATCGCGGTTTTAGGTTATCTTACATTCTCGGCTCCCTCTAGCCAGGCCGCTGTTGTAGGTTGGACTAATTGGCGCGGGCCGCACCAATGTGGTCGCTCAGATGCTACGGACTTGCCGAAGTCCATCAAGCTCTCGGGACCGGGCAGCAATTTGCTTTGGACCCACGACATCGCAGGTCGGGGTCATCCGGTGATTGCCAATGGACGGGTATTCACTTGGGGTTATCGTGGGAAGGGTCCGGATTTGCAGGAAGTGCTGCTTTGTCTCAACGAGGCCGATGGCAAAACCATCTGGGAGCACGGCTACAACGATTATCTGAGCGACACCGTTTACAGTCGCTATACCGTCGGTGCGCCGACCATCGATCCTGCCACGGGTTGGGTGTATCTGATGACCACCAATGGCGGCGTGAAATGTTTTGATGCCAACGGCAAGATGCAATGGGAGTATTCGTTGATGGAACGCTTTGGGCGACTTACCTTCCCCAATGGCCGTACTGGCGCAGCAGTTATTGACGGCGACCTTGTAATCGTGCGTGGCGTGACCAGCTACTGGGGCAAGCAAGGACCTGCGCGTGATCGTTTTTATGCCTTCAACAAAACAACCGGGGCAGCCGTGTGGGCCAGCACGCCGGGTGTAGCTCCGAAGGACAGTTCCTTTTCTACGCCGGTGCTTGGCAACGTGGGGGGGCGCCGGGTGTTTTACGCAGGCACAGGCGACGGCAACGTGGTATGCGTGGATGTGCGCACAGGCCAGCCGCTGTGGCGATTCCAGCTTTCGCAGGGCGGAGTGAACTCCTCGGTGATAGTGCATGACGGCGTGATCGTGTCGATCCACGGTAAAGAAAACATCGATGCCGCGGTGGAGGGCCGCATGGTGGGCATCAAGATCCCCACCGAGCTGCCAGCGCCGGGTGAGCCCCAGAAAATTTTGAAGGACAAGGATCCAAAAATCGCCGATGGCAAAGCGTGGGAACTGTGGCGCCACCAGTTCGCGATGTTCACCAGCAGCCCTGTTCAGGTCGGCGGGCGTGTTTATCAAGTGACGAAGACTGGTGTGCTTGTTTGTATCGAGGTCAAGACCGGCAAGCTGTTGTTTGAGAAAAAAATCAACAATGACCAGATCCATGCCTCGCCGCTCTGGGCCGATGGTCATCTGTATATCGGCTTTCCGAACGGCCGCTTCCTCGTCTTGAAGCCCGGTGATGACGACGTGGAAATCGTAAGTGAAGTCCAGTTGGAAGGCGGTATTCTTGGCTCGCCCGTCGCGTGGAACGGGAAAATTTACATTCACACGAAAACCAAACTCTATTGTTTTGGCAAAACCAGCGGCCAACAATCCACTGCGGCACTGCCCATCGCGGCCGCAACGCCCACGGACTCCAAGGCTGTGGCACTGCAGATTATCCCTGGTGATGTGTTATTGAAGCCGGACCAAACCATCAAACTCACCGTCAATACCGTTGACCAGTACGGCAACGTGCTGGAGACTAATGTGCCGGCGAAGTTTGAAAAATATATTCCGCCCACCGCCAAGGTGAAAACCAGCATGAATGCCAGCGTGAGCGACAACGCCATCACTGCAGACTCGGACAACGTGGGCAGTGCTGGTGCGTGGATGGCTACTCGCGGAGGTCTTAAGGGCCTCCTGCGAGGTCGCGTATTGCCAAAGATTCCATACACACAGGATTTTGAAAACTTCAAGCTCACGGTAGATCATGCTGGCGATGGTGTGAAGTTTGCCTATCCGTCGCTGGCGTGGACGGGCGCACGTTTAAAATGGGAGGTGCGCGATCTGGACGGCAATAAGGTGTTCCGGAAGACACTCGATCGTGTGCTCTTCCAACGGGCCATCACCATCTTCGGTGATCCTGAGTCGAGTGGTTACACCATCGAAGTTGACGTAATGAGCGACAGCGCTCGCCGTGGTCGCTCAATGGGCAACATCGGGGTCATGAACCAACGGTACTTCATCGCGTTGATTGGCAACCAACAGAAACTCGAGGTGAGTTCCAATCACGAGCGTGTAAAGGAGAGCGTGCCTTTCAAATGGTCCGCAAAAAAATGGTATACTCTTAAGAGCCGTGTGGACATTGCCGCCGACGGTTCCGGCGTCATCCGGGCCAAGGCCTGGCTCAGAGGTGAGCCGGAGCCGGCAACCTGGACCATTGAAGTGAAACATAAAAATGCCCACAAAAAGGGCGCACCCGGGATTCTTGGGTTTTCGCCCCAGAGTCTGAAGGCCGTTTACATCGACAACATCAAGATCACTCGGAACTAACTCTATAAGTACAAATGATTATAAAAATTAAATCTTTCTTTCTCACGGGCGGCATAAGCCTGTTTGCTGCGGCGGGCCTCATGACTCTGACCGGTTGCCAATACGACGGTGAAGACGGTAAAGGAGCCACTCCATCGCCCAAAGGAAGCACGGGGGAAGAAATCCCCCCGCTTCCATCCGGTAAAATAGCCCCGGCGCCAGTGGCCTCAGGAGGGCAAGACTGGCCCGTGTGGGGTCGCGATGGTAGTGGTAATCTTTACTCTCCCGAGAGGGGTTTGCCGGCAACCTTTGACCCCGGTAAATTCAAACGGGGAACCGAGGAGATTGACATGGCTACCACCAAGAATGTGCGCTGGGCCGCTAAACTTGGCAGCCAATCTTACGGTAATACCACCATTTCCAATGGCAAGGTGTATGTGGGCACTAACAACGAAACTCCTCGCGACAAACGTCACCTTGGCGATCGTGGCAATGTATATTGTCTGGATGAAAAAACTGGCGAGCTGCTGTGGCAACTCGTTGTGCCCAAGCTAGGAGCAGGCAAGGTGAGCGATTGGGAATACCTCGGCATATGCTCCAGTCCTGCCGTTGAAGGCAACCGCGTTTACATTGTAGCCAATCGTTGTGAGATACTTTGTGTCGACACCGAGGGAATGAAAAATGGCAACCAAGGTTTTCAGGATGAGGCCAAGTATATGGTTGATAAAGGGAAACCCCCTCTAAAGCCGACCGATTTGGATGCTGACATCATTTGGCGCTTCGACATGAGAGAGGAGCTTGGTGTGTTCCCGCACAACATCGCCAGCTCCTCCGTGCTCATAATGGGGGACTTGCTTTTCTGTACTACCTCCAACGGTCAGGATTGGAGCCATTTGAACATCCCGGCTCCGCAGTCACCCTGCATCGTGGCGCTCAATAAGAAAGATGGCACCCTAGCTGGCGAGGAGGCTGAAGGCATTGGTAAACGCATTAAGCACTGCAACTGGTCTAGCCCATCCAAAGGCAAAGTGAAGGGCAAGGACGCAGTGTTCTTTGGAGGCGGAGATGGCGTGCTGTACGCCTTTGACACTACCTTCAAAAAGGACGACGAAGGCTACGATGTTTTCAAGCGCCTGTGGAAATATGATTGTGTGCCCGCCTCGTATGTGAAGGACAAGGAAGGCAATGACATCAAGTATCCAGCCGCCGAGGGTCCCAGCGAGATCATTGCCACTCCGACTTATTTAAACGGGCACGTTTATATGGCCATTGGGCAAGACCCTGAGCACGGAGAGGGATTAGGTAATCTTGCTTGCGTGAACGCCGACACCGGCAAGAAGGTGTGGGACTATCGGAAAATCCAACGTACCATTTCTACCTGCGCAATTGATCCAGTGAGCGGTCTACTCATTGCCGCCGATTACACAGGGTATGTTTACTGCCTCGACGCCAAGACTGGAAAGGAAAACTGGATCTATGATACCAAGGCACACATGTGGAGCAGCCCGCTGGTTGCCGACGGCAAGGTCTACATTGGTGATGAAGATGGTGACCTTACCGTGCTTCCGCTAAAGGCGGATTTTGATCCCAAGAAGGACAAACCTCTTTTTGAGACCAACATGTTGGTGCCGATTTATTCCTCGCCCATCGTGGCCAATGGCACGCTTTACATCGGCACACAAACGCACCTTTACGCAGTGGGCATGCCTTCCAAGACGGCATCGAAGTAAGGTTTGCGACTCGCACTGCATAATGAGATATTTCATTGTCGTCCTTGTGGTGTCCTTGTGTTGGGCACATCAGGACTGGTTGTTTTGGCCTCTCCTGTCCGAGGTTCAAGAGGAACATGACCTCGTGTCCGGCATCCCTGCTGGTTTGGGATTTCAGGTCGCGCTATCCTTTGCCACTGCAGCCGTCTGGTTTCTGGCAGTGTGGAAGGCCTGGCCAGCTGAACTAGAACACTGGGCCAGCGCGAGCGATAGCCGCCGCGGTAACCGCAATCGAAGCCGCCGCGGTCGAGGTCGAAAACCACAAGGCGAAAACAGGCCGGCCAATGAACGCACCGGCAAAGACGGCAATCGCCCGCGCCGCCGTCGTGGTGGTCGCGGCCGTCGTGACGGCAACCCTAATTCCCCCTCCCGGTCCCAATGATTTTTTTCGCTGCATCCACTATCCCGTTGTGGGTCGTATTAGGCTACCTCGCCCTGCTTCTCGGCCTTGGCATTTACAGTGGCACGTTCTTTCGCGGTACCAGCAAAGATTACTTTGTTGCCAGCCGATCCATCGGCCCGTTCATGCTGTTGATGAGTGTGTTTGGAACCACCATGACCGGCTTTGCGCTGGTGGGTTCCACCGGCAAAGCCTTCACCACCGGTGTAGCCACTTACGGTGCCTTGGCGGCGTGGAGCGGCATTGTGCATTCCGCGGTATTCTTTGTCATTGGCATGCGACTCTGGGCGATCGGTAAGCGCCACGGCTACGTCACGCAAGTGCAGTTTTTTCGCGCGCGCTTCAATTCGAAAACGCTCGGCACCGTGCTGTTCGTGCTGCTTGTGTTGCTGATTATCCCGTACCTGCTCATCGGCATCATCAGTGCCGGCAAGTTTGTACAAGGTACCACCCGAGGGATGTTGGGCGAAGCCGGCATCGCGCCGTGGCTGACCAGTCTTGTCATCTGTGGCGTCGTGCTCTCCTATGTTTTTCTCGGAGGCATGCGCAGTGCAGTCTGGGCCAACACTTTCCAAACCATTATCTTCATATTCACCGGCATTATCGCTTTTGTGATGATCTCCAAGGCTGTGGCTGAAAAAACAGACGGCGGCTCCGGGAATATCATTGAGAATGTTAAGCGTGCTACCGAGTATGTGGAAATCCATAAGCCCGAGCGTCTTGTGCGGGGGATCCATCCGTCTGCGGTGGAGAGGCATAAGGAGGCGATGGAGATTTTTGGTGAGGCGGAAACGGAATATTTGACCAACATGGAAATGTGGAAGGCCATGGCTGAAACGGGGCCGGAAGAAGCAGCGGGCGCTAAGCCGGAAAAACCCACTGAGCCCGAGTCGCCTAAGCCGGCCATGTCCCACTTGGTTTTCATTACGTTCCTGTTCATCCCGTTGAGCGTGGGCATGTTCCCGCATGTGTTTCAGCACTGGCTCACGGCGAAGAGCGCAAAGAGCTTCCGGCTGGCGATTGTGGCCCATCCAATCTGTATCGCGATTGTCTGGCTGCCGTGCATCCTCATCGGGGTTTGGGCTGCTGGCTTGGCGGCCGCGGGCGAGCTCACGGTACCAAACTCAAACGCGGCTTTGGGGGTGATGGTTGGCCAGTTGGTCGGCAATCCGTGGCTGATGGGAGTGCTCATGGCCGGCGTGCTCGCGGCGATCATGAGTTCTCTGGACTCCCAATTCGCGTGCCTCGGCACGATGTTCACCAATGACATCGTCATTCCCATCAAGGGCAAGGATTATTACAGTGATGCGGACAAAGTAAAACTTGCGCGCTATTTTGTAGTGGGCGTGGTGGCGGTGGCTTACGTCCTTTCTCTATTGTTAGCCAATTCAAGCGTGTTCAATCTCGGAGTGTGGTGTTTCAGTGGATTCACGGCTTTATTCCCGATACTCTTCGCGGCATTGTATTGGAAACGCGTGACGGTGGTGGGTGCGTATGCATGTATCGGGGTGACAACTGTGCTTTGGTTTTACTGGTTCCAGCAATCAGGCTGGGGTTCAGACAAGGGTTACAGCGTGCTCGGGATGTTGCCGGTGGCTCCCCTGGCACTGGCATCGACGACAGTGTTGATCGCCGGCTCACTACTGAGTCGCCCGCCGGAGAATCGATTGGTCAACAGATTTTTCCCGCGCTCCTCCAGCGATGGGCGAGGAGGCAATTGACGCCGGTCGTGACTTGGGAGAAAGTAGGTGTACGCAAACAATAGGTAATAACTCATTATGTCAGATTTAGAACAGAAGATTGAAGCAGCCAAGGCGGAGCTAGATGCGCACGTAGGCGAAATTATCCAGTGGCATTTCAGCCCCGAGACGGGCTGCCCGTTCTGGCTGGAATGGGCCGGCAAACAGGACTGGAACCCGTGCGAGGAGGTCAAGGGCATCGCCGATCTGCACGCTAAGTTCCCAAATTTTCAGGACGAATGGCTGCGCGACTTGCAGCCCGAGGTGTGGGTGCCCAAGGAATTCAGTGGTCAGCCCTTTAACATCTTCGAGACCGGTGGAACCACTGGCATGCCCAAGCAACGCATTGGCTGGAACGATTACAAGGTGGATTACGAGGAGTTTTCAGACACACTCAATGACGGCCATTTCCCGCGCAACGACTACTGGCTGATGGTTGGCCCCACCGGCCCACGCCGGCTGCGACTGGCCATTGAGCACTTGGCCAACGTGCGCGGTTGCTCCTGTTATTTCATCGACCTTGACCCGCGCTGGGTCAAGCGGCTCATTGCCGAGAAACAGTTTGACCAAGCCAAGGCCTACATGGTGCACGTGGTCGAACAGGCCACGACCATCATGAAACACCGTCAAGTCAGCGCTCTCTTCACTACGCCCAAGTTACTCGAGGCCATTGCTGAGCATCTCGAGGAGGAGGGTGGCAGCTTGTACGAGGCGGGCATCCGAGGTGTGTTTTGTGGTGGCACCACCATGGATCCGCAATACACGCGCTTCCTTTGTGAGGAGTTGTTGGAGAACAAAATCGGCTTCATGCCCACCTATGGCAACACGCTGATGGGCTTAGCCAAAAACAAGCCGCTCACGGCCGAGGACAAATATTCCATCACCTATTATGCCCCCCAGCCGCGCGCCATGATGCGGGTAGTGAATCCCGACACCAACGAGCCGGTCGAGTATGAGGAATGGGGTCGGGTGGAGCTGACGACATTGACGAAGGAATTTTTCATGCCGCGCTTTCTAGAGCGCGATGAGGCCATCCGCCGCGCGCCCATCGAGCAATACCCATGGGATGGCGTTGCCGAGGTACGGCCCTTTGGTGCTTTGACAAAGAAAATTGTTGAGGGAGTTTATTAACCAATTAGAAACCAAGTAATTTTATTATGATAAATATTCCCGTGCTCCGCTGGGGTGAACCGTATGAGAGTCTCGAGACCAACGAGGTCATCCATCACCGCACCGGCGAGGTGCTCGCCACGGTGGGTCAGGCCAATCCCGGACTACTCGCGCGCGACATGCGCAAGGCCAACCGCGCGCGTGAGGCGCTTCGCGAGATTCCCATCAAGGATCTCGTGGAGATGATGAAAAAAGCCGGCGACCTGTACCTGAACGAGACGTTGCCGCTTGGCGATGGTGAGCAGTCGCCCGATGACTTCGCGCGGCAACAGTCCGCCTCTACCGGTTTGCCTGAGCACATGTGCAAGTTCAACATGGAGAAAAACCATTTTGTGTTGAACAACATGGATCAAATCCTCGACGCCCTCACTCGTGGACTGGACATCGAAATTTTGCAGCGCGGCTTCGGCGTGGAATCGCGCGGCGTGCCGGTGAGTTACCAGGCAAATTCCCCTGTGCTCGGCATGGTGCTGCCGTCCAATTCGCCCGGCGTGCACACCTTGTGGATGCCGGTTATCCCGATGCAAATAGGTCTCGTGCTCAAGCCTGGACCGCAAGAGCCGTGGACGCCCTACCGCATGTTTGCCGCTTTCACCGAGGCTGGCGTGCCGAAAGAATGCATGGGCATTTACCCCGGTGGCGGTGAGATGGGTGCGGAAACTGTCTCGCGCTGCTCCCGCGTGATGATTTTTGGTAGCACGCAGACCGTGAAGAATTATTCTGGTAACGAACAGGTACAGGTACATGGCCCGGGATACAGTAAAATTTTACTGGGTGATGACGTGGTGGACCAGTGGGAGGACTATCTCGACCTCATGGCTGATAGTATTTATAAGAACAGTGGTCGCGGCTGCATCAATTGCTCCGGCGTGTGGGCCTCTCGCCACACCGAGGCAATCGCCGAGGCGCTTGCAGAGCGCGTCGGTCCTTATGAGGTGAAGGATCCAACCGACCCCGAGGCCGGCCTCGCCGCTTTCACCGTGCCAGACCAGGCTGAGGCCATTTGGGGCATGATTGAGGAGGGCTGCGAGGAAACCGGCACCACACATGTGACCGAAAAGTATGGTGCGCGCCTCGAGCTAATGGAACGCTGTGATTATATCCGGCCCACTATTCTCCACTGCGATTCACCTGACCGCAAAATGGCGAATACTGAGTATATGTTTCCTTTCACTAGCGTTGTACAATGCCCACAAGAAAAAATGATTGAAAAAATTGGTGGCACGCTTGTCGCCTCGGCCATCACCAACGACGAGACTTGGGCCGCCGAACTCACTGATGCTCACAATATAGACCGACTCAACATCGGAGCCATGCCCACCATCGCGCTCAACTGGCTGCAACCGCACGAGGGCAACATAGTAGATTTTCTCTTCCGTGCGCGCGCCTATCAAACCCCAGACGAGCGCTTAGAACGCTTGTGCAATGGCAGTTGAAGAAGCCTGCCGCGTGCGGCGTCTTAAATTGCTCATGAGTACTCCCCTTGAACTAGCCAAGCTTTCCAGCTTTGATAGTCAGTTGCATTTGCGGTTGGTGTTCGGTAATGGCGCGGCAAATCATGTGGGTGAACTCGCTCTGGAATACGATGCAAATAAAGTGCTGCTCGTGACTGATCCGGGAATTCGTGCAGCCGGGCATGTCGACAAGATAGTCGCTAGCTTAGAAAAGGCAAAGCTGTCCGTTATCGTTTATGATCAAGCTAAGGAAAATCCCACCACTGAATGCGTGGCCGAATGCGTAGCGCTTGCTCAAGCCGAGCAGATCGATTTTATTATTGGTCTTGGGGGGGGCAGTTCTATGGATACTGCCAAAGGTTGCAATTTCCTGCTTACCAATGGCGGGGAGATGAAGGACTACTGGGGAATCGGAAAGGCGTCCAAACCAATGTTGCCTCTTATCGCCATTCCTACCACTGCCGGCACAGGTAGTGAATGCCAAAGTTTTGCTCTTATTTCCGACGCTGCCACGCATGCTAAGATGGCCTGTGGTGATCCAAAAGCAATGGCCAAGGTGGCGATTCTGGATTCGGAGCTCACCCTTTCCCAACCTCAACGGGTTACAGCCTGCACAGGTATTGATGCAGTGGCTCATGCCGTGGAATCGGCTGTTACACGCAAACGCAACGAGACCTCGCAACAGTACTCGCGTGTGGCTTTCAGTTTACTCAGCAAAAGTCTGCCGGTCGTTCTAAAGGACTCAACCAACCTTGAAGCTCGTGGCCGCATGCTCCTTGGCGCAGCCTTTGCCGGAACGGCGATTGAACACAGTATGCTAGGAGCCGCGCACTCAGCTGCCAATCCATTAACCGCGCATTACAATGTTATTCATGGTCAGGCTGTAGGCATGATGTTGCCCCATGTGGTGAGGTTTAATGGCGCGGATGAAACTATTGAAAAAGAGTATGCCTCCTTGGTCGCAGGAACCGTTGCGGACTCCAATCATGGTTCGCCGGTCCACCAATCGCTCGCGGGAGTGATGGAGGATTTCATGGATGCAGCCAACATACCCCGTTATCTGGTCGAATGTGGAGTGGATGCCTCCAAGATCGACATTCTTTCCGAGGAGGCGGCCAGCCAATGGACTGCGAGTTTTAATCCGCGTGACATAGCTGCGGTCGATTTCAAAGCACTGTATCAGAAGGCCTTTGCCTCTTGAATCATCCGTGTGAGACTACTGGTGATGGCCGATGACTTTTCCAATGATGCACTTGTGTTGATTGCCCACGGGAGCACTGTAAATGTCCAATCCAGTGCTCCAACAAGGCGCATGGTGGAGATCATCCGTCAGCAAGCCATATTTGCCGAAGTTGCCTGTGCCTTCAGATTGGAAGAACCCAAAATAACCGAGGTTACAGATTTGGTGGAATCCAACCGTGTTTTTGTGACACCGATCACCATCAGTGAGGGTCTGTTTACCGAGGAGACCATCCCTTTCGATTTGGGATTATGCAGGAAGGGTGAGTGTGGTTGTCCTGTTGGCCAGTGCAATTTTCCCAGGGAGGGGCAAATTAATGGGAAAAAGCTGATATACTGTAAGCCCGTAGGCACACATGCCTGCATGACAGATGTTCTCTCTGCGCTGGCCCGGGATATTGTAAGACGCCATCCTTTCCCCTGTGAACCTAGGCCTGATGAAACTGCATTAATCATTGCAGGCCATGGCACCAAGAAGAATGCCAATTCTCGCAAGGCCATTGAGGCTCAGGTTGAGCTAATTCGTGCACGTGGTGAATATGCCGAAGTTCTGCCAGCTTTCATGGAGGAAACTCCACTGATTTCTGATTGCTATAAGGCCACACAAGCTAAGTACATCGTGATGGTCCCTTTCTTCATTGCTGATGGATTACATACGGTTGAGGATATCCCGGTTCTATTAGGAGAATCGGAACTCCGCGTCAAAGAACGTCTTGAAGCTAAACAACCTACTTGGCGTAACCCAACTGAGCGCAAAGGCAAATTGGTTTGGTATACCGAGGCGATTGGTAATGAACCTCATCTTCCTGAAGTGATTCTTGAGCGGGTACGTGAGGTTGCGCATTAACTTTCCGCTTTGAGAACGGTGCAGTGAGCTGCATTATAAGGGCTGTGGATTTTCAGAGGATTACTCTTGTTGGCGTTGGGCTACTGGGTGGTTCTATCGGCCTAGCTGCCAAACAGCGATCAGTGGCCGGTCGGATCATCGGCTATGTGCGCCGTGCCGAAAGCGTGGAGGAATGCCTAGAAAACGGTGCGGTTGACGAAGCTACACAAGACCTCGAGGCTGCCGTGACTGGGGCTTCATTGGTGATTCTCTGCACCCCTGTCGGCCAAATGTGCGAATTGGCAAAACGGATTCAGCCATACCTCTCAGCTGAAGCCGTCATCACCGATGTGGGCAGTGTGAAGGCGAGTGTGGTACGGGAGGTGGAGCCGGTGTTGTCACGTTATGTGGGTAGTCATCCCCTGTGTGGCTCGGAAAAGGTCGGAGTGGTTCATGCGCGCGGTGATTTGCTTGAAGGAGCAGTGTGCGCGGTGACCCCCACCGATTCCACCAACGCAAACGCTTTGGAGTTGGTTACTCAATTCTGGAAAGCACTTGGTAGTCGCGTGGTTAGTCTCTCAGCCGGGGCACATGATATGATTGTCGCGCGCACGAGCCATTTGCCACATGTACTTGCCACCTCCTTGGTAAATACAGTGCTAGGGCAACTGCGTGAGGAGGAAGCAGCGTTTCTGGGCACAGGTTTCCATGATACCACTCGCCTAGCCTCCGGCTCGCCGGAGCTCTGGCGTGACATTGCTATAACTAACGCCGAGGCCATTGCCGTCTCGATCGATGGTGTGCAAAATGAACTGGAGGAATTACAGGCTGCGTTACGCACCGGGAATGCCGCGCAGTTGGAGGCCTTTTTCAGCAAAGGTCAAATGCGGCGTGACGGTTGGCTGAAAGGTTTGGAAAACGAGTAATGGCTCTGCCTGATCTCATCGAGATTGTGCCGCTCGCCGGGCCGGTGATCGCCAATGTGACCGTACCCGGCTCCAAGAGTATCACCAACCGCGCGCTCATCCTTGCCGCGCTGGGCGATGGTGAAGTGACCCTCACCGGAGCTTTATGGAGTGAAGACACACAAATCATGGTGGTGGCACTACAGTCGCTGGGATTTGCTGTGGAGGTCGAGCAGGACCCGGGCGAGTCGTGCAACCGTACAATCACTGTGCAGGGTTTGGGCGGTCGTATTCCCCATGCGCCGGAGGAAATCTCTGTGGGCAACGCCGGCACGGCGGCGCGATTTCTGGCAGCAATGGTTTGTCTTGGCGATGGAGCTGTCCGACTGCAAGGTGTGAATCGAATGCACGAACGGCCGCAAGGTGAGCTTTTTCGTGCATTGCGACGATTGGGTTATCAGATCGATTCGGAAAACGATAAATTACCAGCGGTCATTCACGGCAGCGGTCCTCTTGAGGCGGCTTGCACCGTGAGCCTGCAAGACAGCTCACAGTTTGCGAGTGCACTGTTGCTTTCAGCTGGGGCGGGAAAATGGATTGTTGATTTTTCAGATGACTACAACGAGGCGCCGTATGTACAGATGACACAGGAGCTCATCGAGGCGTTTCCCAGTGGTGGAGGTGAATTTGCAATTGAGCCGGACGCCTCCAGTGGGAGTTATTTTTGGGGTGTGAACTGCATTCATGAAGGCGTGGAAGTGACGGACTGGCCGCTGACCGGTTGGCAAATCGATACGCAGTTTCCGCGCTTCCTCTCTCAACCGCGAGAGGTGTCGCGCCAAAAGGATCTTGGTGACAGCATCATGACGGCGATTATTCTCGCGCCGTTGGCAGATCGGCCCATGAGTTTCACCGACCTTGGTCGATTGCGCGTACAGGAATGTGAGCGAGTTGAAGCGCTCCGCACGGAGCTCACCAAGTGCGGCGCAAAGGTCATCGAGGAAGACGACACGCTGCATATTATGCCCTCGCCAGAATTGCATGGTGCGGAAATTGAGACGTACCAAGATCATCGCATGGCCATGTGCTTTGCCTTGCTCGGATTGAAAGTTCCCGGCATGCGACTGCACAATCCTGGCTGCGTAAAAAAAACATTTCCAAGTTTCTTTCAGAAAATCGCTGCTGACCCACCGGTGGGCTTGGGGGTTTTGATAAACGATGTCGACGGGAACACGCTCACGGGCGACGATTTATTTGCATCATAATGAATGAGCCAATTGTAATCACCATCGACGGCCCAAGTGCCAGCGGCAAGAGCACCAATGCCAAGCTTATCTCGGCGCAGCTCGGCTATGTCTACGTGGACACCGGAGCAATGTATCGGACGCTCGCGTGGCACGCGCTGCAAAAGGGCGTGGATGTGATGAATGCCGAAGCGGTGGCAATGTTGTGTCGTGATTGGAATGCGGAATTGGTATGCTTGGAAAACCGCGTTTGGCTTGAGGTCGATGGGTGTTTTCCTGAGCAGGAAATACGTACTGCCGAAACCAGCGCCGCGGTATCGCATGTGGCCACCGTGCCATTTGTGCGTGATTGGATGAAGGAAAGGCAGCGGTCTTGTGTGAAATTTGGGAACCTTGTGATGGAGGGTCGCGACATCGGATCTAATATTTTCCCTGAAACACCGTACAAGTTTTTCATGGATGCCTCGGCCGAGGTACGGCAGGCAAGGCGTGATGCCGATGGGGTGCAGGAAAATCTTGCGGCGCGAGATGAGCGCGACAGTACACGTGAGGACGCGCCGCTGGTGATTCCCGAGGGTGCAATGGTGATTAATAACTCCGGAGAAACACCCGAGGACACGAGCACGCGGATTATTGCGTTGGTGGAAGAACAGCGGAACAGTTAATTCGCAGAGCCCACTACTTCTTCTAAAGAAAGCACCCCCTCTTTTTCCATTCTGGAAATCAAGCCGCGTACGATGTCACCAGCGATGGATGGGCCTTCGTAGACGAGCCCTGTGTATACTTGAAGGAGGCTCGCGCCCGCAGTGATTTTTCCCCACGCATCCTCCACTGTGAAGATGCCACCTACGCCGATGATAGGCAGCTTCCCGCTTGTTTGCTTATGAATATGCGCGATGATTTCGGTACTGCGTTGACACAAAGGCGCGCCACTGAGCCCGCCAGTCTCGGTATAGGTTTTTTTGCACTGTGCATCGTTCGTGTCTGGCCGTTCGATAGTGGTGTTGGTGGCCACGATGCCGGCAAGCGAATGGCTTGTGGTCAAGTCCAGAACATCGTCAATCGCTTTGGGGGTGAGATCTGGCGCAATCTTGATCAGTAATGGTTTTTCGGAATTCACAGTGCGTAGTGTTTTAAGAATTTCATCAAGTGCCGATTTGTCCTGCAACTTGCGTAAATTGGGTGTGTTGGGGGAGCTGACGTTGACGACAAAAAAATCCGCCAACTCTTGCAAGGTACGGAAAGAAAACGCGTAGTCTTCGGCGGCCTTCTCAAGCGGTGTGATTTTTGATTTGCCCAAGTTGATCCCGATGGGATGGTTGGGCCAATTATCGCGTGCCCGCCATTTGCTCAAACTGTTGGCAAACGCTTCTGCACCGGGGTTATTGAATCCCATGCGATTGACTAGGGCTCGGTCGGCGGCGGCACGGAACATTCGGGGGGTATCATTGCCCGGTTGGGCGTGCCGCGTGACGCCGCCCAGCTCGGTAAAGCCAAATCCGAGTCGTTCCCACATCGGCACGGCAGCGGCGGATTTATCCATTCCAGCAGCCAGGCCAATGGGGTTGGAGAATTGTAAACCAGCGAATTCTACGGGCAAATCAGGGGCGCCATACAAGCAGTCAGTGAGCATGGGGAGCACTGGGAATCTGCCGGCAATTGAAAGCCCCTTTAGAACGCGGTTGTGCGCGGCTTCAGATTCCTGTTGGAAAAGCAGGGTGCGGAGGCAGTTACGATAGATCCAGCCCATCGGCGGGATGATTTAGCGGGGCAAACGGGGTCGTGTCGAGAATGCAATCGAAGATGTCAATTTCAAATCTAACAAAAAAAAATACATTTATTTTTAGAAATAATCGATTCGCGGTTGCCACGAGTGAATAGGTCGTTAGAATTGGCGCACAACCTGTAAGTAAATGAAGCGCATCGGTTCTATTATTAAGCCATTCAAGCCTAGTATTTATTTTATTATGTATTTAACATTAAAAAATAATGGATAGGGTTATGAAAATAAGAGATGCGGTGTTCGATGAGTGCTGGGTAATTGTCAAGCACCAAGGCATTGTGTGAACAATGAGTGAACAAAAGTTAATAGCTTGGCGTGGAAACGGCGGATCCGTTAGCCTACACATTCCCCCACGTCCCGGCGAAACAGAGCGTTGCCGCTCCGTGCTGGGATGTTATGTCGGCGGAATAGATGTCGGATTTGCCTGTGGACGTTATGGTGAATTCTTACTGTTCCGAAGTGATTAGCTAGACCCGGGGCTTTTGGCTCATGCTGGAAGAAAACCGGACAGTTAAACGAAAAGTAATTTGAACCTTTAGCTCTTTAAACAAAAACGATGGCGGCGACAGTAGATAAAATTTGGACGAAAACTACGAAGCAAATCCGCACACTGCTTAACACCGAGACGTACAACCTTTGGTTTTCCGCAGTGCAGCCCTTGTCAGTTAACCAATCCTCAATCACCTTGGAGGTGCCGAATGAATTTTCTGAGGTTTGGCTTAAGGATAACTATCTGGAGTTGTTGCAGGATGCATTAGTACAGGCAACCGGTCGGAAATTGAAAATTAAATTCAAGGTGGCCGAAGGTAATGGCGTTGCGACGACTCCTACCAAGTCCACACGGGGCAAGAAAGCGGCAGTTGGTAGAAAGGTAAATGAAGGCGACCTGATTTTCAACCCACGCAACACGTTTGAAACTTTTGTGGTGGGCAACAATAATAGCTTTGCTCACGCCGCTGCCATGGCGGTGGCGCAACAACCCGGTAAGGCATACAACCCGCTCTTTCTGTACGGTGGTACAGGCCTCGGCAAAACACACTTGTTGCATGCGGTGGGTCAACACGTGGTGGCCACCAAGAAAACTGCCAAGGTTTCCTATGTGTCCTCCGAGAAATTCACCAACGAGTACATTGCCGCGATTCAGGAGAATCAGCTGGTGAAATTCCGCAAAAAATACCGTCAGACCGACGTGCTGTTAATTGATGATATCCAGTTCCTTGCAGGCAAGGAGCGGATTCAGGAGGAGTTTTTCCACACATTCAACACGCTGCATGAGGCCAACAAGCAAGTCGTGCTGACCTGTGATCGGCCAGCCAGTGAAATTCAAAATCTTGAGCATCGCCTAGTGAGTCGTTTTGAGTGGGGCTTGGTGACCGATCTTCAGCCGCCTGATGTGGAAACTCGCCTCGCCATCCTTGGCAACAAGGTCAAGAGTATGGGAGTGGAGATTCCGGAGGAAGTGCTTACTTTTCTTGCGAACCGTATCCGTACTAATATCCGTCGCCTGGAGGGTGCGCTGATCAGAGTGGCCTCTTATGCGCATCTTACTGGTAAGGAACTCACTAACGATGTTGTTGAGAACCTATTGCGCGAGATTCTACAGGAAGAGGGTCGCCACACCATCACAATGGAGGTGATTCAGAAGAAGGTGGCTGAGAAGTTTGACCTGCGCATGGCGGACATGACCAGCAAGCGACGACCGGAGAACATTGCGTTTCCGCGCCAGATCGCCATGTTCCTCTCCCGCCAGCTTACGGAGCATTCATTAAGTGCTATTGGCGAGGCCTTCGGTGGACGTGATCATGGTACCGTGCTGCATGCCTGCCGTTTGGTGAAGGATCGCATGGAAATCGATGCCAACGTGCGCCAGACTGTACATTATCTGGAAAAGCAGTTGCTCCGGTAGAATCCAAGAAACCTATGAAGCAGGGTTGGGGGAACTCAGCCCTTTTTTGTTGCAGTTACAAAACGCGCCGTCCGTTCCATGGCTTGCTCAATTTTCTCAAAGCTTGCCGCAAAACAACAGCGGATGAAGCCCTCGCCGCAGTAACCGAAGGCGCTGCCGGGTACGGCGGCCACGTTCTCTGCCTGAAGCAGTTGCATGGCAAATTCTTTCGAGGATAAACCGGTCGATTGCACACTCGGAAAAGCGTAGAATGAGCCTCGAGGCAGATGACAGTTGAGCCCTATTTCGTTAAGGGAGTTAACCATGAAGTTGCGGCGTTGGCGATATTCCTCGCGCATCTCCATCATCGGCCCTTCTCCGTTTTGGATAGCCTCCAGTGCAGCTTCCTGACTGATGATACTTGCGCATAACATTGAGTATTGGTGGATACGCGTCATCGCGTGAATCAACCCGGCGGGGCCACAGGCAAAACCCAACCGGAACCCGGTCATCGCATATGCCTTGGAAAATCCGTGTAGAAAAATCGTGCGCTCTTTCATACCAGGCAGGGTTGCAATGCTCACATGCGCACCCTCGAATGTAAGTTCCGAATAAATCTCATCGGCGATCACGATAAGATCATGTTGCACGGCGAGCTTGGCAATGGGCTGCAGTGCCTCGAGAGTCATTGTGCCACCGGTGGGGTTAGTGGGAAAATTAAGCACGAGCACTTTGCTTTTTTTTGTAATCGCCTTTGCGATGGCCGTGTCGGTGACGCTGAATTGCTCCTCAGCCCGGCAAGCTACTGGAATGGCCACGCCGTGGGCTAGTGTAATGGAGGGGGAATAGCTCACATAACAGGGCTCGTGGTAGATGATTTCATCACCGGGATTGGTCATTGCGCGCAGGGCGAGATCAAGCGCTTCACTGACGCCGACGGTGATGAGAATCTCTTCATTTGGATCGTAGGTTGGACCGAAGTGATTTTCGACATAACCGCCGATCGCCTCCCGTAACTTGAGCAGACCGAGGTTGGAGGTGTAGTTGGTCTTGCCGCGTTCGAGTGCAAAGATTGCTGCCTCGCGAATGTGCCAAGGTGTGGCAAAATCCGGTTCGCCGATGCCTAGCGAAAGGACATCCGGCTGGTCTTGGACTAGTTCAAAAAACTCGCGGATACCCGATGGCGGTACGCCTCTCACATGGTCGGCAACATGATGGGAACTGGAGCTGTAATCAGTCATAAGTGAAGAACGCGCCCGCGCCGGCAAGCAACTTGCGCGGCAGTACGAGATTACGCTGCGGCCTGTTTGGGTTTGCGGCGCAGCACTGGCTTGCTTTTGCCCTGCGCGGCGCCACGGGTGATTTTCACGGTCTCGATATCGTTATTGCCGGGAATCTCGTACATGAGATCTAGCATCAAGCGCTCGAGCTGGCCCCGTAAGGCACGCGCGCCGGTGCCTTTCTTGATGGCTTGGGCGGCGAGTTCGTGCAGGGCGTCGCGTGTAAATTCCAGTTCCACACCTTCGAGCCAAAGTAGCTTCTTGTACTGCTTGGTAAGCGCGTTCCGAGTGTCAGTGAGAATAGCAACCAACTGATCCTCGGTAAGCTCAGTCAGGACAGTGGTCATCGGCAGGCGTCCAATAAATTCCGGGATGAAGCCAAAGCTGAGAAGATCCTCAGGCTCCACATAGTTGAGAGCGTCACGACCTTTTTGTATTGCTTCAAGTTGTTCTTCCATCGCACCGAAGCCGAGCATGTGATTGCCGAGGCGTCGTTGGATGATCTTGTCGAGATCGACAAATGCGCCCCCACATACGAAAAGGATGTTGCGCGTGTCCACACGAATATATTCCTGCTGTGGATGTTTGCGGCCGCCTTGGGGCGGGACATTGCATATGGTGCCCTCAAGAATTTTTAACAGTGCCTGCTGGACGCCTTCTCCGGAGACATCGCGCGTGATGGAAACATTCTCAGTGCGGCGCGTAATTTTGTCGATCTCGTCGATGTAGATTATGCCCATCTCGGCGCGCTTCACATCGTAATCAGCGGATTGCAACAGACGCAGAATTATATTCTCCACATCTTCACCTACATAACCAGCTTCGGTGAGCGTGGTGGCATCAGCGATGGCGAATGGCACATCGAGGACGTTTGCTAGCGTACGGGCGAGCAACGTCTTGCCCGTGCCGGTGGAGCCGATGAGCATGATGTTGGTCTTTTCGATTTCCACCTCGGAATGTGGAGAGCGTGCATCGGTTTTAGCATCAGCAGTTTCGTGGAGAATTCGCTTGTAGTGGTTGTGCACCGCCACTGCGAGTGTCTTTTTGGCTTCGTCCTGCCCGATGCAATGACGATCCAGTTCCGCCTTAATCTCGGAGGGCAGCTTGACGGAAAGCTCAGGAGTCACTTTGGTTTTATCGATAGCCAGTTCCTTATCAAGCACCTGCTTAAAAGTTTCCACACAACCATCGCAGATGTATACGCCCGGTCCGGACACTAGCTTGCGGACTTCTGCGTGCGATTTGCCGCAAAAGCTACAGAGTGTGAGATTGCGCGGACGGGCCATGGTTACTTCTCCTTGATGGCGGATTTATCCGGCAGGGTGGGCACATCCGTTCGGGAGGTGACCACTTCATCAACGAGACCGAATTTTCTGGCTTCCTCGGCACTCAGAAAATGATCACGTTCACAGGCTTGAAAAACCTCCTCGTAGGGTTTTCCGGTATGCTTGGAGAGAATTTCCGTGAGCGTCTTTTTCAGATCGAGCATGTGTTTGACGTGAATCTCCATGTCCGTGGCTTGTCCCTGCGCTCCTCCTAACACCTGATGGATCATGATGTTTGCATTAGGCAGGGCAAACCGTTTGCCTTTTGTGCCGCCTGCAAGCAGTACCGCACCCATGCTTGCGGCTTGGCCGATGCAGTAGGTGTTCACGTCGCACGTTAGAAATTGCATGGTGTCATACACCGCGAGGCCGGCCGACACGTGTCCGCCAGGTGAATTGACATAGATGTGGACATCCTTCTTCGGATCAGACATTTGCAGAAACAGCAACTGAGCAATCACGGCATTGGCCACGTTGTCATCAATGGCCGTTCCAAGAAAGATGATGCGATCTACTAGCAAACGGGAATAAATGTCGTAACCGCGTTCGCCTCGGCTAGTTTGCTCCACCACGTGGGGGATTAGATAATTGTTCTGAAATTTGCTGTTAGCCATTGTAAAAAATGTACCGGCAGCATAATGGAGCCCGCTACTCGGGTCAATTTCAAAGGCCTATATACCTATGCTTTGCTCTTGGACCGGAGCAGATTTATGGCCTTGGTTGCAGCATCGGTCTCGGCTGTCTTTTTGCTTTTGCCGGAGCCGCGCGCCAGCTCATGGCCAATGTGTCGCACAGAACACTCGAAGGAGCGATCGTGATCGGGCCCCCTCGAATCAAGCAACCGGTACTCCGGAGCGACCGCGCTCTTGCCTTGAAGAATTTCCTGTAATTCCCCCTTGGGATTGCCAACATGTCGACCGGCATCGACACCTTCAAACCGTTCTGAAAATTGTGTCAGGATGAACTTTCTCACCTTCATAAACCCGCCATCAAGATAGATCGCACCTACCACTGATTCAAAAGCATCCGCCAATGCCGTGGCACGTTCACGACCACCATTGCGCTCTTCGCCGCGACTGAGCACCAGTTCTTTTCCAAGCTTGATTTGCACAGCCTGTTCCGCCAGCGCGTTCCGGTTGACCATCTGCGCGCGCACCTTGGAGAGTATCCCTTCGTCGCGAGTGGGGAAATGCCGGTATAATTCCGCGCTGATAATCATTTGCAGTACGGCGTCGCCCAGAAACTCTAGCCGTTGGTTGTTGTTGATCGTTTTGCTCTGCTCGTGATTTGCCGAGGGATGAGTGAGGGCAAGCTCAAGCAGTTCAGGTTTTTTGAAGCTGTAGTCCAGCCGTTTTTGGAATGGACTGCGACTGGGCATGGCACATCAGGAAACAGCTTCTGCCTTGGGCGTGGTTTCTTCTTCATTCGCCGTGTCTGTTTTTGGTTCATCTGGGATCGGAGGCCATTCCTCGCCTTCGATCGGAAGTCCGTGTTCTAGCAGCGCAGCCACCTCGATCTGCACCTGCTCAAGCTCCTCCATTTTTAGGTTGGGATCAGGGATGGTGAACAAGTCACCGCTCTTTGGCTGCTCATACACAAACACACGGCCGTCTTCCTCCTTGATTTGCTCCTTAACCTTGAGGATGCGCTTGCGCTCGAGCATCACAGCGAGGATATAACTGGCCTCGCGCCAACGTTTATCACCGGTTTCCAACAGCTTGCGAAGCAAGCCCTCGGCGGTGGCTTTCTGGATGGCATCGGGTTGTACCGGCGGTGGGGCCTCATAAGTGCCCTGCCAGTGGGAAATAAATCCTTTGCGCTCGGCCATGCCTTCATCGTGTGCCCTTGCCCAACACGTCTCGCATAAATCCATCCGCGCATACTCGTGATGCTCGTGGGCGAGGACCGTGTGATAGCCCGTCCTGTCCTCAAAAGGCTGTTCACACTTGTGGCACTGATGCCCACGCGATTGAATATTCCAGTCGTTCAAGTTGAATCCTCGTGCGGCTAATGAACCACTGCCACGAGCGTCGTTCAACGCCGACTTGTTCGCATGAAAATTCGGCGATTGGCTATTCGCCCTTTTTCTCGCCAATCTCCACCCAGTTTTCCTCGTACTCCGGGCGTGCAGTTTTTCCGCCGCGCAAATTGACGGTGGCGACCTCAGGCACGAAATAAATCATATCCACATCAATCACGCAACGCAGTGGCGTGTCGACCGAATTCAGTAGAACAGTCAAAAGTCCCAGTACCGTTTGATGTTTCAACTCCTGCTTCAGGCCGCGAATCCGGATGGTGTTGGCATCGGGCGTGCCTAAGCGATTTATTTGATGGAAGCCTCGACCGGGAATGTTCGGCAAGCCATCGGGTCCAGTCCTAGGTAACCTTTGCCCCAAGGGCAGTCCGGTGGTGGGATCAATTAAAATGCCGTTGGGACCGCGTACGGGTGGCTGTTGAGGAATGGGATTGTCAGGAAATCCTGAAGGCCTTCCAATGTCGCCATGAATATTCGGTTGCCCATTGGGGTCGCGTGGGCGGAATGGAAGACCCGTGTTGGGATCTAAACCCACTGGGCCGGTCCCATAGGGTCGGGCCGGAGGCACAATGCGTTCCTCGGCCTTGTCACGGGGCACTGCTGGATCAGCGACTGGCACCAGGAATATGATCGGCACTGCCATGCCGTCATTGGCCTTCTTAATGTTGGCATCCAGAACGTTGATTGTTTCCGCCAGCGTGAAGGCATTCATCGCCCTGACTTGTGGCAGCTTTATATCACCGAGTTTTTTTGCCGTGGCTTTACCTTTCTGGCTAGTCCACAGGCGGTTTATCAACATGCGCTCAAGCCTCCACGTTTTGCCTGTCTGCGTATCCATTCGAATGTGCAATAGTGAGCCATCCTCCTGGATGAGACTGCGTAGTTGATAGCGAGGCTCCGCAGCCGTCAGGGAAACAGCCACGGCAAGCCACAAAAACAAGGTCATTTTCATGCCGCAACCCTAGCATTACCGGTGAACTCACGCAAAGGGCTTTTGGTTGAGTTTCTGCTTGGACAGTAAATGTCCAACATGATGGTTTAGGCTGTAGATGTTATGAATAACTTATTTAACTTTCCGTTGGTCCCCGCCGGATTGGTAGGGGTAGGGATGGCATTGCTGTTGGCAGGGCCTTGGCCGTTGGGGTTGCCGGTGCTTGTCGCCGGCACGGGCGAACTGGTTGCGGTGCTTTGGCGTTTGGCCTGGGATTGACAACTGTTGCGACACGGCGTTGAATCGCCGCGATGAAACCCGTTTATTCCGTCACCCGAATGGTGTCGGCGCTGTTTGCGCTGGCGATTTCCTTCACCGTTTTAGCTGAGATTCCGCAGCTCAAGCTGGTGAATGCCTATCCCAACCTCAAGTTTAAGCGGCCGCTTTGGATGGAACAATTGCCTGATGGCCGCACCTTCCTGCTGGAGCAACGGGGTAAGGTGCACCTCCTTCCGAAGAACGCCAACGGCAAATCGACTACGCTCTTTTTTGACATCGAGAAACGCAAGCCGTATGTGAAAGATGAGGAGGGTCTGCTTGGCATGGCGCTCCATCCGAAGTTTGCTAGTAACGGCAAGTTTTATGCTTTTTATTCGGCGCATAAGCCACTGCGGAGCGTTGTGAGTGAGTTTCGTGTTGGAAAGGGAGGGACAATTGATCTCAAAACCGAACGGAAGTTACTGACGATTGAGAGGCCGTTTTGGAACCATGACGGCGGTTGTATTATCTTTGGGCCGGATGGAAAACTTTACATCACACACGGCGATGGTGGTGCAAGGGAAGATCCTCACGATAACGGCCAGAATCTTTCAACCCTACGGGGAACCATTATGCGCATTGATGTCGATAAAGCCACTGATGGCAGGCCTTACGGAATCCCGAAGGATAATCCGTTCGTGAATCGTAAAGGCGCGCGCGGCGAGATTTGGGCCTACGGCTTGCGCAATGTTTGGCGGATGAGTTTTGACCGAGAAACCGGTAATTTTTGGGCAGCTGATGTGGGTCAGGATTATTGGGAAGAGGTGAACCTGATCGTAAAAGGTGGCAATTATGGGTGGCGGACACGTGAGGGGTTTCACGAGAGTTTAAGCAGTAAGTCCCGCTCTAAAATCACCCCCAGTAAGATTAAGAATCCAGAGAAGCTTTTGGATCCAGTAATTGAATATCCACATTCTCCAGCTCAAGCGGAAAAATCAAAATTCAACAAACATGGACATGGTCTAAGTATCACAGGGGGCTATGTTTACCGTGGAAAGAATATCCCCGCATTGCGTGGCGCTTACGTGTATGGCGACTACAAGACCGGCACAATCTGGGCGTTTCGTCAGAGTGGTGGAAAGGTAACTGAGTACTGTCAGGTAGTAGGCCCAAACCCGATCCGTTTTGTCGCGAGCTTTGCAGAGGATCAGGCTGGAGAGCAGTATATGCTCGGCTTCGAGGGCAAGGGTCGCATCTATCGGATTGAGGCCAAGTAGAGTTTTTAAGCGAAGTTTTCACGAGCGGGCCATGCTTGGTCCGCTTTTTTATTTCACCCGTGGAG
>CBFHWX010000012.1:0-39770 GCA_965659445.1 Limisphaerales bacterium | reverse complement strand
GGCCAAAATGGTGAAGCCAGAGGCGATTGACCATCACGCGGGCTGTGAGCGGATGATCGGGCCGGGTAATCCACTGGGCGAATTGCAGGCGACGGTGGGTTGTCTTGCTTTCTGCCGGCGGGGGGGCGAGCTTTTTTTCCAAGGCTGGGATCGAGGAAAGCGTGGCCGGTTCAATTATGTCACCTGGTTGATGGCGTTCCCCCTTGATAAGCAGGCGAATCGGCTCGGCCGTGCGGCCTTTGTCGGTCCAGCCAAACACGTCCAGTCCAAGCTGTTTCTTGCTCGGGCCGCCCAGGTTTCCTTGCCCGATGTAACCAGCCCAAAAAATACTGGCTGTTCGATAGTAATCGGTCTGGCGGATGGGATCAAACTTGTGATCGTGACATCGCGCGCATTTTACGGTTAGGCCAATGAAGGCTGAGGTCGTCGTGTGGACCATGTCTTCCAGGCGTGTGTAAAGATAGTCGGCCGAGTCGTTTGGTTCATCGTTCCAGGTGCCGGCTCGAATCATGCCGGTGGCGATGACCGATTGTTCATCGCGATAGGGAACTTCGTCGCCGGCCAGCTGGTCGGTTACGAACCGGTCGTAAGGCATGTCGCTATTGAAGGCGTTGACCACCCAGTCTCGGTAACGCCAGATGTTTGGTTTTAACTGGTCCCGCTCGTAGCCGCACGTTTCGGCAAAGCGGACTAGGTCGAGCCAGTAGCGGGCCCAGCGTTCGCCGTAATGCTTGGAAGCGAGTAATTGGTCGAGCAACTGTTCGTAGGCCTCGGGCTTGGTGTTTTTGACAAAAGCCACAACTTGTTCGGAGGTAGGCGGCAGGCCCAGCAGGTCAAAGTAAGTGCGGCGAATGAGGGTCCGCTTGTCGGCCAATGGTGCCGGCTTGAGGTTGCGCTTTTCCAGTCGGTCCAGAATGAAAGCGTCAATGGGATTACTAACCCGCTCAGACTGACGAACCCGAGGGACTGCAGGTCGTTTGACCGGTTGCAAAGACCACCAGTCAAGACCACCGCGCACATCGGTTGTTTTTTCGTAGATGTCAATCTTGCGGCCTGCTCGCCACTGGGCACCTTCGGTAATCCAGCGTGTCAGCAGGGCAATTTCGCTGGCCGGCAGTTTCTGAGGCTGTCCGCGGGACTTGGGTGGCATTTCACCCGCCACCAGGCGTTCGATCAGTGGGCTGTCGGCCACCTTGCCGGCAGTGATGACGTGGCCCGAGTCTCCACCCTGCAAAGTCGTCTTGCGACTGGACAGATCGAGGCCTCCCTTGACGTCACGGGTGTTGTGGCACTCTAGACAACGCTTGGCCAGCAGCGGGACAATCTCTTTCTCAAAGGAGACTTTTTCCTGGGCGGGCAGGATCGTTGACCAAAGGAGCAAGCTGGTCAGCAAAGTCATGGTGGAGAGCCGATTCATGGGAGTGATCTTTGCTGTTGGCTTGCTATCCAGTTCTCGAGGCGGTATGTAACAAGCATTCCAAAACACTTGCCACTGCAGCCAACAAAACAGTCAGGCGAAAAGTGCTCATGTCTCAATTCAGGCAGGTGTGTTATTTATGGCAAGCGCTATTTTCCAATTACAATCACTTCAATTTTGCCAAGGCATTCCCCCGTTCCTTGAGTGGGATGGCAACGGCCTTGCCACCTTGCCGATGTGATTCAAACACGCTGCAGATCATTTCCACTGTCATCGCCCCTTCATGCACGTTGCAAAGCGGCTCGCGGTCCTTGCGAATGGCGACCACCAGATCCTTGGCGGCCGTAACGTGATGGACAAGCTCGTCAATCACCTTCATGTCCGGCTCATCTTTGCCGGGACCGGGTGTGTTGAAGGGCATCCAGGGGCGCGATTCTGCCGTGGGGCCAAATGGGTTGCCGGGCCCCAGGTGCGCCAGCGGATGGCGATCGTTGCGGATGGCAATTATGCCTTTACTACCGATTATGTGCAGGCCGAAGCCATGGTTCTGCGTGGTGTCATTGGCTATGGAATCGAAGTAGGCAATAAAGCCACGCTCCATCTCGTAGCGGGCATGCAGTTCGTTGCTGGCCAAGGGGCCTAGACCTTCGTTGCCTTCCTTTACATCGGCGGCAGTGACGGGTTTGCCATTTTTGAGCATTCGCGCGGAGCAATTTTTGGGCGCGCCACCGAAGTAGTGGACAAGATTAAGCACGTGCGACCCCAGCACCCAGAGATCTTCATCACCGCCCCGTCGGTCGCCCTTGCCGCGCCCGCGAATCTCCAGCACCTTGCCGAGCTTGCCATCGGCCAGATACTTATCGATGACCTTCAGTAGCGGATGATAACGATTGCGATGGGCTATCGCCAGCTTGGCGTTGTGTTTTTTGCAGGCAGCAATGAGCGAATCTGCTTCCGCCGGCGTACGTACAAAGGGTTTCTCGATGTAAATCCCCTTTACGCCTGCCTCAATGGCGGCAAGAGACATGTCATGATGCTGGTCGGCGTGGCGCGGGCAAACCGCCACGATGTCAGGCCGAGTTTTCTTGAGCATCGCACAGTAATCACTAAAGCCTTTGTTGATCTTGAGCCTCTTTTTGGCATTGGCCAGGCCGACTTCATTGGCATCGGCCACCGCCACGATCTCCGTGTCAGGCACATTCATCCAGACAGTATCTATCCCGTGACCATAATTGCCTCTGCCGGTATGGCCGATGACACCCACGCGAAGTTCTTTACTCGCTGAGCGACCGATATAAGGAAAAGCAATTGCCGAGGAACTAGCAGCAAGAAAAGTCCGGCGGTTCATGGGGAAAGGGTGGCGAATCGGGATGGATTGTCAATGCGGCGAATCGAATTGTCCGACCGCACTGAGTAGCTCTTTAACGTCAGTAGTGGATTTATGGTTTTTAAATCCAAACACAAACACCGATAGATCGATGTCTATTGAGTGGATAAATAATTATTTATTTACACTTAATACTAAATTCCATACGATGATAAGCATGAGTAGTGATGCGCCTCCTGTTCTGCTCGATCAATTCCAGCATAACACCTATCTCGTCCGCCAAAAAATATTCAAGCTGTTTGGTGCGGCTTTCCACATTTATGATGCCAGCGGTAATGTGGCTTTTTATTCAAAACAAAAGGCGTTCAAGCTGAAAGAAGATATTCGCGTTTATACAGGCGAGGATATGCGGTCAGAATTGTTGACGATTAGGACAGATCAAATCCTCGATATTGGGGCTACCTATCAAGTGCATGATCCTCAGCAAGGCGGCGTACATATTGGCAGTTTAAGGCGAAAGGGACTTAAATCGATTATTAGAGATGAGTGGGTATTTTTAAACCCTGGAGGGCAGGAGGTTGGATTGATCCAAGAAGACAGCACGACCATGGCTCTGATAAGAAGGTTTCTTCCCTTGGGACCATTGATCCCTCAGGAATATAATGGAGATCTTGGTGGAGTGCCTGTTTGCCGTTTCAAACGAAATTTCAATCCCTTTGTCAGTAAGGTGACATTGGATTATTCCATGGATCAGCAGGGCCTTTTGGACCGGCGTTTGGGAATTGCCGCGGCAATCTTATTGGTGGCGATTGAAGGCAAGCAGAAGTGATTTTCTGCGGGTTGGCCGGTTTTTAACCACACAGCGGTGATGCGATGCGGGTCGAGTTCATAATTCGTTGTTGAAGCGGTAGAAATCGCCTCCTCGGACACTCTTTGTCCCACCAGCGAGGTCACATTGACAGTATACGCTTTTAGGCGTTAGCTGAGTGTGATTCCGATGTATTCATGTCATCCCAGTCGTATCTTGCATGTGGATGGCGACACCTTTTTCGCAAGCTGCGAGGTGGCGCTGGATGCATCGCTGTCGGGTAAGCCCGTATGGGTGGGCGGTGGCCGACGCGGAGATGGCATCGTGATTGCCGCCAATCGCGAGGCAAAACGGTTCGGCATTCACACGGGTATGGCGTGTTTCAAGGCCAAGCACGTGTGCCCGCACGGCGTGTTGGCGCGGCCACAGTACGATGAGTATCGGCGGCTTTCCAAGGAGATGTTTCAAATCATGGAACAGTACACACCCACGCTGGTGCCAATGTCCATTGACGAGGGCTTTCTCGATCTCACCACCATGGGTCGGCACGTGTGGCGTGATACCACGGCGGTGGATTATGTGAATGGGCTGCGCGCGCGGATACACAAGGAGGTGGGTGTGCCGGTTTCAGCGGGCTTGGGGCGGAGTGCGTGGATGGCAAAGCTGGCGACCAGCGCGGCCAAGCCGGGCTTTGTGGAGGTGTCGCCGGATTGCGAAAGGGAATTTCTGGCTGAGCGGCATGTGAGTGAGTTGGCCGGTGTGGGCAAACGGCGCGAACGTTCTCTGGCAGTGCTTGGCGCACGCACTTTTGGTGACGTGGCCAAGTTGCCCTCTACCATTCTGAAGCAGAAGTTTGGTATCTGGGGTCAGCAACTCTGGCTTTTTGCCAACGGCCAATGGAACGAGCCGCTGCTTTTTGAGGTGAAGGATCGCACTACCATATCCAGCAGTACCACGCTTCCGTATGACGAGCCGGATTACGAGGCGGCGCTGGTCTTTGCCCTCAGTGAGAGCACACGCATGGTCGGGCAGTTGCGGCGCGAGGGTTTGCAGGCACGCGAGATGAGCCTCACGATTCGCTTCACGGATTTCATCGAGACTGGCGCGCGCCATCGCTTTAATCATCCGCAGTTTCGCAATTCTACCATTAACACGGTGCTGGAGGGCCTCTTCGATGAAGTTATGGTCGGCTACGCGCAACCTGTGCGGCAGATTCGGATTTGTTTCTGGAACCTCAAGCCGCTGGATATGCAGCCCACTCTCTGGGGCACTACTGATGTCGAGCGCTGGGGAGCTTTGGATGAGGCCACACAAAAACTTGAGGGCCAATGGGGGGATGGCGTTGTGCTCACCGGGGCGCAGTACGCCTTGCGGCACACGGATGCAGTGCTTGCGAATCCTAAGCCCAAGTGCCCCTTCGTGCCTGCGCGCGAGATGGCGCAGAAGTTGTGGGGTGAGAAATTAGAGCGACTCAGCCACCATCATCGTTCTAACTGAAGAATACCTTCTCTGCCGTACGGCGTAGAATCCAATCCTTATCATTGGCATTCAGAAAATTCAAACGATCACGCACCAGCGCGATGGAGTCGGAGTAGGTATTCCCATTTTCTAGCTGATATGGGCAGTCGCTGGCCCACATGAGGCGGCGTGGGCCGTAGGTTTCATAGAGGCGTTTGATTTTTGGAATCTGCTTCAGGTAGGGTGGTTGCTTTGTTCCAAAGGCATAAAAGGCCGAGACTTTCACGTAAACATTCGGGTGTTTTGAGAGGGCGCAAAGGTGATCTAGTTCGGTATCGTGTTGGGTGTCGATTCGGGCGCAGTGGTCGATGACAACCGTGGTGTCGGGGTACTGCTTACACATTGGGTCAAGGCCAGCGATGTATTGTGGATCAATCAAAGGACACATCGCGATTCGGTTGCTTGCTCCGGTTTTCCACATGGTCTGCATGGCATCGGTCTTGAGCCAGTTTGCATCGCCGTTGGGCTTGATGCGGTAGCCACTGATGCCAAGCTTGCGATTGGCTCGCATGCGCTCGAGAATCTGGCCCAACGCAGGATTCAATGCACCCACCACGGCAAAGACTCCAGGATGTTTGGCAACGGCGTGTGTGTAATAGTCGTTGTTGTAGCCGTGGTAGAGGCCATGCGAGATGAGGACGTGCCGCGTGACGTTCTCGGTGAGGCCGAGCTTGATGAGGTCGTCATCCGTGAAACTACGCGGCTGCAAGTCCTCCGCGGTCTGGCCGGGCGCGAGGGGGAAACGTTTTACATCGGTTGTCCAGATGTGGCTGTGGGCATCGATGTAGCCTCTTTGAAAATACCCGGGAGTAACGCAGCCGGCCAATGCGGAAGCTCCAAGGGTGATGGCATGTCGTCGGTTGATTTTCATGATATCAGGGAATAATCAGGCAGTCAGGCAGAGACATTTGGAGTGGATCTACTCCGGACTGTGTTACTGAAGAACCGGTAAGCATGAGGATTTTCAATTCCTTCAAGCCTGCGAGCTGCTTCAGACCGGCATCGGAAATTTTCGTATCAAAAAGATAGAGTGCTCGCAGCCGGGTTTGCTTGGCGATGACAGCCAAGGCGTCGTTCGTGACGGGGAGGCTGTCCAATCCGAGACGAAGCAGATTGCCTTCAGAATCGAATGTCGCATCGGCCTGAAGGGATTCCAAAGCGGATTTAAGAGTGCCTCGGTTGCGAATCGCCTTCAACAAGGGATCATCGGAATTCCCCGGTGGATTGCTTGTCGGGACGGGTTGAATGGGCGCATTGGTTGAGTTGGGTTGTTCAGACGTTAGCTTTTTATTTTCATGATCCGAATCAGAATTATTCCGGCCTGAATCACACCCATCGATAAATAATAGGGGTATAAGACCGATCCCGATGAGAATTGCCTTTCGGGATGGGGGCATGGCGGAGTTGATCTATTTTTGCCGTTGTCTGGCAATGTATTCACCGGACCTCTTCTGCGCCTCCGTTACAGCATCGGGCCGCATCTGCTTTAACAATTCTGCTCTGGCAGTTTTGGCTCCCTCATGACTGCCCAGGCTCGCAAGGTTCAGCCACTTGTATCCTTCCACCACGTCTTGCTCAACGCCATCGCCACGCGCCAAGAAAACGCCAATCTGAAATTGAGCATCTACTTCGCCATTTTCCGCCGCACGTAGAAACCACTTGCAGGCTTCAGTGGGATTGCGTTTTACAATTTTGCCCCCCACTGCATAGAGGTAGCCAAGGTGAGACTGTGCACTAGCAAGGCCCTGTTCGGCGGCCTTGTGGTGCCAGTCAACTGATTTTTCAAAATTTTGTGGAACTCCGCGGCCATCTGCATAAATAAATCCCATCATGTGTTGCGCGACATCCAAGCCCTGTTCAGCTGCTCTACGGAACCAAAGCTCTGCGTTGACATCGCTTTGCGGGAGGCCTTCGCCGTGAGCATACATGTAGCCAACATTGTATTCCGCTTCACGCAGTTTTTGATCGGCCGCCTTTTGATACAAAGCAGCCGCCTCCGGGAGTTTTCCAGCCGCCTCCAATTGCAACGCCAAATTGTATTGGGCAATTGCGTCTCCTGCTCCAGGTTGTTTGTGATTTGAAGGTCTGATAAATCTTGGCGGTAATACAGGGGCTGGGGGAGTTGGTGGTTGCCCTGTGGGTTTGAGCGTTTTTGGTGGCAACGCAGAGGTTGGGGGAGTTGGCGGTTGCTCTGAGGGTTTGAGCGTTTTTGGTGGCAACGCAGAGGTTGGGGGAGTTGGCGGTTGCTCTGAGGGAGATCCAGTGTTCCCGGACAGAGTGGCAGGGGCTGGATTATTTCCCCAAGGCAGCCAAGCAGGTTTTGTTACGCCACAACCCAAGCCAACCAAAAGCAGTATAAATATCCCCACGCCAGACTTCATAACTTCACGCATCATGATCAAAATCTAACGTCGAATTGCCCGTGTCGCAAGCCCGCTTTCTTCTATGTTCCGTGTGGCAGACCATCCTCTGTCATGCTCTTAAACCACTTGGCAGATTTTTCAATCACCTCGTTCGCCGATTGTTGGCTTGAGGCCACATTGATGACAAATCGATAGGAATCCTTCTCGGGTAGTTTGGGCACGCGAATGCCATTCCAGCCAGGAAACATCAGCGCAACAGCCAATCCTGTGCGTTTGTTGCCGTCATGAAACAAGTGTCCCTTGGTGATGTAGTACATGTATGCGGCCGCTTGATGATAAAGGGTGGGAATAAAGCGTCTGGCCAAACATTTCATTTTGATGAATGCCTTCCACGAATCCCAGCGTTCGACCTTCGAGCAGATTGTCGGAGCCACATGGATCCAAGCCGCCGGCCAGTCGTCAACACATGCGGTTGATCGTCAGAATCATTCGTTTGTTCACGTGACGCGTCATTGGCTAAGTCGGAGAAAGAGGTTGATGTTTTGCAGTATTAAACGATGCGAAGCATGCAGTGCGCTGATCTCGCCTTGATCCAGCCACAGCCCCTCGCATTTCGGGCATTGATCTACCCAGACTTGGCCGATCTGGTGCGGTTTCATTTCGGTCGAACAACTTGGGCAGGAGGGTTTGAAATCACGTTCATGATCAGGCATATTCGCTATCTCCTGCTCTTTGAGTTTCACATCAAAGATAAATCATTCACCAATTGATTCAAGTGCCTCATCTCGCCAATCTCGAAGTAAATGCCTCCGCATCCATCACACACATCCACCTTTTCGTGTGCGTAGTCGATTTCGGTCAGGGGTGCATCAGTGCAGCGTGGACAAACTCTTGTTTTGATTTGTTCCTCCACGGTTAATGTGTCTCACCCATTTCAGAACGGAGCGCTTCAAGATCTTCCTCGGTCAATTGCCTAGTGATTGAGTCGAGGTTTTTACCAGCCTTGCGATCGCCTTGATTGGCCGCCTTAAAGAAACAACGATATGCTTGCTTCAAGTCCTGATCTACACCGTCGCCGGAATAGTACCGTGCGCCCAAGTTGTTTTGTGCGAGAGAATGCCCTGATGCAGCGGCTTTTTGCAGCCATTCAACGGCGACGTCGTCGTCGAGTTCAACACCTCTACCGATCGCATGGCGCGCGCTCATTTCATATTGTGCCTCAATGTCGCCTTCTATGGCCTTGGCTTCCAGCGAGGCAAGATTGAATTCGGTGTCTTCAGATTCTGTCATGTGCCCAGCCTGTTATGGTTGCTTGCGACTGTCCATCACGAAGGTGACTGGTCCATCATTGATCAGGCTTACGTCCATCTTCGCACCAAATTCTCCCGTTTGCACCTGTACCTCCAGTTGGCGCAATTGTCCGCAGAAATATTCATAGAGCCGTTTGCCTTCTTCTGGGGTGGCGGCAGACGTAAAGCTAGGACGTCGTCCCTTGCGCCAATCGCCAGCGAGAGTAAACTGGCTGACCACCAGTGCAGCCCCGTTTACGTCACGAATAGACAGGTTCATTTTGCCATCTTCATCATTGAAAATCCGGAATTCCGCGATGCGGTCAGTGAGATAATCCGCATCTTTCTCAGAGTCGCCCTTTGCCACGCCGAGTAGAATCACAAGGCCCGTGTCGATTTCGCCGGTGATGCGATCCTCAACGGTGACCTTGCCCTCACTGGCCCGTTGCAGGACGGCGATCATTAGTCCCAGCCCAGCCAGTCCTTCACTGTGGCCACGTCCTTTTTGATTGCTGCAATATGCTGTGGCACGAGCTTTGGATCACGATGGTTGATGTATTCCTCATGCAGGTTGATGGGGCCAGTGAATCCGCTCTTGATGAGTTGGCGTGGGTACTTTTGATCAACGATGCCCTCGGCCAACGCACAGTTCAGGCGCTTGTTGTTTTCCCAGCGGAAGCTCTTCACATACAGCGCACCGATACGCGGCCGCAGCAGGTTGGCGTGTAGTGGCCAGGCGCGTGTGCCCTCGGCTGTTGCGTGGCTCATGTCGAAGCCCACGGCTAGGTGCTTCGGGTCATGTGCCTTGAAGAGCTCGTGCAAATCCCATAAGGGCGCGCCAACGTAATTGCTCCCGGAATGATTCTGATAAATAGCCTGGATTCCCAACTCCTGGTTGAGTGCCGCGAGATTCTTAAACACGGGACGTAGTTCATTTATCTGTTTCAGGATCGGCTGTTTCAGGTCGTATTTGTGATAGCCCATGCGGTAGCGCTTTACTCCCAGCTTGGCAGCCACCTGAAGTTGCTCGATGTTGAGCTTGTCATCGGCATTATTGATTCCCGAGGCCATGATGGTAAGCTCAAGCTTCCGTTTGCGAAGAGCCTCGACCATCTTGGGCAATTCATCGGGCACTTGCTCAGGCGTGATGTGGCCGCCGGGTCGGATGGTGCCTTCAATGCCGTTAAAACCCAACTCGGCGATGAGATCTGCCAGCTCATCGTAGGTGAGCGACTGAAAAGGCTTTGTGAAAACGCAGAAAGGATTACGAGCAGGAGTCTTGGCCAGGGCTGAAGGCGCGGCGGCAACGGCTGCGGACGTGGCAATAAATTGTCGGCGGTTCATGAGGGAAGTCTGCCGCGTGACTCCAACTGCGGCAATCGTAATTCTGCCTAATCATTCAGTGTGGTCATGATGTCGGCTGGGGTTTCCAACGGTTATGTACCCAGAACCAGTTTGAGGGATCACGTCTGATATACTTCTCATGAGCGGTGATGATGTCGAGCGTGATATCATCCGTACTACGACGTTTACCGTTTGTACAGATTGGGATTTCTTTGCCGAGTTCAATGGTCCAATGACCGAGGGCGGTACGGAAACAGGCTGTGGGAAATAGACGGCAATTATATCGTTTGGCCATCACGGCTGGGGCGGGATTGACCGAGGTCTCTCGACCGAACATCCGCAAGCGGAGACCACCTCTATGGGGTCGCTGATCGGCCACCAGGCCAAGCACAATACCCGGCTGTTCCATAGCTTTCTGGATTTGTCGCATTTGGTTGCGCCGCTCCAAATACAGAACCCCAGAGGCTTTTCGAAGATCAAGCAACAGCTCCGTCAATTTTTGCTGGTGGAGACCGCGGTAGGTGGTGATCCATTGCTTTACAGATGGGGCACCTAACCTCAACCAGGACAAAAGCTCAAAGTTTCCGAAATGGCCTGTGGCAAGAATGATGCGTTCTTTTGGGTTCTCTTTCAGGATATTCTCGATTGCCTCGTATCCATCGATGGTGAGAATTTTTGAAATCTCGTTTTCTTTCATATGGCCGGTCTTGAGGATGCTGGCGTAGGTTTCACCCAGACGGCAAAAGTTTTCCCGTGCGATCTCGCGAACTTCATTTTCATTTTTTTCCGGGAAGCTGGCTTGAACGTTCTGCAGGGCGACGTTCCGGTGGCGATTGTCAAGATGCCAGGCAATGCTTCCTGCGTGTCGGCCGCACCAAGCAACAAATTTAAGTGGGAAGCAGCAAGCGATGCCGATCACGCACCGGGCAATGAGATAATAGACGGTTTCCATTAGCGGAAGCAGATCTTGCGCACGCAGTCGTCAAAGTCTTTTGCGCCGCTCAGAATTTTTATTTCAACGCGCATGTAGTAAATAGGCAGATCACGGCGATCGATTTTCGGGAAACGTACGGCATCCTTTTGTGTGGTAATGATTACTTCGGCGCGTCGTTTCTTGGCTCGGTTGATGACATTGAGAATCTCCTGCTGATTGAAACGATGATGATCAGCAAAGCGCTTGGTGTAGACG
Source organism: Limisphaerales bacterium (assembly GCA_965659445.1). Taxonomy (GTDB): domain Bacteria; phylum Verrucomicrobiota; class Verrucomicrobiia; order Limisphaerales; family UBA1100; genus UBA1100. The sequence continues at coordinate 28,515 of CBFHWX010000012.1, read as the reverse complement.
AGTTCGGCGCCCTGTTCCACGAGACTTTGCTCAAAGCTCTCAGGCTGTGCAATCCCGCTGAGCGTGGCGACTTTTCTGCCTTTCAGCCAGCTGATCTTCTCGCGCTGGTCGTGGTTGAACACATCCTCAAAATAGAGCGGCCAATGCATGCATTCAATGATGCCAGCCTTGGCGTTGTGCTTCTTGATCCGCGCGCGGAGTGCGGCTGATTCACCATTGCTTTTGGTAATAAATATTGTGTCAGCACGTTTGAGGTGTCCAATGGGCTCGCGCAAGGTGCCGCGAGGAAGGAGTTGCTCATTGCCGAATGGTTGCTGGGCGTCGATGAGCACAATGTCGTGCCGTCGACCGGCGAGTTTCCAGTATTGAAAACCATCATCAAGCAGCAGCGTGTCGCAGCCGAATTGTTCGATGGCATAACGCCCGGACTTGACGCGATCCTTGTCCACAAGCACGACCACGTCCTTAAGGTTGGAGGCGAGCATGTAGGGCTCGTCGCCGGCATCCTCGGAATTAAGCAGAAGACTTTTACCATCGGAGACCACCCGCGGTGGTACAAGATCTTCCTGCAGGGAAAATCTGTTCCGCAATTGCTGGACAAACGGTGGGGGCTTGGAGCGGTATCCGCGGGAGAGGATGGCAACTTTACGTCCTTGGTCGGTGAGGAGTCGCGCGAATTTCTCCACCACCGGAGTCTTGCCAGTGCCGCCGACAGTGAGATTGCCGACGGTAATGACCTGTACTCCGAGCGGGTGATCACGAATAATGCGAACTTCATAAAGACAGCGTCGTCCCTTGACGATTATGAGGAAAACCTTGGAGAGACAGAAAAGAGCACCTCGCATTGCCGCAGCTTTCTTGCCGCGGCGTTCGCCAAAAATGACCTCCAGCGCGAAGGTTTCAAATTGTTCCTGCCAGGCACGGAAGGTCTCGCGCATTCCGAATAGTGTGCCTGAGAATTAGAAAGTCTTCAAGTCGCGGAGTTCGTCTTGATTTTCATCATCTTTGATTGGAGTCGGCTGTTTTTCAATTGCTTTCTCGGGCTTGTGCAATCCGTTCTTGTCAGGAGGTGCTATTGTTCCTTCGGGTGACGCCGCGGTGGCCGTCCACTCGGTTCAGCCTTTCCATTGAGAAAACGATAGCGGGGCAGATTATCAAACTTTTTTGCCTGCTCAGGCGTGAGTATCTCGCGCAAGGCTTTTTGTACGGTCTTTTGTTCTTCCGTCAACTGGTCGCGGAAAGGCGTGCTCAGCTCGCGAATACGCTCCCGGCTGGTTTCCATGACTAATTGAACCTGCTTCTTCTGTGCCTCAGTCAAATCCAAGTGTCGATCCAGAAATCCTGGAGAGCGGAAGAAAACAGGTCGAAGTGAGCGCGAATCGTCATTCGAATTGGCCGAGGCAAACTTGCCGGGTTCGTTGGGGTGAGGTTCATCAGCTGGCTCATTGCGTTTGCTCAGCAACACGCCTGTCCCTATGCCGCTGCCAAAAATGAGCAGGGTGGCCAGTATGACCTTCCATTGGCCCATCGGCTTACTGGTCAGACTGTGGTTCTATGACGAACATCACGATGCTCTCCAGATCCTCCTTCGCGGGAGAATCAATGGTGGCTACTGTCGGAGTAGTGCCCACTTTCGGTTCGGATGTTCCAGTGGTCTCGCCGGGGGCCTTTATCCACACAGCCACAAATATCATGACTGCCAGACAGGGTATCACGGCGCGCCACAGCGAATGTCCCCAAAGTTCCCACAGATTGGCCACTGGTTTAGAAGTCTCCTTTATATGCGCCATAATGCGCTTTTCGAAGGCATAAGGTACTTGGTTATCCGCGGGCATTTCCCGCGTTTTTGCCAGCATTTCATCCAAAATTGCGTCGATCTTCTTCATCGTTCATTTATCCAGACGGTCCCTACCCGGGGCCAGTTACAGTTTTTACAGATATTTTTCAGAGGTCAGGTGGGTTAACAATTTCTTCATTTTATCTCGAGCCCGATGGGCCTTCACTTTCACATTGGATTCGGATAAATTAGTCAACTCCGAGATTTCTTTCACAGATTTGCCCTCAAGATCCAATAAAATGATAATATGCCGGTCAACCGGTTTCAAGCCGTCTAAAAGCTTGTTTACCAATGCTTTAGCGGCGTCTTGGTCGGTTTTGACCGTAGATTCTTCACCCACGTTTTCCAGCCAATCATTCTCCTCACTTGAAAGATCCGTAGCGTTCCATTCGCGGTTCCGCTGGTGTTTTCGAAGAAAATCATAGCAGGTAAATGTCGCCATGCGCATCAGCCAGTGCTCGAAGGGAGCTTCGCCACGAAAGCTGTTGAGTTTATTGTAGGCCTTTATGAAAACAGTCTGGACGATGTCTTCCACCTCATCCTCGCGTCTCGCGTAGCGCCGGGCTATGGCAAAGACGCGCGGTTGATACTTCACGACCAACGGCTCGAAACTGTCCGAATGCCCATCCAGCACCTCGGCGATCAGTTCCTGTTCAGTCGCATCCACCTCGCAGTTGATACCAGAGCCAGCGGTCGAACCCACGAAAAAAAGCCACCGGGTTTTCCACCTGATGGCGTGTAAAAAGGATTTACCTAGATCAGTTTACCGTCTACGGGGTCCCCGCCGATCCTGTCCTTGTGGGCCGCGACCTACACCGGGGCCTCTGGATCCGCTGCGCCCCCACTGCGGTCTACCTCTTGATTGCGGGCCACGCCTGGAATCCCTTTCGGCTCGTTCGTGGGTTTCGCGCCATTGCTTCATACGCTCTTCCAAAGCCTTTCGCATATCGTTTCCACGATCGTCGCGCTCATCCCGTTCCCGGTGCCCCCAATCTCTCCTGTCGCGGTCGTCATCGCGATCTCTTCCACGTTCACGTGCTTCACGCCATTGTTTCATTCGTTCTTCCCATGCTTTTCGCATTTCCTCTCCACGATCAGAGCGATCATCACGGTTCCGTCCCCGTCGTCCACGATTCTCTTCCTCATCACGACCACGGTCATTGCCTCTACCTCGTGAATGCTTTTCGGTACGTTCACGCATTTCACGAGCTCGTTCCATCCATTCGCCCAAGGCTCGGCGCATATCTTCACCACGGTCATCACGCTCCCCTCGACCCCGATCTCTCTTATCATGGTCGTCATCGCGATCTTTTCCACGTTCACGTGCTTCGCGCCATTGTTTCATGCGCTCCTCCCAAGCTCTCCGCATGGCTTCGCCTCGATCAGAGCGTTCATCACGGCCGCGGTTACCACGTTGATTGTCGGTTTCATGTTTATTGTGAGATTCATGAACACGCTTTTCAACTTCCTCGGCTAAATCATGTCGACCGGCTGCACGCAGATGGTCGATGGCCTGTTTGAGATGATGCATGTGATTCTGTTTCCCATGATGGTCTCCCTTGTCGTGATGGCCCTTCTTGTCGTGATGGTCTCCCTTGTCGTGATGGTCCCTCTTACTGCCGCCACGATTCTCATCTTTGCCTCTAGATTGAGTACTGCGTGATGTGTTGTCGCTCCACAGTTGCTTTCTTACGGCTATTAATTTCTTTTCGGCATCTTCCTCGGAAAGTTTTCCGGCTTTTACTGCCGCATTAAGCTCTCTTTCAGTAGCTCTGTACCTTGCCACGCGCGGATCCTGTTTTTCTTCTTTTTTATCATCACCTCCACTTTTGGCAGCTTCCATTCGTATACGTAGACCCTCGTAAATCCGATTAGCCCCTTCGCGACTCATCTTGCCGCTCTTGACTCCGGCCTCTACCCGTCTTTTGACCGCTTCCCAGTCGATTTCGCGGCGGTCATTGGATTGGTTTCCGCGACCGCGAGCACTGTTGTTCTTCTCGTTGTCGCCACGCTTGGCAGATTCCATGCGTTTACGAAGTCCTTCCAGCATCTTGCCAGCATCTTCGCGTTTAATTTTGCCACTCCTCACACCTTCCTCAATACGTCTGCGGATCGCATCCATACCAGCATCGCCACGATCACCTCCTCGTTGCTGATTGGTACGGGCATTGTTGTCACCGCCACGACTTGCGGCTGCCATGCGTTTACGCAGATCTTCCAGCATCTTGGCCGCATCTTCGCGTTTAATTTTGCCACTCCTCACGCCTTCCTCAATGCGTTTACGTCTTATTTCGTAGCCCGTTCTGGCTTGGTCTTGGCGATCTTGGGACTGGCTTTCATGGCCTCGCGTATTGTTGCCCTCACTTTCCCCTCCTCGTTGCTGACGGGATGAGCCTCGGGCATTATTGCTCGCCCCACGGTCACGGCGGTCATCACCTCCGCGCTGGTCAACATCCATCCGTTTTTTGGCTGCGACCGTCATCTTTTCGGCCTGCTCACGGGTCATTAATCCTTCTTTGACCGCATAATCAAAACGACGCTTGATGGCTTCCGGATCAAGCGGATTGCCCCGGCTACCGGATCCACGAAAACGTTCGATAGCTTCACGAGCCCAATCGGCATCGCGATGACCTTCTTGAGTGCTTCGGTTGTGGTTGTCCTGAAAAAATGATTTCCGATATGCCTCACGCTGATCTTCATTGAGACTACGGAGAAAACTCATCTTCTCACGGTAATCAAGAGTTCCATCACCGTTTTGGTCATACTTGTTCGTGACTTCGGTTTTCGACAATAATTTCCTATCATCGTTTCTTTCGCCTGCTTCACGGTCTCTGCGCCCACGCTCTTGGGCATCACTGGAAATCACTGCCACGCTGGCAATAGCTAACGACATGAAAAATTTGATTAGTTTCATTTTTTAATTATGGATTTTATGACTTACAGGCTTTTGAGATTAAACCATTTCCTACAGATATAACGTCTTTGCGTTGGAAAAGTTACGTTATTTCAGAGAATTGAAAATTGACAGCACGTTTTTTCCTGTTACTTTCGCGGACCCGTTACAAGATATCCGGTTGAGGGTGTCGATAAGTATTTTAGGGGATGAATTAGGTTAAATGACTGAAATTAAGCTAAAAAAGGGCGAATCCGTGGAACGCGCGCTCCGGCGCTTGAAAAAGAAAGTGGATCGTGAAGGCACCATTAAGGACGTGCGTAACCGCCGTGCTTTTGAGAAGCCGAGCGAAAAAAAGCGCCGAAAAATGAAGGTCGCAAAATTCTCCGCCATGCTCGCCGCCCGCTACGCGGATTATTAGGCCGAAGCACCTAGTGTAATTACTGATTCTAGAGTGCGCCTGCGGGCGCACATTTTTTTTGCCATGACCCCGCGAGAAACAGCAATCAGTATTATCCAGCGCCTTCATGAGGCTGGGTACGAGGCATTTCTCGTGGGAGGATGTGTGCGTGATGAATTGCGTGGCGTGGATCCGGAGGACTACGACATTTCCACCAGCGCGCAGCCAGAGGAGGTGGAGGAATTATTCGCCAAGACCGTCGACGTGGGAAAGAGCTTTGGTGTAATGATGGTGTTGGAGTCAGGCAATCAATTTGAGGTGGCTACTTTTCGGGCTGACGGCGATTACGAGGATGGCCGGCGACCGAAAGAGGTGAAGTTTGCCGATGCCCAAACCGATGCCGGTCGTCGCGACTTTACCGTGAATGGCCTTTTTCTCAATCCCCTCACCAATAAAGTCTACGATTGGGTGGGTGGCAAAACAGATCTAAAGTCGCGGATGTTGCGTACCATCGGTGATCCTTCCGAGCGGTTTGGTGAGGATCATTTGCGCCTTCTGCGCGCCGTGCGCTTCGCCGCACAGCTGGATTTCCAGATAGATCCCATGACATTTTCAGCCGTGCAGGAATACGCAGCGAAAGTCGTCAGCGTCAGCGCCGAACGCATTCGCGATGAATTGCTCAAACTGTTCCGGCCAACGCACGCCGCGCGCGGATTGGATCTGCTTCGCGAGAGCGGTCTCCTCGAGCACGTATTGCCAGAGCTAATGCCTACTATCGATTGTGAGCAAACGCCTGACTATCATCCTGAAGGTAATGTTTATAACCACATCCGGTTGATGCTCGACACAATGCCACCCGATGCACCAATGGAATTACCATGGACCATTTTACTGCATGATGTCGCCAAGCCTGCAACCGCTTCGACCGGCAAAGATGGTCGCATTCATTTTTATGGTCATGAAAGAGTTGGCGCGACAATGACGAAGTCTATCCTCGCGCGGCTTCGTTTTTCAAGTGATGAAATCGACACAATCGCCTTTACCGTGCGACATCACATGCAATTCAAGGACGCGCCCCAAATGCGCAAAGCCACTCTGCGGCGGATGATCATGCGGCCGAACTTTGAGCTGGAACTAGAGCAGCATCGCATCGATTGCCTGGGTTCCCATGGCAAGCTGGATATTTATGATTTCATTAGAACCGAACAAGCTGCGCTGGCCGAGCAACCAGCCTTGTTCGAACCACTGATTACTGGTCGGGATCTCATCGCGCTCGGCATGATTCCCGGACCAGCTTTAGGCAAGTTGCTGAATGAAATTCGCGATCGCCAATTGGCCGAAGAATTTGCCTCACGCGAAAATGCCCTCATATGGGCGAAGGAAAAGGCTGCACTTTGAAGTGTTCCTCCGTTAGCCTGCGTTTGCACCTATGGATAAACTTCTGCTAATCGACGACGAGGCGGATGTGCGCTATTCTTTTGAGCGTATCTTTGGTCAACAGGACGGTCTCGAGTTGCACACAGCTGGTAGTGGTGAAGAGGCACTTGAGAAGATCCCCCAACTTCGCCCGGACCTCGTGATCATGGATGTACGAATGGGCGGCATCAACGGTATCGAAACCCTTCAACGCCTGCGAGAGTTTGATTCCAAGACGCCCGTTATACTCATGACTGCCTTCGGTACCACACAAACCGCAATTCAGGCCATGAAGCATGGTGCGTACGATTATGTGCTCAAGCCGTTTGATGTGCCCCAGCTGCAGGAACTGGTCGACAATGCTCTGAAGGCCGCGCGGGCGATGAACCAGGTGGTGTCTTATGAACCGCTGTTGGAGAAGGAGGATTACGATCTGGGTATCATCGGCCAAAGCCCGGCTATGCAGGAGGTTTTTAAGACCATTGGTCAACTTGCCGCCAGTGAGGCTACCGTGCTCATCACCGGGGAGAGCGGCACCGGCAAGGAGCTCGTCGCGCGGGCCATCTATAACCACAGTGGTCGCGGTGATCAGTCCTTTCTCGCCATTAACTGCGCCGCCATTCCGGAGAACCTGCTGGAGAGCGAACTCTTCGGACATGAAAAAGGTGCCTTCACCGGTGCCAGCACCCAGCGCATCGGCAAATTTGAACAATGCGATGGTGGCACTATTTTCCTCGATGAAATTGGTGATATGACACTGCAAACACAGACGAAGATTTTACGTGTCCTTCAGGATGGTAACTTTGAGCGCGTCGGCGGCAATTCGTCTGTTAATGTGGATGTGCGCGTCATAGCTGCCACCAACAAACCGATTGAAGAAGCTGTGACAGAAAAGGATTTTCGTGAGGATTTGTTTTACCGGCTCAATGTCGTACGTATCGAGTTGCCGCCACTGCGTGAACGTGCAGAGGATATTCCGCAGCTGGTAAATTATTTTCTCGCGAAAAACTCACCTAACCCGAAGCAACCCAAAGTCATTCAGCCCGATGCGCTCGTTCGGCTCGAGGCTCACGATTGGCCCGGCAATGTGCGGGAACTGGAGAACGCCCTGAACCACGCCTTTGTTATGGCCAAGGGCGTCGCCATCTTGCTCGAGGATTTGCCGCCGGACATCACTCAGCCCTCAACGGCTACTGCAAGCACACCTGACGCTGATGGCGACGACCTTGCCGGATTGTCCGCCAAGCTCTTCCATTGGGCGCGCGGCAATTCCGGCCTAAAAATCATCCCTGCTGTCGAACGCGAGCTCATCATAAACGCCCTCAAGGAAACCCACGGTAATCAGGTCCAAGCCGCCAAGCTCCTCGGTATTACCCGTGCTACCCTGCGTAAACGAATCGAGAAGTTTGCGATTAAACAGAAATTGAACGTGGGCTAAGGGATTATTGTGTGGCAGGAAATTGCCTAGTAATGGCAACTTTCATCCCGCCTCCGTTTGGCAACAGAACGAAGCGCATGCCATAGCGGCCACCAAATTGTTTCACACTTTTTTCAAAACCCAGCACGCAGGCAGCTGTGGCGTAGGCGTCGCTCTCCAGGCAGGTTGGAGCGGTGAGAGTGCAGGCGGCGAGGCCTTGCACGGGTTGGCCAGTGCGGGGATCAAGCAGATGACCATATCGTCTGCCGTCAGCTTCAAAGAAATTTTCATAATTGCCGGAGGTGCTCATGGCTCCTGATGTCAAACGGACGTCAACACGCTTTCCTTTCTTTTTGGGATCCTCAATAGATATGGCCCAGTGCGGTTGGCCTGGCGGTAAGCCGATGACCCGAAGGTCGCCCCCCGCCTTGACCATGGCGTTGGCGATTCCGTGGCGTTGCAGTGCGGCGATCGCGCGGTCTACGGCATAGCCCTTGCCAAATCCACCGGAATCTATGGACATGCCTTGGGTTCTAAAAACAAACCGGTTATTCTGAATGGCGATCTTGCGGTAATCCACCAGTGGCAGGACTTTGTCTAGTTCGCTTTCTTGTGGGAGTCGGTACCCTTCTTTTTTGATAAACCCCCAAAGTTCGGCTAGAGGGCGTATGGTGGGGTCGAAGGCACCATCTGTGTCTTGGGCGATGGCGATGGATTGCCGGATGATGGCCTGCAATTCCTTGTTGGCAATTCCGCCGGCATTGGCCCGGGCCAGCGTACTATCATTACGGTGTATGCTTAAGAGTGCATCGACAGCGCGGAACTCATCGAAAGCGGCATTGATGGCATCCTGTGCTTTTCCTAGTTCGGTGTAAACAGTGACCGTTACAAACGTGCCAAGGTGTGGCTGGAGTCGAGTGATGGGTTTAGCGGTCGTTTCCCACGGCGAGATTTGGCAGCCGGCCAGTAGACACCAGAGCAGGGCGCAGCAAGACTTCCCAAGTGTGGCAAATGCGTTTGACACCTCTGGTGATACCTCGGCAGGAGAGAGTGGCTCCGCTAATATTGTGTATGCCGTCATTAAGTTTCAGTTTTGAGGAGGAGTCTTTGCCGACAAACTGTTTCCGCCAGCCTTCACGGCGTACCTCGTACCCCCAGCTTTCTCGATACTCAAGAATTTCAACCTGCTTTACCTTACCATCCGGGGTTAAGGCGACTATATAGTCTATAAATTCATGTTTTCCAGTCGATCGGTCAAAGGCCAGCACTCCAATAACCTTGTTATTCTTTAGGGCGACTCCATACCAAATACCCATGTCGATTACCTTGAGATTACTGGCCTTGTATATCGCAGTAATTTCCGACCGGGTATAACGATGAGATTTCCATTCTACTTTTTCTGCGTCGGGGAAACATATTTTTTCCGCCTGTTCTCGGGTGAGATATTTTCTGGCTTCGACAGGGATAGTCCAGCACAGGTTTAGAATCATGGACAAAAGGAAAATAAACTGAGGCCGCGCAATATTCATTTTTAACAGAGTAAATCGGCACCTGCAAAAACAGGCGCCGATTTTTTCGCAGTATGTTCTAGGTTAGTTAACTTCAGTTTGCTTCGGGAGGGTGGCGCCCCGCTAGGGACGCCACCTTTTGGATATTGCAAGGAGCTTTTTGGATGTCTTCTCACAAATTATTAATCATTAGAACTGCACGCCAACACCAAGGGTATACTCGGTTTTGCTATTATCGTCCAAGGATTGGCGGGCACCCGCCTTGATCTCCCAATTATCTCCAAACTTATACATGGCGCCATAGGTCAGATAGTTGAAGGATTCGCCGGAAGCACCACTTTGCAGGTCATACCCTTCCGCGCGGAAGAAAGGCACCAGCTCATTCTTTCCATGTGGCATATGGTAGGCAGCCTCAAGACGATAGCCATCCATGGTGTCACCGGTCTTGGTATTGCCCGTTCCGCGGGTAAGAACACTGGGAGTGCCAACATTCCAAAAGGCATAATCAGCGATTAGCTCTAAGCCATTGGCAAATTGGTAGCTGGCTTCTATATCGTATAAACCAAGATCCGTTTTTGATCCGAGCCCATTTTTATAAGTGGTTTGGTATGTGGACACACTACCTGAGAATCCTCCATTGGCGTAGGTTAACTTGCCTGAGTAGGCAAATCCGTCATTACCATCAGCCGTTCTGTAGCCCGGGCGGGTGCTTCGGGGAGCCCATCCACCGTCAGTTTCGGAAACACCTGTTTCACTGGTCAAACCACTAGAAACATAGAAATCATATTTTAGGCCATCTATGCTTGGAATATCACCATGGAAACCAGTGCCAGGCTCAAACCACGTGGAGGGGACGATATACTTGTACATCACTGGACGATGAACCGAGTAAAATTGATCCGGCTCGTGGTATTGGTTGACCGTGCCTACAGGGATTAGCGATATACCCAGTGAACGCCAAGTGGCCCAGTCATTAACCTCGTAATCAATGTAGAACTGCTCCAGTTCCAATTCACCGTCAAAACGGCCACCATCTGTGTCATCCACACCACCGTGTTCGATCTCGATCTCGGAGAGGAAGGTGGCTCTGTCGCTCAGTCGATAGCTGGGGATTAAAACGAAGCGGTGGGGGTCAAACTTGTCCGATCCCTCCTTGTTGATCCATTTCATCTCACCATAGAAATTGAATTTCAGGCCACGCTGAGCTTCAGCAGCTTGACTCAGCCAAGCGGGTTTAGCGTTACCATCTTTGACTTGGTCCAACTGCGCCTTCATCGCGTTAATCTGGTTCTCCAATAACTTGACTCGTTCATCTTGGTTTTGAGCGGTAGCCATGCTCGCACTGATAACCAAGGTGCCTAAAGCTGAAATAATAACGTTCTTTTTCAGAATATATTCCTTATTGATATTGAGACTCTGTCTCGTTTGATGGGCGATAAGATAATGAGACTCATTCTCACCGTCAAGGGGTTTTTTTATATTTTTTAAAAAAGTTTTATTAGGAAAAACCCTGTAGAAATAAGAGCTTAGTGGTCCTTTTTATCGCAGACGCCGAGTTTTTTCATTTCATCGCAGGAGGCATTGATGCGCAACTGTTGTGTTTTCACTTGGAAACCAAGATTTTGTGAAATCTCATGTTCGAGTGTGTCCAGTTGCTTGGACTCAAATTCAACTACCTTGTCACAATCATCGCAGATAATGTGGTTGTGATTAGGGTGCTCGGCGTAGTTGGGATCATAAATTTTGTACTCCTTGCCGAAATCCATCTCATGCACCAACCCGCTTTCAGTGAGCAAAGGCAGGGTGCGATAGACGGTGGCGCGGGAAACGCTCTCGTCAATTTCGCGCGCCCACTCTAACAATTGCTCCGCGTTGAAATGCTGGTCGGTGCCGAAAACCGTGTCGACAATAGCACGACGCTGCGTAGTAATCCGCAGATTTTTCTGCTCCAGAAAAGCCAGAAACTTTTCCTTGGCCGGGGTTTTGTCCGGTTTGGACATGTGCCCGCATTATAGAATGCTTGCGCTCCAAGTCAATGCCCTGACGTTGCGCCTTATCCACTACCGTGGCACTCTGCGCCCGTGCGCATTGAGCTTATCAATACGGGCAGCGAACTTCTACACGGGCGTGTTCTAAACACTCACCAAGAATGGCTTGGCCAACAACTTGTCGCAGCCGGTTACGAATTAAATCACCAGCAAACAGTGTCTGATACGGGTGCTGCCATTCAGACAGCTGTGAGCGAGGAGATTGCCCGCAGCGAATTGGTCATCGTCACCGGCGGCCTCGGTCCCACGAGCGATGATATCACGCGTCAACGCATTGCTGAGCTGCTCGATACACCCTTGGAAGAACACGCCAGAACTCGAGATCGCATCATCGCCATTTTTCGCAAACTAAAACGCCCCATGCCGGAGGCTGTGCTGGTGCAAGCTCAAGTGCCGGCGGGTGCTATTGTGTTGCCCAACCACCATGGTACTGCGCCAGGTCTTGCGATGCGCACGCTCAAGGGTTGGCTGATCATGCTGCCCGGGCCGCCTCGAGAATTGCGCCCAATGTACACCGATTCTGTTGCGCCCTTACTCGCAGATAAGATGCCTCCGAAAAATCCCGTTCATATTCGCACGCTCAAGACCATGGGTATTGGCGAATCCTCTGTGGAAGAACGGATCAGTAATCCGTTGGCCGATTTGTTGGATGCCGGATTGGAGATTGGCTACTGCGCGCGCATGGGAGAGGTGGATGTGCGGCTTGTGGCGCATGGTGATGGCGCGGATAAAATGCTCGATGGCGCGGAATCTATCGTGAGGGAGCACGTGGGTGATTTTATCTACGGCCGGGGCGATGACCAGCTGGAGGAAGTGATGGTTCGTGAATTGGCGAAGCGTGGCATGACTCTTGTGGTGGCTGAATCGTGCACGGGCGGGTTTCTGGCGCACCGTATCACCAATGTTTCCGGGGCATCTGCTGTTTTCCTTGCCGGCCATTGCACCTACAGCAACGAGGCCAAGCAGGAAACGCTCGGGGTGAATCCTGAAACCCTTGTTGGACATGGCGCAGTGAGTGAGGAGGTGGCCCGTGAAATGGCTGAAGGTGCACGCGCTAAACACGGCGCGAATTTTGCGCTATCCACCACCGGCATCGCCGGCCCCACCGGCGGCACAGAGGAGAAACCAGTGGGCACGGTGTTCATCGCGCTGGCTGGACCGAATGGAACGAAAGTAATTAACCCCTGCAACTCTTGTGACCGCGAGACCTTCAAATACGTTGCCACCCAACAGGCGCTAGATTTTTTGCGTCGCAATCTATAGGCACAAAAAAAACCGCGTTGGCGGGTTCCTAAAATTCTGACTGGAAAGCGAATTAGGCATCCGCCCCGTCGTTGCCAATGGCCTCGACCGGACAACCATCCATGGCCTCGGCGCACAAGGTTTCTTCCTCTTCGTTCTCGGGCTGTTTGTAAACGAACGAATAGCCGCCGTCTTCATTACGCATGTAATTGTCTGGGGCCGTCTCGCGACACAGGTCGCAGTCGATGCACTCGGTATCGCAGTAATATTTTCCTGCGGCGTTGTCTTCGTATTTGTCCTCTTTAGTAGCCATTTACAAAGTATGTCCGCGGGCCAAGCTAGAGAGGAACTCTCCATCAATCAAGCTACATTTGTTAATGAGAGAATTTTGAATAACCTCGCCTATTGACTACGGTTTCAATAGTTTCCCGTCGTGAAAGGCGTTCGGCAAACGCGAATATTGGCCACGCTCGGGCCGGCCACGGAAACTGAGGAGACCATCAGGGGCCTGTTGGATGCGGGGGCTAATCTCTTTCGCTTGAACATGTCGCATGCCCGGCACGATTGGGTGCGGCGCGTGGTGAAGAATATTCGTGCTGCCGCAGGCACGCGGGGATATGTGGCCGGCATCGTGATGGATTTGCAGGGCCCTGCCATTCGCACCGGTGAAATATCTTCGCCTGTGATGCTGGAGAAAGGCGATCGATTTGATTTCACCATCGATCCCAAGTTGAAGGGTGAACGATTGGTGAGCGTAAATTATCCGGACTTCCTGAAAGACATTCAGGAAGGCGCCATCATTCAGGTCGACAACGGTCTCATTCGCATGCGTGTGCTCAAGATAAAGGGCACCGTCGCTGAATGTGAAGTGGAGATTGGCGGTGAGATGGGCAGTCGTCGCCACATCAATCTTCCCGGAACGAAGGTCAAGCTGCCGGCGCTCACGGATAAAGACAAAGCCGACGTCGCATTGGGCTTGGAGACAAAAGTGGATTACATCGCGCTCTCCTTTGTGCGTGAGGCCAGCGATGTGGCACAATTGCGTGAGTTCATTGCCGGTGACACGCACCCTCCAAAGGTCATCGCCAAGGTCGAGGATCAATACGCCATCAAGAATATCGACGCCATTATTGAGGAAGCTGATGCGATCATGGTGGCTCGCGGCGATCTCGGGGTGGAATGTCCTTTTGAGGATTTGCCAATCCTGCAACGCCAAATTGTTTGCTCCTGTCAGTTGGTTGGAAAACCGGTCATTGTAGCCACACACATGCTTGAGAGTATGGTTGGCGAGCCCATCCCCACGCGTGCGGAAGTGACCGACGTGGCCAATGCTGTTTTCGAACAGGCCGATGCCATCATGCTCAGCAGCGAAACTTCAGTCGGCCAATTCCCCACGATGTGTGTGGAAGCGATGGATCGCATCGCAAGGCGCATGGAACACGAGGAGGGGGCCCGGTTTCACGAGAAAGCGGTGTTGTCAGATGAACGCCAAAAACTCGCCAAGGTCGCCGTGCAGATGGCCGATGACATGGAGGCGCGGGCGTTGGTGGTCTTTACTGTTGAGGGTAAGATGGTGCCCGAATCCGCCTGGATGCGCCCGCGTGAGGCGAAGATTATTGCCCTCTGTCCCAACGGAAGAGTCGCCGGCGAGATGAGCTTGTATCGAGGTGTGGTTCCGGTTGTTATGGAGGAAGTTCACTCTGAATTGCCCGAGGAAGAGGTTGAAGCTGCTTTGGAAATACTAAAAGAAAAAGTGCTGCTGAAATCAGGCGATACCGTGGTGGTGATCAGTTCAAAACTGGCGGTCGAAGAAATCGCCGACTCAGTACAAATGCACCGTGTAAGTTAGGTTCATTGCGCACTGGAGAACAGTACGGCGGAAGCATCTTCTACCAGATTTAAAACCGGTTCGGGGAAGAGTCCCAAGGCCAGCATGCCGAACACACAAACGAGCACCACAATATCCGCTGTGTCCGGGCATTCGATGGGATCCGTTTTAGATTTTTTTTCCGCCCAAGACGGGCCGGTGCCCCAGTAGATTTCACGGATAATTCCGAAGTAATAGAATAGTGAAATGACTACACCCACGATTCCGATTCCGATGACCCACGGTATGACGGGATCCGAACCTGCCGCGCCGAAGGCGGCCTTGAGTAGCAGAAATTTCCCAAAGAAACCCGCCAGCGGCGGCACTCCAGCCAGAGACATGATGGCTAGGGTCAACGTGATCGCAAAGAGTGGTGAACGTTGATGGAGATTAGCCAACACGCTGATGTCTTCATTATTCGCCTCTTCGGTGACCATGGCGATGACCGTGAACGCGGCGAGCACAGCAAAGAGATAACCGGCAAGGTAAAAGAGTACGGCTTGGGTGCCCTCTGCATTCAGGGCCACTACGCCCAGCATAACATAGCCTGCGCTGGCGATGCTTGAGTGGCCGAGCAGTCTCTTGAGGTTGCGTTGACGCAGTGCGCAGAGGCTGCCATAAAGAATCGAGGCCCCAGCCATGACGGCGAGCAGTTGGCGCAGCCAAGATTCATCCAGCAAGATGGGGTTGGCTTCATGCAAAACACGTAGCAGCAATACAAAGCCCGCGGCCTTGGAGCCGGTGGCGAGAAACGCAGACACCGGAGTTGGCGCGCCTTGGTAGACATCCGGCACCCACAGTTGGAAGGGCACTACGGCGATTTTGAAAGCCAATCCACCGAGGAGCAACAGCATGCCCAGTTGAAAAAGCATCAGATGTTGGTATTCAACTGCCTTTAAATGTTGCGTCACCTCGAAGAATTCCAAGGTGCCAGTGCTGCCGTAAATAAGGGCGATGCCAAAGACCATTATCGCGGAGGCGGCAGCACCAAGGATGAGATATTTTACCCCAGCTTCAATGGATCTGAGCCGATTCTGCTCAAAACTTGTGAGCACATAAAACGTGATGGTGATGAGTTCCACCGACACAAACAGCATCACAAAACTCGTTGCTCCCGAGGCAAAAAGCATTCCGGTCAGGGCAAAACAGATGAGCGCATACATTTCGCTGATGCCCGAACGAATGCGGTCAGCATAGCTGATGGTAAGGAGAGTCACGATGATTCCGGTCATGATGAAGAGGCCTTGGAAGAAGACAGTGAGGCTATCCTTGGTATAGCCCAGAATTTGAGCTGCGCCACCGCCGGTGAATTTCTCGAGCCCCAGTCCAAAGACCACCACCAGTCCTAGCACCACAAACCAGCCAAGCTGTCGCTTTCGCGTTTTGGGTGTCCAGAGATCGGCCAGCAATACCAGCACTCCAATAAGCGCTACTCCAATTTCCAGACTGATGATTGACAGGTTCATCGATTGTAATTCGACTGAACGGCTTGTTGAATGGACTTGGAGGCGGTGTTGATTTTTTCAGTCAGCAGTTTTGGATAACAACCAAACAGCAACAGCACGCCAATGAGTAGGGCGTACGGCAGCTTTTTCCAATTCGCTATATCCTCAGCCACGGGAGAGTTTTCTTTAGGTTCACCATGCAGAAGGTTACGGATGGCGCGCAGCATGTAAACCGCTCCGATCACCAGCGCGCTCCAAATCGCAATGATGGTGACCACACGGAATTGCAGCGAGTATTCTTGAAGCGGATGTGTCAGTTTCTGCCCAGCCTCAAAGGCCGGGATGCTCCAGGCTCCGAAGAAGACGGTGATTTCCCCTGCAAAATTTGCGAAGCCCGGCAATCCGCAGCCGGCTAGCAAGGCCATGATCATGGCTGTGCCCCAAAAGGGCATTCCTTTGAGTAGTCCAAATATTTTTTCCATGTCCAAGGTTCGGGTTTGGGTGTGCAAATATCCGCTGAGGCCAAAAGCCAGCGCCGCCAGCAACCCGTGGGCGAACATGACCATCACAGCACCCGTCAGACCAATGGTGGTGAGGCTGGCGATGCCGAGGAAAACAAAGCCCATGTGCGCCACCGATGAATTGCCGATGAGCTGGTTAAGGTCCTTTTGCCGCATCGCCACTAAGCCGCAATAAAGAATGTTGCCGAGACAAAGCCAGGCCAAGACCGGCAGCCAGGTTTGTGCGCCTTCCGGCAACAGCGGTAACGCCACGCGGATGAGCATGAAGAGTCCAAATTTCTTGATAACACCCGCATGCATCATGGCGGTGGCCGTTGGGGCGACACCGTAGCCCAGCGGCGCCCAAGTGTGGAAGGGCCACAGGCTCACCAGAATACCAAGTCCAAACATCAGCAACGCAAAAATGAGGTTCTGTTTGCCTGTGGAAATTTGCTGGTCGTGTAAAAGATCGAGCATGCCAATCAGACTGAAGGTCTTAAATTCCATATAGAGGAGGATCAAACCGGCTAAAGCGATCAATGCGCCCAAGCTGAGATAAAGCGTAATCTTGTACGCGGCATAATCGCGGTTCTTGCCGCGACCCCATACCCCGATCATAATAAAGGTGGGCACCAAAGCCAGTTCATGCAGGAAATACATCTGGAACACATCCAGCGACATGAATGCGCCCATAATGCCACCAGCCATTAAGAGGAGGAGTATAGTAAACTCTTTTTCACGCGCCTTGATCTCGCCCGCACAACAGGCTGCAGCAAAGGCCACGATGCTGGCCATGAGCACCATCACCACACCGATGCCATCGACACCCACGTGAAAGGAAATGCTTAGAGAATCAATCCATGGCGTGCGTTGAGTGAATGCGTAGCCGTACTCCTTTTCGAGCGTGTTGAATGCTGAACCTTGCGTATCAACCGAGTCTTGGCTTGCGGCCAGCACAGCGTCAAATTGGGCAAACACGTAAATGGCAAGCAACAGAGAAGCCAGGGTGGAAAGCATTGCACCCCAACGAAACACCGCACGCTTCTCAGCAGGCACCAACGTCAGGATTGTGGCCATGATAAGCGGCAAACCCATAATGATGGTGAGAGGTGACATGCTTTAGAATAGGAACAGACCGAGCATTAGTAACAGGCCAATGGCGAGCAACAGGGTGTAAGTTTGTAGGTTGCCTGATTGAAACAGGCGGAGTAAGCAACCGGTAAGATCTATCGCACCACTGGTGCCCTTTACACCAGCGCCGGCCAAAATCCAGCGGTCAAACCAATCGACCATGTGTGAGAGCTTTTCCTGTGTCCATCGGTTGATCCAATCGTAGGTTTCATCAAAATAAAATTTATTGCGCATGACACGGGCAAGGGCACCGAGTCTGCCGGGCAATGGATCCTCCTTGGCCCTCCGGTAAATGAACCAGCCTAGAGAAAGGCCTAGCAGGGTGGCGATCGATCCCCCTATTAGGGCAGCGGCTTCAGCGGCGTGAGTGGGGCCTTTTAGGGTTTTCCATTGGGTGATCAGGACATCGTTTAACCCGAGAAACTTCCAGCCAAGTCCGATGCTGAGCAGGGTCAGGATTAATAAAGGCATCAGCATTTCCGACGGAGGTTCCTTGGCCTTTTCCACGTGTTCCGTGCGGGGTTCTCCATGGAACGCCACCCACACGCAGCGCATCATGTAAAACGCAGTAAGGAAGGCGACAAAAACGCCAATCACAAACAGCGGGATGTGATGTGCGTATGCCTGCGCTAGAATGGCGTCCTTGCTGAAGAATCCGCTCAACCAGGGGAAGCCTGACAAGGCGAGAGCTCCGACGGCAAAGGTTCGATAGGTCAGTGGCATGGTTCTCCGGAGGCCACCCATTTTCCAAATGTTTTGTTCGTGATGGCAGGAGTAGATCACCGCACCGGCGCCGAGGAAGAGCAGTGCCTTGAAGGCTGCGTGTGTGGTGAGGTGAAACATGCTTGCGCTGGGTCCCCCGCAGCCTACGGCCATCACCATGTAGCCCAGTTGGGAAAGCGTAGAATAGGCGAGGATACGCTTGATGTCGTTTTGTTGCACAGCCATAAGCGCGGAAATGAGGGCGGTGATGCCGCCGATCCAGGCAATGATGAGGAGTGCGTCATCGGTGAAAAGGAAGAACAAACGGCACAGCATGTACACGCCGGCGGCGACCATGGTGGCGGCATGGATCAGCGCGCTGACGGGCGTGGGACCTTCCATGGCGTCTGGCAGCCAAACGTGTAAAGGGAATTGCGCACTCTTGCCAACTGCTCCACAAAAAATAAGGAGCCCGGCTATCGTGGTGACTGTGTTGCTCGTGGATAGCACTCCAAAATTAAAGCTGCCGAGCTGTTGCCACACGAGCAGGATGCCCAGCAGGAATCCCACGTCGCCGATGCGGTTGACGATAAAGGCTTTCTTCCCGGCATCAGCGGCGGCGGGTTTTTGGAACCAATGACTGATGAGCAGGTAACTGGATGCGCCGACGAGTTCCCAGAAAATAAAAAGCATTACAAAGTTGGCAGCGAGCACGATGCCGAGCATGGAAAACATAAAGAGGCTTAAACCGGCAAAGTAGCGTGAGACTCCTGCATCCTCCTTCATATATGCCAGCGAGAACACGTGAACTAGAGTGCCCACGCTGGTGACGACCAGGAGCATCAGGAGGCTGAGTGGATCAATGAGTACGCCCAAGTCGATGGTGAAACCAGGGATTTGCAGCCACTGCAAACCGGTAGGGACAATTTCTATTTTTGCCCCGTGAAACTTTACAAACAACACGATGCTGCAAATAAGGCTAATGGCCACGGCGCCCACAGACAGCCCGGCGCTCAGGTCTTTGTGACGCTTGGTGAACAGGCTGATGAGCACAGCCGAAGCCAGCGGCCCCAAGAGAATCACTAACGCGAGGATGAACTTGAGCTTGGTGTCAGTCATCGCAATTACAGCTTCATCGAGGTCAGGTCAGTGACATCGGTGGTTTGGCGCTTGCGGTAGAGGGCGACGATGAGCGCAAGGCCAACGGCGACCTCGGCAGCGGCGACGGTGATTACAAAAAACACCATGATTTGCCCGTCGAGGTTGTCCCGGAAATGGGAAAAGGAAACGAGAGCAAGATTGGCGGCGTTGAGCATGAGTTCGAGGCCCATGTACATCACGATAAGGTTGCGGCGGATGATCACGCCTAGCAGGCCTAAGCAGAACAGAACAATGCTTACGATAAGGTAATGTTCAAGGCTGATGCTCATTCCATTGACTCCTCGCGTTTGCTCAATAAAATACAGCCGACCATGGCCACCAGTAGCAGCACTGAAATGATCTCAAATGGTAGCACATAACTGGTGAAAAGCAGCTTGCCCAAGCTATCTGTTTCACCTTCACCGCTTTTCACGAGTGATTCGCCGATACCCGAGAGGCGAACCGTGTTGATCATGATTCCTGCCAGTCCCGCAATTGCAGCAATGCCCAGAAAGGTGCCGAATTTATGTAAGCGCCTTCGTTCTTCTTCCTTCACATCCATCAGCATGATGACGAAGAGGAAGAGGACTATGACCGCGCCGGCGTAGACGAGGATCTGCACAGCGGCTAGAAAGTAGGCCTGTAGCAGCACAAAGAGGCCGGACATACTGATGATGGTCAGCACTAGGAACATCGCGCTTGTGACGGGGTTACGGCTAAAGGGGTTGAATACCACCAGTAGACCGCACATCAGCGTGAGCGCACTGAATATATAAAACAGGATTTCCTGCATTAGTCTTTCTTGGGCTGTTTCACCGGAAACATTTTCTGCGCTTTGGCCTCATTGGTTTTCGCTTCCCATTTCTTGATATTATCATTGTGGGTGCCGCCATATTCCAAGAGCTTATCCTTGTCAAAAATCATCTCCTCACGGCTTGTTCCTGTGAGGGCATAATCGCGGCGCATGAGGTTTTCCTCGTAGCCATCGTAATAGTCCTTCGCAAGATAGATGGCCTCCTCCGGGCAGACCTCCTCGCAGTAGCCGCAGAAGATGCAGCGAAGCATGTCGATCTCAAATTCTTTGGGCATCTTCTCTGCCCCTTCGCGATGGGCTTTTTCACCATCCTCACCGGGGGGTATGATCCGGATTGCTTTAGGAGGGCAGACAAATTCACAAAGTTGGCAGGAGACACATTTTGTAGCACCCTCCTGATCGCTTACCAGATAGGGTGCGCCGCGAAAGCCCTTGGGGACAGTCCAGAGCTCCTCAGGATAATTGAGCGTGGTCTTGAACTTATTGTCCTTGTTCGCTTCACCGTAGACCTCTGATTTCTTCCACGAAAAAAAATGGCCCAGGGTGACCTTGAATCCATTCCACAATGCGGGAATATACAGGCGCTCAAGCCAGCTTAATTTCTTGCGTTGGACAACTTTGGCCATGCTATTTCGAGTGTGTTAAATATAGGTAGAAGGCTGTCACAACAATGTTTGCCAGCGCCAGAGGCACAAAACGTTTCCAGCCAATATCCATCAGCTGGTCGTAACGGAACCGGGGCAGCATCCACCGTACCCAGATGAACAAGCCCATAAAGAAGAGCAGTTTTCCAAAAAAGATCCCCACCTGCAGGAGACCCATGCCGATGGTCTCAGCTGGTGCGTTGAGGCCGGCGAACGGCAGTGTCCAACCGCCAAGAAAGAGTACCACCATCATCGCGCTCACCGCGATCATCGCCGCGTATTCACCGAGGAAGAAGAGCGCGAACTTCATTGAACTATATTCTGTGTGATAGCCGCCCACCAGTTCTGTTTCTGACTCCGGTAAATCAAACGGTAAACGATTGGTTTCCGCAAAGGCGGCAATTAGGAAGATGATAAACGCCAGTGGCTGCTTGAAGATCAGCCAAGCACCGCTGGCCTGATAGTCAATGACCTTGCCGAGATTCAGGTCGCCCACCAGCATGAATACAGGCACCACACTCATCCCCATGGCGATTTCGTAAGAGATCATTTGTGCGCTGGAGCGGATGCCGCCGAGGAAAGGATATTTCGAATTACTCGCGTAGCCTGCTAGCACGATCCCATATACGCCAAGTGAAACAATGCCGAATGTATAAAGAATACCAACATTGAGGTTAGCGATCACTGCGTCCTGCGTGCCGATCTTTGAGCCGAATGGGATCACTGCCAGTGTCAGTAGCGCAGGGACCATGGCGATGGCCGGTGCCAGCCAGAAGTACGCCTTGCGAACATGTGCCGGAGTAAAGTCTTCCTTGAGGATGAACTTAATACCGTCAGCTATTGGTTGGCCAAGGCCCCATAATGGTATTTTTGTAAAAGGAATTCCCACGCGGTTTGGCCCGACGCGGTCCTGAATCCAAGCTGAGATTCGGCGTTCAGCTACCACCGAGTACGCGACCATCGGTAACACCACGGCAAAGATCGCGATGACAATCTTCAACAAACTGAAGATTGCAAACTGCTGCCCGCTACTGAGACTGTTAAGCCATTCGTTCATTTACAAATCCACACTTACGCCAGTGTCCCCGAGCTTGGCCCATGTCAATTCCTTGGAGGCAAAGGCTGGTACATCCTGTGCCATTTGGTTAAACAACCCTTCGATCGTGCTGAATCCGTTTTGACCGGTCACGTTTTCAACGAGCTCATGCAAAAACTTCCATTCCGCCCGAGCCCCGCCAGGTGCTTCGAGGGCTGCCATAAATTTCTGCACACGACCTTTCACGTTCGTGAAAGTGCCGCGTTTCTCCGCATGTGCACATCCAGGCAGGAGGTAATGTGCACGCTCGGTTGTAGCGTTGGGTAGGATATCGCTGACCACAAGCAGATCGAGCTTGCGCAGTAGTTTGGGTGGGATGCCATGTTTGGTGACATCCTCACCGAACACAAAAAGCGTCGTGATTTCACCAGACTCGATACCCTTGGCGATACGTTTTAGGCGCTGACCTAGCTTCTTGGTGGTTAATCCGATAAGGTGCGCGCCGGTGCTGTTCGGGTTCTTGTCGGCATTTACCAGTAGATTATCGCCCTCGCCGTTGCGTGGAACTGAGTCCGTAATCGCCTTGAACTTCGTGCCCAATTTCTTAAGCAGGTAAAGTTCCTCATTTGTCTGGCGAGCACTGGCGACCACGGCCACTGTGCCGGGTTTTGTGTCGGCCAGTTTATCGCCAATTTCATTGATTGCAGTTTCCCAATCAGGTGCGCCTTTTAATTTGCTCAAACGATCTTCGCGACCGATCCACTTGTAATCCAATCGGCCCCGGTCACACATCCATGGGCCGTTCACCGCATCGTTCTCGCGCGGTTCATAGCGGTACATCTTGTTTTCACGTGAGCCAATCATGGTGTTGCAGCCTGTGCCACAGCCAGTACAAAGACTTTTGGTTTCCTTGAGGAACCATACGCGCATTTGGAAACGAAAATCCCGTGAGGTCAAAGCTCCCACGGGGCAGATATCTGCGGTGTTAAGTGTATAGTTATTATCAAATGGTGTGCCGGGAAAGGTGGCGATAGTGTTGTAACTACCGCGATTTACGATGCCGAGCGCATCGTCGCCGGCAATTTCCTGTGTGAATCGAATGCAGCGTGTGCACAGCACGCACCGTTCGGCATCGAGCATAATGCGTGGGCCCAGTTCAACGGCCTTGGGCTTGTGGACCTTTCTTTCCACAAACTCACTCTGGGCTTGGCCGTGTTCCATGCTATACTCCTGCAATTTACACTCGCCGGCTTGGTCGCAGATGGTGCAATCGAGGGGGTGGTTGATGAGCAGGCTCTCGAGCACTGCCTCGCGCATCTCTTTTGTTTCCGGACTGCTCGCATAAATTTCCATGCCGGGGACGAGGTTGGTGGCGCAGCCAATCACCCCTTTTGGCGTTACTCGTTCGTAGGGCAACACCATCGGGTCGATTTTCAGTGTGCCATCCTCATTGGCGGGCGGCTTGCCATCCGGCCCGGGTCGGCCGGGCATACCCACGTGCACGAGGCACATGCGACAATTACCAGCCACGGGTAGTTTGGGATGGTAGCAGTAATGAGGGATCTCAATTCCCGCGTGCTTGCACGCCTGTAGCACGGTGGTGGGAATAAGATCGCCCTGCCAGTCAGCCGTGAGCTTAGGGACCTCAACCTCGTGACCGTCAACCTTTACGGTTACGGTTTCAATCTTGGGTGGCTCTTCGGTTGTGGTTTCCTCGCTCATGTTAGACGGCAGCGGGTTCTTTTTCTGATTCAGACTTTTTGTCAGCGGCCTTCGCCTCAAACTCGTCCCGAAATTTGTTTACAAAACTCAGCACCGGCCAAGCACAGGCTTCACCAAAGGCGCAGATGGTCCGTCCCTGAATGTTTTGAGCTATGTTGAGAAGGTATTCGGCATCCTCGGCACGGCCTTTGCCGTGTGTCATTCGGTGAAGCGCTTTTTCCATCCACAACGATCCTTCGCGACAAGGGGTGCATTGGCCACAGCTTTCATGCGCATAAAATTTGGCGATATTCGCGAGGCACTCGACTATGTCACGTGTGTCATCGATCACAATGATGGCTCCAGAACCGGACATGGTTCCAATTTTCATCAATGTGTCAAAATCATATGGCACATCAAGCAGCTCGGTTTTGCCATCACCGATTTCAAATGTCTCACCTGCCTTGAGCACCTTGGAGGAGGAGCCGCCGGGGATAATAGCCCGCAACGTATTGTTGTTTCGCATTCCTCCACCGAAATTTTCATCGTGGATTAATTCGCCCAGCGTGACCTTTCCAGTTTCGATTTCAAAATAACCGGGATTCTTGACATCACCACTCAGGCTCACCAAACGGGTGCCGGTGTTGTTTGGTGTTCCAATTTTGTTGAAGGCCACCGCACCCATGTCTACGATGTGCTTCACGTTGCAAAGTGTCTCTACGTTGTTAACGATGGTGGGGCACATGTATAGGCCGAGGGCGGCCGGGAAGTAGGGTGGCTTGATGCGTGGGTAGGCGCGTTTGCCCTCAAGGCTTTCAATAAGGCCTGTTTCCTCACCGCAAATGTAGGCACCGGCGCCACGGTGTATGTAAATCTCAAGATCATGGCCGCTACCGAGTATATTCTTACCAAGATACCCCTGTTTATGAGCCTGACTGAGAGCCTGATTGAGAATTTTTGCACCCTCGGTAAACTCGCCACGTATGTAAATATAGGCGAGATTCACATGATTGGCCCAGCAGGCGATGATCATCCCTTCAAGGAGTTGATGCGGATCCTTATAAATAATCTGCCGATCCTTGAATGTGCCCGGTTCGGATTCATCGGCATTGCAAATGAGATAGACTGGTTTGGGATTTGGGTGGCGCACAAAGCTCCACTTTAATCCACACGAGAAACCGGCTCCACCGCGGCCGCGCAATCCCGAATCCAAAACAGTTTTACGTATCTGTGCCTGCGCCGTGATGTCATTTTTGTCAGGCCCCTTCGACGGTGTAATCGCCAGTGCTTTGCGCAATGCCTCGTAACCGCCATGGCGTTCGTAGCACTCGATGTCACTCGAGTAGCCCGGCTCATCAGCGTGTTTAAGGATTAGTTTGTATTCTCGTGGCATCTGCTTGACTGCGGCAAAAAATCGGGTAGTTTCGAACGCTTAGTTGCCCGATAGTGTAACGGTAGCACGACAGATTCTGATTCTGTTTGTCGGGGTTCAAATCCCTGTCGGGCAACCATTCCATTTTCAGTTATTTGCATTTATCCAAAATCTCAACCGATTCTTTGTCGGTGACAGCTTCGTAAAAATCGTCATTGCACATCATCACCGGGCCGGTGCCGCAGCTGGCAAGGCATTCGGCAAACTCGACACTGAACATGCCATCGTCAGTCGTTTGTAATCCATGCGCATTCGGGTCGAGCTTCAGTTTGCGGCAGAGGCTATTGTGCAAATCCGAACCGCCGGCCATCGCGCAGCTGAGTGTTCGGCAAACTTTTAGCACATATT
Source organism: Limisphaerales bacterium (assembly GCA_965659445.1). Lineage (GTDB taxonomy): Bacteria > Verrucomicrobiota > Verrucomicrobiia > Limisphaerales > UBA1100 > UBA1100. The sequence continues at coordinate 2,994 of CBFHWX010000012.1, read as the reverse complement.
TGCCGGCCGGTGTCTCGCGTAACATCGGATAAAATGTCACCAGCTCGTAGAGATTGAGCGGTTGCAAGTCTAATTTGCCTGCCGCCCATTTCATGGCCTCTGGATTCACGTGACCGTATTCGTCCTGAATGGCGTGTAATACCATCAGTGAGGCGCTGCGCTTCTCGCCATCTGGATAATGGGAAATCAATTCATCGACCTCTGCATCGAGTGTGTTAGATGGAGTGAAACTCATCGGTCACATTCTCCCATCACGAAATCCAGTGATCCCAAAATAGCCACCACGTCACTCATCATGTGGCCTGGAAGGAGATGGGATAAAATGCTGAGGTTCACAAATGAAGGCGCGCGAATCTTCAATCGATCCGGCGTGCCTCCTCCTAAGCTGTGAATGTAAAAGCCTAGCTCGCCCTTTGGGTTTTCCGCGCCGAAATAAACCTCTCCGGCGGGTGCGTTTTGTCCTTGAGTGACAAGCATGAACTGATGAATCAGCTCTTCCATGTGGGTCATCACTTTTTCTTTGGGCGCAAGGATGATCTTGCCATCATCAATATTGATAGGCCCTTCGGGGATATCCTTCACGCACTGGCGAATGATGTTCACGCTTTCACGCATTTCCAAGATGCGGACCACATAACGGTCGTAGGCATCGCCTTTGGAGCCGATCGGAATTTCAAAATCGAAGCGGTCGTAGATCATATACGGATTCGATTTGCGCAAGTCATGTTCTACTCCGCTACCACGTAGGTTGGGGCCGGACAGGCCGTAATCAATTGCATCCTCCTGGCTAATTATGCCAACTCCTTGCGTACGTTCGAGGAAAATTGGATTTCGGGTTAGTAGTTGATCAGTCTCATTGAAATTATGTTCTACTTCATCGAGGAATTTCTCCAGTTCAGTTAACCAGTCTTCGGGTAAATCACGCGCCAATCCACCCACGCGCGTATAGCTTGCGGTAAACCGAGCACCGGTGAGAGCCTCAATGAGGTAATAAATTTTTTCACGCTCGGTAAAGGTATGTACAAATACTGTAAACGCGCCGGTATCCATCGCAAACGCGCCGAGCCCTAGCAAATGCGCAGAGATGCGTGCCAATTCACAGCAGATCGTGCGAATGTACTGGCAGCGTTCTGGAATCTTGTCTTCTACCCCGAGCAGTTTTTCTACTGCGAGCACGTAGTGTACGTTATTTGCCAATGGGGCAAGATAATCCAGACGGTCTGTGTATGGGATGAACTGATTATAGGTCATGTTCTCAGCGATCTTCTCATCCCCACGATGTAGGTATCCCACATCTGGCTCAGCGTGGGTGATAATCTCGCCGTCCATCTCAATCTTTAGGCGTAACACCCCGTGCGTGGCTGGGTGGGAAGGGCCCATGTTGAGCACCATTTTTTTACCGTGAGCGTCTTCAGCATTATCCGCGCCAACAGCAATTTTGGCTGCCGTGTCTTGGATTTCAATTTCCTGCGTGGTGCTCATGAATTAGCTATATCAATCTTCAGGATTGCGACTGCGCGGTTCACGCGCGAAAGAATCCTTGCCGCCGGCTACGGTGACAAATGGGCCACCTTCCATGGGGGAAACTTTCGTGAAGGCTACATCCGGTACTTCAGTTGGTTTGCCCTCCAATGGAAAATCTTTGCGCAGCGGAAAGTACGGGTAACCTTCCCACATAAGTATGCGCTTTAGGTTCGGGTGGTCGGTAAATTTAACACCCATCATGTCATAGGCCTCGCGCTCATGCCACTCGGCGGTGCGCCACACTTTGCATACGCTGGGCACCTCGCATTGTTCTTCACTTACAGTTGTTTTTAAACGGAGATGTTGCCGATGCTCAATGCCGTAGAGTTCGTAAACAACGGAGAAGCGCGGATCATCACCGTAATGATCCAGTGTGCTGATATCGATGAGGTAATTAAAGTTCAGCTTGTGTTTTGCAAATTCACACACCTCTACGACCTTGTCCGCATCGGTTAGATTGAGCGTAAATTCCCCGCGAAAATCCACGGGCTCAGAGATGAGTTTACCAAACTTATCTTTAATTTGCTGGGCAAGATCCGCGGCGGTGGTCATGGGGAATCAGGAAGCCGATTCGGCGGTCTTGAAATGCTCCTTGGACCAAGGCTCCTTGGCCACCTTGGCCTGAAGCTTCATCAATCCTTCCAGTAACGCCTCGGGGCGCGGCGGACACCCAGCTACATACACATCTACCGGCAGAATTTGGTCGACTCCTTGTAACACCGCGTAGCTCCGATACATGCCGCCGCTGCTCGCGCACGCACCCATGGCTATCACCCATTTCGGTTCTGCCATTTGATCATAAATGCGTTTCACCGCCGCGGCCATTTTATAAGTAACAGTTCCGGCTACAATCATCACATCGGATTGGCGTGGGGAAAAACGCATTACCTCAGAGCCGAAGCGTGCAATATCAAACCGGCTGCAACCTGCGGCCATGAGTTCTATGCCGCAACAAGCAAGGCCCATCGGCATCGGCCACAGGGAATTTTTGCGAAACCAGTTCACGGCCGCATCCACGGTTGTGTGGATCACCTCGCCTTCGACCTTGGTATTGTAGCCAATCTCGGCTGTCTGGGTCATGAGAAGTCCCTGAAAAACTTTTGCAAAACGTACTTTTGAAGACCTGATCACACAAGGAATTTGTGATTTTTTTCACAAGCTCTTTTTGGCAGTGAGATCGTTGGCCCAAAACTCACAAAAATCCCCAAGAAAATAGTAAATAACATTTTTATTATTTTTTAGTTCCCCCCTTGACGGAATGAAGTTTCAGACTCATATTCTCCGACCTTTTTCATGCTAAAAAGGTGAACTATGGCAAAAAAAAGCGCTAAGTCTGTTTCAAACAAAAAAGCTCCTGCGAAAAAAGCTTCCTCAAGGGTGAAGTCGGTCCGAAAAATTGCTGGTAAAGCTGTAAAAAAGGCTGTGCCGAAGAAGAAGGTTGCGAAGAAGAAGGTTGCGAAGAAGAAGGTT
>CBFHWX010000011.1:4855-41218 GCA_965659445.1 Limisphaerales bacterium | reverse complement strand
GTGTAGCCTTGCACAGGATTGAGGTTGGATTGATTCACCCACTCCAAGTTTTGCTCCACCGGATCTTCCACCGATGAAATAGCGACAGCATTGCCTTGTTTTTCTAAGATAAAACCAATGGCCGCATAAATTGCGGTGGTCTTGCCGGATCCAGTGGGGCCGGTGAGCAGAATCAAACCAGTGGGTTTTTCAACGAGCTCCTTGAATTTAACCAAAGTCTCGTCATCAAATCCGAGCATAGAAATGTCGAACATCTTCGCATCAGGATTAAAGATCCGACATACAACTTTTTCACCATAGACCGTGGGAAAAATAGACACACGCAGTTGAACTCCACTGAACTCCGGTGGAGCGGCCTTACCGTCCTGCGGCAAATCCTTGACGTGGCTGGCCAAGTTGGCCATCACCTTGATTCGGCCACATATATTTTCATGAAAATCCTTTGGGATACCGACCAACCACGAGAGAACGCCGTTCACCCGAACACGCACACCTGTCATGTCCTCCCAAGGCTCAATATGAATATCACTCGCACCGGCGTTCAGTGAATCCTGGATGATATAGTTCACCATATCCGGAACATCCACTTCCTCGCCACTGGCGGCTTGGGCTTCAAGATATTGCTCTGTGGTACTCACGAAAGAATCCGCACGATACGGGAAGCTCCCACGGGAGTCACCCTCAAACTAGGGAGGAAGTTACCTTAGTCTTCAAAACTTCCTGACATGCAGTTCGCAAAAATTACTGCAGCTTGAGTGCCGTGAGCTTATTGCCCCCGTCACGAAGACCGTCTTTTACATACAAAACGCCGGCCGAATAGACGGGATGATTCCATGAAATCTGACTGGCTTTTCCAATCCGCCCCAGCTCAGTGTATTTCCCTGACGAAGCCTTGATCAACGTGAGCGTGCCTCTCGAGCCATGCACGAGCAATGTGTTGCCCATGCCGATCACCGAGGCATAATCGTCGTAACCTTTCTGGCTCCACATTACCTGGCCAGTCTTGTGACTGAGACAAACGAAATCGGAATTTTTACCGCGCGAAGTGCCCAAGCCGTACAGATGACCATCAATCAACACCGGTGTGGTGATGTTGGTCCTCACATTCTTGTTGCGCCAGACTTCCTCCGACACCTGCCCACCGCCGCTGTTACGAATACGAACCTGAAATGTGCCCACGGTGTGGCTGGCCACAGTCACCGTATCACCATGGAGGATAGGCGTGACAATGTTGCGCGCAGCACCCGTCTTAACCGGCACACTCCAGAGTTCCATGCCATCCTTTGCGCGAAATCCTTTCATGTTGGAGGCGGTCACCATCACCACCTGTTTTACCCCTGCTAGTTCACCAACCATCAGGCCGGCATAGGCAGCGTAATCGTTGCCGCTTTTCCACACGAGTTTGCCGGTGCGTTTCTGTAGGCAAACGAGGCTGGCCCCCTCATGGCCACCTGCCGGAGCGTAGATGTATTTGTCATCGGTGACTGGTGGACCATTGTTTCCATGGCGACTGGCAGCAGTACCACTACTGCCTGGCGCATTGCCACCAAACCATTTCGCACCGAAATCCCTCCTGTAGCTCTTTGACCAAAGGAGTTTGCCATCGGCCACCGCAAGGCAGGCCAATACACCCGTAACTCCTTGAGCAAAAATCAGATCGCCATCAATCATGGGTGTCACACGGGGGCCAGGGCCATAAACGTTGCCATATTGCCAAGACTCCGCATACGGTGTTTCCCAGAGTGTTTTGCCAGTGCGGGCGTCAATAACCACAGCTGTTTCCATCGGCTTACCTTTTTCCATCGTCTCATGCAGCATAACAATTTTCCCTGCTGCGATAATTAAGCCACCCTGACCTTTGCCTACGGACACTTGCCAAAGGGCCTTCGGCTTGCCGGGCAAGTTGGTCAAGGCCTTCTCCCCATGAGTCACGCCATCACGATTGTCTCCGCGCCATTGCGACCAATCTCCGGCGAACGAACTTTGCAGAAGAATGAGGATCGATAAAAAAGAAGTAAACACAGCTTTCATCGCTGCGAGTCTCCGCCAAGGAAGAAGTGCGGGCAACCTAAATCTATGGCGCAGTTTGAGCTTCCGGCCAATCCCCATCCACAATGAGATCGGTGGCTTGGCGTGCGATTTGATCGGCAATCAGTGGCACTGCCTGACGTTGACCGGCGGTTAAATTATTCCCTACACGGACAATACTGCTCCCGGTAATTTTCCGCTCCATCACGACCTCGCCCGTCACACGATCAGTCACCTTAATCTTTGCCGTTAGTTGCAGATTATAATCCTGAACCGTGAGGATGTCTCCCGGTGTGTAGCTCACACCACCGCGGAGGAAATCGGTCAGCTCACCCGTCACAAATAAATCGGCATTGCCGGAGGTTTTCAGTTCAAAAGTGCCGTCCTGCTGGAGGTTGCGCTTTAGTGCGCGGTTCACAGCCACCACCAATCGAGGCTCCAAGGTTTCATTCTTGAAAAAACTGACTCTCACCGTGCGAGCCCCGGCAAAGGCTCCATTGGTAGGACCAGCGGTATAGCCGACGCATCCGGTTAGGACACTTACAAGCATCAGGCTCAGCCACTTCATTGCACTTGCTCTATTCACTTTCCGGTTTGGGTTGCGGACCGACAACCGGCACGCTAATCTTAGCTTCGACGCGTTTCAAATCTTTGCTCACAGCAGTCTTCACTTTGATTGCTTTAGCCAAGATATCAGATGTCAGTTTTTCTCTTGTTACTAAATTTTGCATGCTCGTTTCGGGGAGAGTGTGAAGATTAAGATTGGTCATTCGAAAACCCTGTTGCGCTGCTTTTAGCTTCCCATCACTTTCCGCTTTCTTTGCGCGCATGTATGAAGCAAGTGCCTGGTTAATGCGTTTGGCAACCAACTCTCTGGAAATTTTCCGACGAGCCAACTCATCCAATCTCGAGGCTTCCTCCTTATACACTTTGTCTTCCAGAAGGTTCTCGCCTCCCTCAATTAAAACCTGCTGGATTTGGCCGTAATATTTAAATGCTGAGACCCACTTTTCGCGTTGCTCATAAAATTCCCCGATGGCTTTCAATCCGCGCGCGCGCTCCATTCGCATACCCTTGATTTGCTGATCGGCCTTTTTCAGCCGGTCGGCTTGTTTTGGATCATCTTTGTGTAGGGCTATGAAATCCCGGTAGGCATCAATTGCGCGTTGGGACATGCTTTGGTCGTAGATACCTTCGTTGGCCTGGGTTTTGTACAGTTGAGCCATTGAGAATCGCGCCAAAGCAACCATCTCATCAAGATCCTCCTGTTCAGGTCGATCCGCATCCCCTTCCCGTCTGCTGTATCGATCTGCCAAAAGTTGATACGCGCGCGTCGCCCTTCGATACTCGTTTTCCGAGGCAAAGAATCCCCAAAATCCTTTTAAAGCTTTTTCGTGGGCCTGCCCCACACCAAACTGTGATTTCGCGGCAAACTTCCCATAGGGCGCATTAGTGACAATTTGACCATACAGTTGCGAAGTGCGGCTCATTGATGGGCCAGTGGGAATGAACACCGTCTCCTGCCATGGCAGTTTCCAGCGAAACCACTGCCCATCCAGATAACGCCCGGCAATCTCGTGCATTTTTTCCATCACCTTTCCAGATTTCTCGTAATTCGGGTAACGACTCAGAAGGAACTGATAGGTCTGGAACGCGTGTTCATCAAAGCTGCGCTTTTCATACGCCTCCCCCACAATCCGCAATGCTTCCGGCGCACTATCCCCACCCGGATTCTGTTCGATATAAAGTCGCGCGGCAAACATCGCCTCGTCAAATTCACCTGCCGCAAATTTATTGCGCGCATAATCCATCAACTGGATGGGTGAATATTGCAGAATCTTCGCATCCATACCCGGCTTGAAATAGCGCCAGCCAACCCCGGGATAATATTTCAAGCCATGATCGCCCTCCCTTTCTTTTCGAACGAGGTGATTCGGCTTTCTGGGGCCTTCCTTCTTGGTAGTCCCCGAATCCGAAAGACAACCGAGAAAAAGAAGCCCAGTCATCGTTATTAAGACAAATGCCCTAGCCATCGACAACACGTTACCAATCTGCCTACTACTCGTCAAGTTACAGGCATTCGCGGGTTGTTCACGGCTGGGAATTGACCTAGACCAGATCTGGTGGGATGTTTCGCGCGCATGTTTCGGCTAATCCTGTTTGATATTGATGGCACCCTAATCTCCACCGACGGCGCCGGGGTAAAGGCATTTGGCCGGGTGTTTGATGAAATATTTGGCCTACCCAATGCCACCAAATATATGACCTTCGCCGGCCGTACCGATCGCCGGCTCGTCAGGGAAATTTTTGAGGCCAATGACATTGAACCCACTAATCAAAATTTCCAAAAATTTCATCAGGCCTATATCAAACACCTCACCCGATATTTGCCGGAGGGAAAAACAGAACCCCTGCCCGGCGTCTGTCAATTCATCACTGCCTTTCGGAGACAGGATCCTCCTCCGGTAATCGGCCTACTTACCGGCAATGGCCGGTGTGGAGCGAAGCTAAAATTAACCCATTACAATTTATGGCGAGAATTTGCCCTGGGAGCATACGGAGACCAGTATGATGATCGCAACGACGTAGCTCGCGATGCCTTACGGCAGAGCCGAACTCTGATTCCGAACATATCTCCCGAAGAGATACTGGTGATTGGAGATACCGAGCGGGACATTCAGTGCGCCCGCTCTATCGGAGCCAAAGTCCTCGCCGTGGCCACCGGTCCCAACACGGTTTCAGAACTCGAATCCTTCAAACCCGATTGGGTTATCAAGAATCTCACCCACATTCATCCCTCAGACCTTGCCAAATAAAAACCGGGGTGGCCCGTTAGGACACACCCCGGATTTTTATCCACCCATTGGCATCCCGCCAAAAGTGATATGTGATTATTCTTTAGTAATAATGGGTGGTGTCGTTGCGTTTTGATCTCCCGCGCTTTCCACCCTAATGTGACGTGCTAACGCAGTACTCGTAATCCAACTTGCGCTTGCATTATCCAATACCGTTTTACTCATGGTAATTTGCGTGCCTGCAGCATTGATCGTAATGCCCGCAGGTAACGCAATTGGGTCAATGGTGATAGGTGTTAATGCCAACGTACCGTTGGAATCAGTCCCGTTGGAATCCATCAACCAAATATTTTTAGCACCCCTGAAGTTCGAGCCGTTGATGACCAGCAGCCCGGTGCCAACGGAGGCGTTGTAATCACTACCATTGAAATCAGCCGACCCCGCGAAAGTTTCTGCGGCATTATTGTTGTTGGCGGCCAAGTAATTCGGGGTGGCCGAAATCGTAAACCCATCTTCCAGGGCACTGGTGGCCGTGCCAAACGGCGTCGACACTTTAAGACGTCGTGTGCCGTTGCCATCAGCCAGGATGGTTGCACTGTCGATCAGATGTCCCTGACCAACCCACGCAGAGGCGTTGGCATCGAGTTGGAATAACGAGGCTGACCAGTTGGACAAATCTGCAATTAAATTGGCACCCTCCATTGCAGAAACCCCCGAGATCGGATTTCCATTAATATCCACAATCTCAATTTTATCAATCACCCCAAGCCCGCTACCGGTTGCGCTTATCGTATGATGATCACGCCGATAATTCAGGATCGATGGAGATGTACTAAGTGTAATAACAGGCGAAGGCGGCACCCCAACTTCAAAACGCGTGATTTGTGAACTCATCGCCGGATCTCGTTTGCTTACAAGCTGGAACCGACGATAATGATTGGAAATGGTGGAATCGGCATTTGCTCCATTGTTGAATTGGGCAACAGAGGTATCAATAGAGATACTAGTATCGGTAACGATTACCCCGGGATTCGGTAACGTGATCCCTGTGATGATCCCGTTTAGGTCAGCACCGTTTACGTCCACGATTCGTATCTCACTAACGGCCTTAAAGCCTGTCCCAACAATTATCACATCATCTCCCACATCTTTGTCGCGGTTAAATGTACCGGGTTTTAGAAACCCTCCTGTTCCCCCATACACAGGCTGCACATTCACGTTAAACGTTGTCCCGGTCGTGTAGTTACCCACAGCATTGTAGACCTTGAATTTGCATCGGTCAGCCGCCATATAGCCATCGGCGTCGGGCCAAGGGAATACGTCAGCCGATATTTGAATGCGGGTGCCGTTATCATCCACAGTCACACCGGCAGCAGGCAGGTTAACCACGACTGGGTTGGAAAATGATGAACCGTCCTGTTTTACAATTTCCAGCGCAATGGCGGTATTCATTGCTGTGCCAGACAACTCAAGCGCGCGATCACGACGCAGTGCCTCAGTCTCGCTTATCAAGATTTCTGTGCCATTGGATTCGATGGTTTTCATCGAAGAGACATTTGGCTTGGTTGTGATGTAGTTGATCAGGTTTACGTTGTTGGTTGGGCTCAATGTTGACAGTGAGCCGTTTTCGCGGGACACGCGTATGAGGCGGTAGGCGCCATCTGCGGCGCTGGTCAATGAGTTCATAGGCAGTACAGCCTCCGTATCACTGGACACTTCCCAAGCCACTGAAGTTGAATTGCCGTCTGTTGGAAAAACCACATTCCCTTGACCATCCTCAATCCTCAGGTGAGTCAGCTTTTTCCCACCGTCAGCCACCCGACCGCCTATGCTCTTGAATCCAAACCCATAGACCGTGAGCGGCTGGGCCCGATCATACACTCCACCGTCACTCACTGTACCGGTGACCATCGCGCGTCCGGTGTAGATGCTGAATATCTGAGAGCTATTGGCGCTGGGACCGATGGTGTTCCAAACGCGAATCTGGCGGGCAACCCCCTCGCTACCCAAGCTCAACACTCCGGGCGGAATGTCTAGGCGCGTATCGTTGACCAAAAATCTATCAGCTGGAAAGATCGTCTGCAGCACGTTGTTGCCTGACATGATTTCAATCGCCGTGGCTCCAGCCAAGCCACTGCCGATAATGGAGATTGTTTCCTGCGTGCGCGTGTAGGAATTGGGGGCAATGGGTGCCAAACCACCATTATCCGAGATCATCGATATGGTAGGCGGCGCAACTTTAGGCGTGATTTCGTTTTCCAGACGCCAAATCATCGAGTTATCCGGGAAGACCACCAGGTCGTTTGCCCCCGGACCCTTTATATGGCCCCATAGGTTGTAGGTATCACGGTTGCCTGTCACGCTGGACTCTCCACTCCAGATCACTTCGAAGCCTTCGCTCAGCTTGCTAAAGGCGTACACAATGCTACTGTTCGAATCAGTCGTATTGATCACTCCCGGCCCCACTTTGATGGAGCTCGTTGATCCTTGCCAATAAGTTTGATTACCGTTCAATCCATAATTGTCTATCCACAGATCCCCGCCTAAGGTGAGACCCGTTCGGCTCCAGGCGACCGGCACTCCATCGGGCGCCTGGCCAAGATCGTCCGCCACAAAAAGGAAGTCCGGCCGGGTAACAGTCCTACCAAGAGTTTGAGAAGTGTATCTTAGTTGGCCTGGTCCGACATATTGGCTTGCCCCCGGCGTGGTATTATTGGCCCCGGATATAGTTTGACCATGGCGGGTCACAAAGGTGTCCGTCCAAACAAAATTGGTGGTGGAGAAGTTAAGATCCATTAATGAATCAAACGGCACATGGTAAAACTGCATCTTATCAATGCCCCCTCGTACCGCCTCATCCACCGTTCCAACAGGCGTACTTCCTGCTGGCAAGCCCCCTGGCAGACCGATTATAAAACTGGGGGTACTTAACCACGGCGAGGTCGTTGGGAAATTAAACTGATTGGTGCCAGAACGGCGGGGGAAAGTACGCGGATATCTCCCTGAGCCAGTAAACGAGGGGTTAGGGCCAACAAAATTGTTATTCGGATTCAGGAAATTCTGCGACATCGGCTTCGGCAAGAACTGAGCCGGCCTGATGGCCACAACAGTCGGGTCATGCAAGAGCTCCGTAACAAAGTTATTGGTGCGGTACAGGTACTTTAATGCTCCTGCATCATCATAAGTCAACGCATGCCGCGGCTCATATCTCCCTCCCATGGCATTCATTCCATCGTAGTACACTCCAAAATTAAAAAGCGTTGGAGAATCGGTCCAATAAATCGCTGTGTTTCCATAAAAGGCATCGACAATGCCCGCCACAGATGTCCAGGCATTGCCGCTGGTATCGGTAGTAAACTCCTCCATGTCCGCAATATTGGGTGGTGCGGCGATCGCGGCCCCCGCTTGTGGCGGCGCATCATGAATCAGTCTATAACTGTAGGTCACCCCGTTGATCTCGTCAGTGGGCTCCCAAGTCATAGGATCATAGTTTTTCAAACGAGCATTGAAGTTCCACTGGGTGGCAGCCGGTTGTGTGGAGTTCACTGTAATGCTCCGGATAGTGTAGGCGTACCGATGCGGATTACCCACACCGAGATGGTTGAGCAACATGCCCAATGTCAGGCTTTTCACATCGATGATCTGCCGGTTCTGCGCAGTGGTGTTCACCCACGCAGTGTTGTAGTTACTCAGAAATCCGTCTCTGGCAAAGTCAAGTTGACTGACCCCCACACGACTTTTGTCCTCTGGAATAAAGAAATCATTCAACACCCGGAAGGCATCATGAACCGCCTCCATCCCGTCCAAACCGAAATACTGGACAAAACTCAAGTCAAACGAATAGGTCAGATAAGGTGTTTGCCACCGAAAAAATGTCTTTAATTCCTTGGGCCCGCCCAAGTCATCGGTGATATTCAAATTGACGGCAGTTCCGTTTGCATCAGCAACCACCTCCGACAGAGTTCCCGCAGGGGCAGCGTTCGGCATACCGAGCACTGGCCCAATCATCACGAACCCAGATGTATCTGATACCGCCAGCAGCAATACAACACTGGCAACCAGCGCTTTTATTTTTCTCATGTTCCCCTATCCCCTCGCTGCAAACTGGGAATTAATTACTGCGCACCACTCGGTAGTACCTCGGTCCACCAGATTGGACCGGTATGGAATCTGATCCTGGCTGGCCGGATCGTGGAGTCCCGACATTTCGCCAAGAGGCCCGGTCATTCGAAGATTGCACTTGGTAACGTGCACCACTCTGAGAGAGCCATTGCAGCTGCATCCCACGGCCGTTCTGGGTTACAGACGCCGGCACTGGCTGCTGGCCGGAATTCCGCGCATCAGCCGCACTGGCCCGGGCGCGATTCATAAGCGAACCAAATCGATCAGCCGCATTTGACGGTTGGCGTGTATTCGTACGCTGATAGCCTGCTATCTGACTGGCCTGACTACCCGTGTTCGAGGTCAACTGACCCAGCGAACCAACAGATTCACCCGTTGGGTTAGTTGGGCGCTCAGTGGCACGCGGAAGCATGCGGCGATAAGAACCGCGATTCATTGACGAAGCCTGCAGCGGTTGACGCAGAAAAGCTGTGCGCGTCGGCGATGTCAGCGACGTTACCGAAGGGTGAGTCCCATTAAATGCAGAACTTTGCGCCCGAGGAGTCGACCGCGAAACTGCTGTACCATACATCCGTGAACGAGCTTGCTGCAAAAGTGAACTGTGGGCTGCCGTCGTTGCGTTTATCAATCGCGGTTGGCGCGTACTCATACGAGTAACCGGCTGGCGAGCGCGAGTTTGCAATTGTGCCATGCTGCGTATTGCCGTTGCCGCAGCTTCTGACACCCGCTGCGAGGGCTGTGTGCTCGTGGTTACTGACGGAGGGGGTGGGGTGAGAGTGGTCACCACTTTGGGAGCGGGTGGAGTTTTTTGATTTTGTCGTACTGCTGCCACCTTTGATGCCACGGAAGTCACCTGTGGCGGAGAGGGATTAATACTCAAGGTAGCTACCGGCTGTTGCTGAGTTGTCGTGGCTACTCTCTGTCCCGAAGCTGCTTGGGAATTGGTTCTGCGACGATTTGTCTCCGCACTCACCACCTGTACCTCACCCGCAGTCACATCCATTGCACCGTCCAACGTGGAACCGTTGCTGGCCAAGTAACGCTGGGCGGAAATGATGGAATGATCGGCACGAATGGTATTTACCCATACAGCCAGATATTTGTTTGCGCCATTGGATCCAATGGCTGGTGCCTTCTGGTTCAAATTACCTTGCGAATTGACGGCGAACTCCGTTCCGCCAGAAATCATCCGGCCTTGAATGCCTGCGCCACCGGCATCCTGCCCATAACTAGTCCACGCCACCAACGCATCACTGCCTATAATGGCAATCTCGGGATCTTCCTGCCGCCCTCTTAGGTGAGTATTGTGACGAGCCGCTTGACCAATGGGCAATCCGTTCGCATCGAAAGTTTTTACAAACACGTCGGAGAGATTATTCATGTTCGCCTCATCCTTCTGCACCCAAGCGCCAATGAAACCGCCCCCGGGACTGGGTGCGATTTGCACCTCGGAACTCACAACATCACCGTCGTTCAAGCGATATTCATTGCCAAGAGCCACTCCCTCAGCGTTGTAATGCCGTGCCATCACATTGGCACGCAGATTCACTGCACCGGAACTGTTGCGGCCATTCGTTGATTCACTGACCCAGCCAACCACATATGTGTCACCAGTCAAGGGCACCACACTGGACTTGGATTGATTACTGGCGGTCCTTTGATTAACCAAAAATTCCGGACCATCACGAACGCCACGGGAAGAATAGCGCTGTCCATAAACACCCTCACCATCACCATCCTGTCCAAGACTTGTCCACACCACGAGAGATTGTCCACTGGACAACGTGGCAACATCGGCGTCAGATTGGGTGCCCGGTTCATGAGTATTTGCCCGCTGCACACCGCCAAGAAAGTTCCCCTGTGCATTCAGAAATCGGATATAAATGTCCTGGTTTCCGCGCGGCCCAGCCTCCCACGTGACCACGGCTCCACCTTCAGGGAGCATCGACACGCGCGGATTGATCTCATTGGATCCAGCTAGGTTCTGGCTGACCACGATAGGTGAACCTATTTCATTGAAATCGGCGTCGAGCCGCTGAGCCAAAATGCGTTCGCCCTTGCTGTCATCAGTTGCATTTTGCCAAACCACAAATCCACCCGTGACTCCAACGGCGACATGCGGGTTTTTTTGATGACCGTCAATATCCCCCACCAACGGATATTCACCCCCCAATGGTGTCAAAGCTGCTTGGGAAATTAAACCCATACAAAACATGGCATAAGCTGCCATTATCGGGATCTTGTTCATCTTATTCTCCTTGGTTTTTTGTCCGGATTTCCTGCTGGAATTAATCCATTATCGCGCCCCAACACAGCACAGAAATCCCAACTAATGTTGTCCGGATACACACACTCCTTGTTTCAAAATTAGATGTTTATTACCCTGCTGTCAATAAGCTTTGCGGATCATGTGGTAACTGCCCCTTGATCCAAGAGTCTGGACTCAGAGTAACTCCCCTTGTCTCTCTAAATCCAACTCCTTCAAAAACGTCCTAAAATTCCAACGGGTGTATTGCTCTTGCAGCGTTTTACAATCCAAATCGCCCGGGATCAACTCGGAGAGTGGCACATTCCATTGCGGCATTTTCTTCAACCGCACCAAGTCCTGATTTCGCTTCACATCCGCCTCTGCTGCGACCATTTTGGCCCGCAACTTGCCCGATGCAATGTCATCCAGGTTTTGGTAAGTATTCTCCGCCGTTTCATATTTGTTGAGCAGCTTGGCGGCCGTCTTGGGGCCCACGCCGGGTACCCCGGGAATGCCGTCCACAGCGTCACCCACCAAGCTCAGCCAATCCACGATCTGTGTAGGGGTCACTCCGGTTTTGTCGATAACCTGTTTGGCCTCCCACAATGTGTCACTCTTGTCGTTGGGGTTGAGCATGCGAATGTTGCGGTTGATGAGTTGGAAGAAATCCTTGTCCGCACTGGCCACCACCACAGATTGACCGGCGGCCTCGGCCTCCCAGGCGAGTGTGCCGATCACATCGTCTGCCTCCACGCCATCCTCACACCACGTATAGATTCCCGCCGCCTCGAGCCATTCGACAATTGCATCAAGCTGAACCTCCATGTCATCCGGCATGGGTTCGCGGTCAGCCTTATATTCCTCAAGCACCTCGGTACGTTCCTCATCCAGGCCTCCATCCCAAATTACGGCAATGTGTGAGGGCTGCACGCGCTCGCGCATGCGTTTGAGGGTCTTGATGAAACCAAATATGGCGTTGGTGGGGAATCCATCAGGCGCGTTCATAGACCGGATCGCATAAAACGACCGATACGCATAATGATGCCCATCAACGATGAGCAATCGCTCTGAACTGGATCTACTCACACGTTATCGCTTCGGCTGCGCGAGGATGCGGCCGCCCTGAATCTTGTTGATGGGGCCACCGCCGCCGTTGAAGGCAGCTGGATCCTGCGGGGGCACCAAGCCAACACGTCCGGGAGCTTGAGTGCGGGCAAAGGGCATTTGCGATGGGTTGTTTTTCTTATTGCCGGCCGGATCAATGATAGTGGGTTTCACATAAATGACCATGTTCTTCTTCTTGGAGTTACGACCCCGACCTCGGAATACACGACCCACGAAGGGCAAATCACCGAGGTAGGGCACCTTATCACGAGTTGTCTGCACAGTCTCCGAAATGAGTCCTCCCACCGCAAGCACGGTTTGATCCCAAACCACGCAGTTCACTGTGAGGGTGCGATCCCTAATACGTGGCATTGGCACCTGTGTCCGCACCACATTGCCACCAGCAGCAAACACAGAGGCTTCAAAGGTCGATTCTTCATAACCCAGAAACTCCCTAATTGTCGGAGTCAAAGACATCTCGATCGTATATCCATCAGAATTCACGTATGGTCTCACGGCGAGGCTAGGTCCAAAAGTCTGAGCGGTTGTCTGGGGGGTTAGGGTGCCGCCTCCTGCTCCCCCATTACCGCCAAAGCCGCCACCGCCAGCTCCTGGCGTGAAAGTGGGCGTCAATCCTGTGATAATTTGGCGCTGATCTTGAACCGCAATATTTGCCACCTCACCACTGATGGCTAAAATCCGCGGTGCGGAAAGCAATTCCGCCCCTTCCTGTTGACTGATGGCATTAATAACCATACGGAATTGCGGATCGGTCATGATGCCGGTAAACGACCAGAGGGGATTACCATATCCCTTGAATCCAGAAGTCAACCTACCTTCGTTGGGGCTGGGTAAGATGCTATATTGGCTGGGCTGAAAAGTATTTCCAACCAGCGTTCCCGGATAAGGGAAAAACCCACTGGGATTATTACCAGTAGGCTTGCCAATAAAAGTCGGCTGAGGCCCGGCTCCATGAACGACCTTATCCCCCCCCAAGGTTGAATTACCAAGATACCAGTCAAATCCAAGCGATTCTCCATCGTTAAACTCAATTTCCGCGAACTTTGCCTCAATGTAGAGCTGTTCGGGCGAAGAGTTGAGAATCTGGATCGCTTGATCAATGAGATCCAAATCCGCCAAGGGTGCCCGCACCAACAACTGGCCGTTGCTCGGGTTGATGAACACCTGCGACGCCGTGATACCCAGACCCTGAAAATATTGCTGGATTGCTGTACCCAACGCGGTGTTGTTGATCGCACCACCACCACCACCGCCACCACTGGCGCTGCCTTCCACTGCCCAGCGGGTTTTGTTGGAATCGCCCGTTTGTTTGTGGAATAATGGCAAGCTGCCATTGGGATAATTGCCACCAACCGACGTGTCACCTTGAGCCGTCAGCTGTTGCCAGAACATGTTGGGCTTAATGGTCCAAGTGCGCGTTTGATAGTCGAGATCATCGCGGCGATACTTGAACATGAGCATACCGTTTTTTACCTCGAAATCGATCGGTTGATCACAAGCCTCGGTAATTGCATGAATCAACTGTCCAAGTGTCAGATTGGCGAGCGGCGAGGTCAGCCCTCTCACTATGACCCTATTCGGGTCGAAATGGCGTGGATCCGCCGGCGGCACGGCACCCGCCTTGCCAGCCCCTGGCTCTCCCAGTTGGCCGGCATTCTGGCCGCGGTCACGACCCGTGCCAAAGCCGGTGGACATGCTATTATCGGTCGGATTAGCGCCATTGGCAAACCGGTTGATTTCCGGCAAACCGTTATTCGGATTCACACGCGGAGCAAAGGCAGGACCGACATTGTTGCCGCCAAAGACCGATACATTCACCTGTTTGGCCGGCAATCGCGTACTGATGATCATGTTCACGCCTTTATCAGATTCCAACTTGGTGGTGGTGTCATTTTCCTTGGCGGCCAAAGCCACGAGATTTACAGCCTCAATCAGTGTAAACCCATCCAACGGTTCCATGCGCGGGATACGGATTGACGAAAGCTTCTGGAAAATACTATTACTGGCGCCAGCACCTCCCACGGCCTGACCGGCCACACCCTTCATGGTGCGGCGCTGCCATTCGGGATTGGGCACGGGTAGTCGCTTCTGGTGACTGGGGGGATCCCATGCATCGTTGACCTCCTGAACCATCCCTCGAAAATTGCGATCTCGCTTTACTACAGCATGATCACCGCGAACTTTGTTGATAAGACGGAGATAATTATTGGCTACATCCTGGATGGGATCAAGATCCAGCACCCGTTCAAACTTTTCTTCAGCCTCGTCGAAATCACGCAACTCATAGAGATATTTGCCATCGCGCAGCAAATTAAGGATTTCCTGATCGCGAATCTTCAATTCTCGTTGCCTGACCACCACGTCACCGCCAGGCGCCTTGCGAATCCACTCGGCCTCCTCACGTTCATTGGCACGTGCAAAGGCCTGTAAATCCAAATTGTCCGGTAAAATTTGTAGGGCAAACCCAATGATCCGCTTGGCCTTGTCGTAATCACGGCGTTGCTGGTGGGCCTCGGCAAGGGCAACCCGGTTCTTCACATAACCCGTATAAACCTGATCGAGTAGATCGTCCAGCTGCGTCAATGCTGCCACGCGCTTG
Source organism: Limisphaerales bacterium (assembly GCA_965659445.1). Lineage (GTDB taxonomy): Bacteria > Verrucomicrobiota > Verrucomicrobiia > Limisphaerales > UBA1100 > UBA1100. The sequence continues at coordinate 26,301 of CBFHWX010000011.1, read as the reverse complement.
GGATGATTCACATCATCGAGTTTGCCGGCCAATTGCCCTTCACCATATCGTCGAAAAGCAAAGCCGTGCATCAGGCAAGTTTCGTAATGGCCAGCCGCCAGAGCCAGCGATTCCGCCTTTTGCGCACGTTGTAGCTCTACGCGAATGACCAGCCGCAATTCCTCCGCCTTAAAATTAATGCGAGTGAGGGCAGCGTTAATTTCCTGCGCCATCTGGATGCTAATGCCGATACCCGGATTGGTCTGGAGCTCCTGTGCCCGTCGCATACGCTCCTGCTCCATAATGCGCTGGATTTCATCCGGCGTCAGGTTCCGCGGTGGTTCCTGTGCATGTGCAAAAAATGACTGTGACCAGACTGCAATGCACAGCACGAAGACAAATGATATACCACCCCTTTTCATAAACTCCCCCTGTTGAATTGGTGACCAGCCTCCCTTTCGCCCCCCAGCGTTTGGGCCGCAGTCAATCCCCTTTTAGGCTCTAGGCCAAGTGCCACCCTATGCGATGATTTTCATTTTGCAAGAATAAAAAGATTATGGTCCCGCTGTCGGGGGGGTGGTAATTGGGAGCAGGTCACGGTTGCACTGCTCCTTCACCTCCGCCGTTTGCACCGGCGGCAATCGCCGCAGCAGGATTGACCAGTTTCTTAAAGTAGAGCTTGCCGTTGCCGCCAAAATCCGGATCCGAATATAGTTGCACCTCATTCGGGGTGATCTTGATGACCCGCAAGGCTTCTCCATCCACCATGATGTGCCGACCCACACGATAGCCCTTGTACGGTCTGGCGGCGTGGTATTTGGTGCGATAAAGAAAATCCGCCTTTCGTGCGCGAGTAATGCCGATGGGAGAATTCGATCGCCAGTTCGGATATTGGTTGGTAACGGTAACCCCGTCAGGTTGGGTATAAATAACATCCAGGTTGAAAAGGACAGTATCCACTCTTGTCAGCGGCACAGGCGTGGTGGCGTCTTTAAAATCAACTTTTACAATCCAATCCCGGCGCAATTTATTCAAGGTAGATTGAGGCAATTCAGCCCAGGAGTGTATTTCTACCGGTCCACGGTTTTTCACCAGTGTGAGACGCTTTGAAGCTTGTTTCGACACGGTAATATGTGGAAGAAATGTCGCCAATAAACCAAATCTGGAATCGAACTGCATGGGGTAGTAATCCGTCACTTCAAATGAGTACCTCACTGTTGTTTTGTCGAAAGTAAGCGCCGCACGGGGAATCACCATCAGACTTACGGGAGTAATATTGGTAACAACCAAAGCGGATACACCCAAAGGTTCCTTTGCTGAATCCGGCACCAACAGGGGTTCTCCACCGTTGGTGGTAACAATCTCCTTCCACTTGCGCGGGTTAAACACCATGTGATTGGATCCTTCCAGAACCAAGGGAATGGGCTGACCGCCAGCCTGAGCGATCAACTCACTTAAGTTGCTCTTTAGATTAGGATCACCTTCATAACTTGCGCCACTAAGTCTAATATCCCGCTGGTTTTCACCCACTTCGGAGATGGTTTTTTGAGCCTCCAACAGTTTAAGAATAGAAATCACAGCCACTGAAATAAGCACCAAGCCGAGGATCACTTTCTCCAAGTGATCCAGAACGGGCTGAAGCTTTTTGAGGATGGGTTGGAGTTTCTCCATACAAATTCCCAGCCGTTACGTGCCAGAGGGTGTCGGCGGTGGTGCGCCTTCCTCAGTACCCATATCTGGATCAGTCTTGCTGGGGATTTTTCGGATCACGTCCAGATCCAGTTCCACTTCCAAAACTGACTCACTGATCACATTGGTGGCTTTCGTAGTCGCAAATCCTGCGCGCACCAACCATGCCATTTGTTGCGGCGTCAGGATTTTTTTGGGTTTGGCTGCGGTAGTACCGACACCCGATTCACCACCCGGTTCACCACCCGATTCACCACCTTCAGATCCGGGGGAACCGCCAGGACTTGGGGAACCGCCAGGACTTGGGGAACCGCCAGGACTTGGGGAACCGCCAGCTCCTGGAATGCCGCCCATACCGCCCATACCGCCCATACCGCCTGACCCTGATGCTTTGGCACTCAGTTGAGTGACCTCCATTTTTCGGATTACAAAAAAGTTCTTTTGGGATGCAAAACCGTTAAGCGTCTCGGCAATCCCCCCACTCAAGCATTGGAAGCGGACCTTATAGGGTCTCACTACCGCTATATTGTTGGTGTACTTCGGGCGGGTATCCAGGAAATCTCTCGAGGCGCCAGCCGTCAAGTCCTCGTGGGTCACCCGTGTGCGTTGCAAAGATTCAATTGAACGCACCCGGCTTTGAAACAGAACATCAGAAATGGTTCTAATATCTTTTAGCTGCAATTGTAATTCCGGGATTTTGTTCTTCGCCAATTGAGGAACCGCCCTGAGATTCATGAAAGTGAAATTATAAAGAATCTTGGTAGACACGTTGGTTTTATCGCGCTGAATTTCCACCAATGCCTCGGTCGCACGTTTGTTCAGCTCCTCAATTACATTGCCCATGTGAACCATGAACTCTCCGGTGGTCATTGGGTCAACAGTGTCTTCCTGAACAACTTCTCCCGCGTTCTTAATAAATTTCCGATGAATTTCGGCTTCATTGTTGGCGGCATCCACGTTTTTGTCATCCACTTTGACTCCTTGGCTGCCACCCAATGCCTGCCCTTTTTCCATGTTATCACGCCGTCCTATCACTTCAGCATATTTACCTTCCGCTCCCTCAACGGCATCCTTCGCCTTACCCATCATCATAAATCCGCCAGCTCCAAAACCAATTGCCAGAACCAACCCCACGATACCGATTACGTGGCGTTTCAAATAAAAAACAACCAATTTCTTATCCATTATTCTGCTCCTTCCATATCCTGCATTTTAATGGGATGTGTCAGTTTCAATCGTAGCGTGAATTCAAACCAACGTGCCTTGGAATCACCAGGGGGGACATTCCCCATCACCACAGTACCCGCTGCTGGATCATCCGAGTCCTCGAACATCGGACTGTCCCGGAAACGCTTCGCCAAGAGCAGTGCGTATTCCGAATTCAATGTCTCACGCTCTCTTGGTAAAATATTTTTGGCTTTGAGTTTCAGATAAACAGTTTCAACATCCGGCAATTCAGCCACCTGCCCGGCAGCAGAACCGGCAGCAGAACCGGCACTCCCGCCCTCACTACTAGTACTCAATCCTGGGGGCGATCCACCCATGCCGCCCATGCCGCCCATGCCGCCCATGCCGCCCATACCTCCAGCCCCGCCTTTTGAGCTACCAGATTTCGAGGGAGGTGTCGTGGTCAACGATTCAATCCACACCGCGGTGGTGGCATTCGTGATACTTCGTGGCTGTAATTCCTCTTGTAATTCAGCCACGGTCTTGGTCATCAACTCCAGCTGTTCGGGGCCGCTCAGGATATAAACCTCCGGCGTGACATCCGCGAAAACAGTCTGGATGGATTTCGTGATATCGATCCAAATAAAACGGGTGCGCAACAGGCGCTCCATTTTCTCGGTATCCTGTTTGCTGGAATCAAGATTATTCTTGGCTTGCACCATTTGGTTGGCCACCCCGGAATGCTTACTCAGCTTTCCATCAAGCTCATCAGCCGCCTTCTCCTTTTTTGCCGTCACGCTTTTATGTTGGGCGCCATACACGAAGAATATCAGCCCCAGACAAAACAACATGGCCACAACATAAGGGCTGCGTTTCTCAATTTGGCGGCTAATCTTTTCACGCTTGGGCAGGAGATTGAAATCTGTCAAACCCACTGACGTTGTTCGCAAGCCGAGCCCCGCCAATTCGCCCATGGCGTGCGCCACTCCAGCCAAGGCATTGCGATCTACTTCAGGGCCCAATTCGATGTTCCGGAACGGGTTGAAAAACTCAACCGGCAGATCGAATTTCTCCATGAAAAATTCCGCCGTGTAGGTTAATGAGGAACCCATACCTGCAAGGAACAGTCGCACCGGCTGTTGCCCCTTGCGCTGGGTTACATAGTACTGTTTCGTCTGATCGATCTGCTGGTGCAACCGCGTCATCACCTGCCGGGCCATGCGCACGGCGATGGCCTGATACGGATCGGTCGGCTCCTCGGTATTCGTCAGGTGCACGTAGCCATATTGTTGCTTGTAATCCTCTGCCTGCTTCCAATCCAAATTGGATTCCCTGGCGAACTCCTGCGTAATGGAGTTGCCCCCGAAGTTGATGCTACGAACGAAGAAATTGCCGCCTTCCACAAAAATCACGTTGGTGGTTTTTGCTCCTATGTCCACCAGCATCGAGCACCCCTCCACTTCGCTGTAGTTATGCATGAATGCATTGCGCAGGGCGGCCGGCGCACCGTCCACGATCGACAACTTTAAGCCAAGGTCGGTGCACACTGTGGACAGGCTATCGATCACTTCCAGCTTCAACGCCATAAGCATCACATCCAAATCGCCGTCTTCTGTCGTGCCCATGATCTGGTAGCCCCACTCCACTTCGTCCAGCGGGAACGGCACGTTTTGCTGTGCCTCGTATTGAATGATCTGACCTACCTTCGATCCATCCACCGCAGGTGTACTCAGAAACTTGGTGAAGCTTTGGTAACTCGGTGTGCAAACATTCGCATCCAAACCCTTCGCGCGAATCTCATTACGATCGAGCACATCCTGTAACACCTCTTTCATCAAACCCGTGCGCTCGACCTCCTCCAAGCCGCGCTGACCTAGCGACGCCACTTCATACCGCGCCAGCATGAGTGCCCCGTTGGGCTGCGGCTCAAACAGCGCCACCTTCAGGTTCGCCGCACCACAATCGATAGCCAGAAATGGAGTCATTACAGATATGCGTGGGGGCAGCCAAGCACCATTCACGGGTCACAGGCCGCGCCAACGCGCTAAGACAATGTACTCCGTAAAGGCAATTTCGCAATCCTTTTACGCTTAAAAAACAGTTACTTGTTGGGGGGACGACGCAATATTCCCAATATTGCCCTGACCGAATCTACACCCACAAAGCCGCTTACCACACAGTACACTGCGCATGCGCCCAGCAGTGGCACAAACACATACACCAATCGCGCCTGCATCGTCATCGATTCGCCCGTGACGCCAATACTTATACCCCACGCCACCAAACCTGCCAAACCCGCGAACCCAACCATCATTGGCAATTGCCGGCGCAAGCCGGGCAGCGCAACCGGTGCCAGTTCCTTGCGCCGACGCAACGCACGCCACAGTAGCGCGGCATTCAACGTAGAACTGATCGTGTTTGCAATCCCAAATGCACCTTGTCGGAGATTGGGATCAAATTGAAACACCAACGCCAACGAGAGTGCGAGGTTCAACCCCAGACAGGTGATGCTGATCTTCACCGGCGTCTTCACATCACCCAGTGCAAAAAATGCGCGACCCAAGATCAGCACCAGAGAATAGCCCGGCAAAGCCGGGGCCAGACAGCGCAAGGCCCACGCCGTGCGCTGTGTCGATTCTTCATTGAAAGCGCCATACTGAAAGAGCAACTGCACGATTGGCTCGGCCATGACAAAGAGCAGCACCGCCGCCGGCAGATTGACAAAGAGCAGGTGCCGCGCGGCTTCATCCATGTCAGTACGGAATTCGCCATATTTTTTCTCCGCCGCGTAGCCTGCCAAGGCCGGCAACAAAAAGGTAGCCAGAGAAACGCTGAAAAGCCCCTGCGGAAGTTCCAACAAACGCACCGCGTAGCCGTAGGACGCCACCACGTGTTCGCCCACGAAGAAACCGATGCAGTAGGTGGCCAGCACATTGATTTGAAACGCCGCCACGCCTAACACGCCCGGCCCCATGCGCTGCAGGATCGTGCGCATGGAATCGTTCTGCAATGGGCTGATCCATTTCGGCCGGAATCCCTCGCGCCAGAGGGTCGGTAATTGGTAAAGCAACTGCGCTACGCCAGCCACCAACACTCCCACCGCTAGCGCAAACACCTGATCTTTTAATTCGGGGCCCCAACTCGGCGCAAGCCACAGCACCGCCGCGATCATCACCACATTCATGATCACCGCGCCCAAGGCCGGCAAAAAGAAATGACCGCGCACGTTCAGCATGCCCATCCCCACCGCCGCCAGACAGATCAACATCAGGTACGGGAACACCCACCGCAGTAGTTCCAGCATGAGCGTGGTTTTTTCATCAAATTCACCCCACGACAGCGCCAGCGAAATGCCCAGCAATCCCACACCCACCACAACAGCAAGAACAACAATAAGGCCACTAATAAGGGCATTGGCCGTTTCCCACATTGCCTTTTCGCCGGCGGTTTTTTCCTGTTCCTTAAAAACAGGAATGAACGCCGCGGTGAGAGCCCCCTCGCCAAGCAGGCGGCGGAAAAGATTGGGGATCATGAAGGCCAGTACGAAAGCGCCCGCCACGAGGCCATCGCCCATGAATCGGGCATAACAAATCTCACGCACCATACCCAACACGCGACTGGTCAGCGTGGCCCCGGCCATCGCCCCGGAGGATTTGAGCATGTCCGGCATCAGCTCAATTCATAGTTGTGGTAGTGGACGATTCGAAACTCCTCCTCCTCGTGCAGCACCTCCACTTTCTTGAAGTAGTTCTCAAATTCAGGAAAGAACACGTCGCCTTCCACCTCACGCTTTACGAGGGTGAGAAACAAGTCGGAACACCGCGGCAACGCCTGTTCATAAACCTGCGCACCGCCAGCGATGAAACAATCACGACCCTCAAGACTCGGCATGACTTCATCAAGCGAGCGAATTACGGTCACATCCGGATGGCTGAAATCACCGCGAGTAAGCACCATTGTTTCCCGCCCGGGCAGAGCTTTTCCGATCGATTCAAACGTGCGCCGGCCCATCACCAACACGTGCCCCATTGTGGTTTCCTTGAACCATTTGAAGTCTTCGGGAATGTGCCACGGAATCTCTTTGCCTCGACCGATCACCCGGTTCTCGGACATCGCCGCAATAGCCTTGAAAGGACTCATACTGCAACAGGCGCCTTGATATGCGGATGCGGATCGTAGTTTTCCAACGTGAAATCCTCGTAAACAAAATCGTGGATGTTTTTCACCTCCGGGTTCAATTTCATAATCGGCAATTCGCGCGGTTCGCGCGCGAGTTGTTCTTTGGCCTGCTCCAGATGATTGGAGTAGAGATGCAAATCGCCAAAGGTATGGACAAATTCACCGGGTTTAAGTCCCGTAACTTGCGCCACCATCAATGTAAGAACCGCATAACTTGCGATGTTGAACGGCACCCCGAGAAAGAGATCTGCACTGCGCTGGTAAAGCTGGCAGCTCAGTTCGCCATCGCGCACGTAGAATTGAAAAAACGCATGGCATGGCGCGAGTGCCATCTGGTCAAGTTCCCCGACATTCCACGCGCTCACAATCAGGCGGCGACTGTCGGGGTTGGATTTGATTTGCTCGATCACCTCATCAATTTGGTTGATCGATTGCCCATCGGGCGCACGCCAGTCGCACCACTGCGCACCATACACACGGCCAAGATCGCCTTTCTCATCAGCCCACTCATCCCAAATTCGCACGCCATTATCATTGAGGTACCCAATATTTGTATCGCCTTTCAGAAACCAAAGTAGCTCGTGAATTATACTCTTGCGGTGCAGTTTCTTGGTCGTGAGTAGCGGGAAACTCTTGCGCAAATCAAACCGCACCTGAGCACCGAAGATCGAATAGGTGCCTGTGCCTGTACGATCGTCCTTCGGCTTTCCCTCCTTCAGCACACGCTGAAGTAAATCCAGATACTGTACCATGCGTGTTATGAACATGGCGTCGACTGACTGACACGTCAAACGAACGTCATCCCCAAAGTGCAATAGGATATTCACGGGGTTTGATTTTCCGGGCCGTTCACGGCACAACCAACCCGTGCTGCGCATCCTCATCACCGGCCTTATCGCCACCGGCCTCATGCTGGGTGCGTTCTTTGCGTGGGGCGGGTACTTTGAGGGCCTGTTTACAGAAGAAGCCGCCTCACAACCTGGCCCATGGGATTGGCTCTTTGCCATTGGCTTACTCACGCTGGATGTCTTCCTGCCCATCCCGGCCACTGCCGTACTGGCCACGCTAGGCATGGCCTACGGCCCGTGGCTGGGCGGGCTTATTGGCACCGTGGGGACTTTTGCTGCCGGTACTACCGGCTACAGCCTATGCCGCGTGCTTAACAAACGGGCTGCACGTTTTCTCGTGGGCGAAAAAGGCATGGAAATCGGCGGTAGATTCTTTGAGAAAAGCGGAGGCTGGGTCATCGCCCTTTCACGCTGGACGATTCTGCTTCCGGAACTTCTTAGCTGCTATGCCGGCCTCATGCGCATGCCACCACGCCAGTACTTTGCCGCGCTTTTGTGTGGCACTTTACCGATGAGTTTCACCTACGCATGGCTGGGCTCCACTGAAACTGCTCAGGAAAATAAACTGTTGGCCTTGGGATTGAGTGCAGCCATTCCCGTGGTGCTTTGGGGTGGGTGGAGGTGGTGGAGTAAAAACAAGACCCACACAAGCTCAATCAACGAATCCCAGAACAATCAGCCCAAGCCCAGTAATGATTAAGACAATCGTACCCACCACATAATACGTGGCCAACTTGGAGTACTCTTCCTGTATAAAGCGCTCACCGTCTTCGGTAACAATCAGTGGCATCAGGCCACTGCCGATGAACAGTTTATCACCTTGGCTCCTGACTTCTCCAAAAACATACACTGTATCACCAACAGCCATTACATTCTCAGAGTAGCGAAGCGTTTTATTAAAAACCCATCCTTGGGTGGAAGCTCCATAACGATCCCTGAGAAGCGTTTGTAATTCACTTGAGGCATCATCTCCGAATCCGGATCGCTCGCGGGCATCGGTCCGCACTCTAAAATCGGCCTCGCCGGGATTGATTTCCACTGAGCCGGTCTGGTCACTTACAGTAAAAGGCTGCGTCTGAAGATCTGTGATGTAATCGGCCCAATAAGTGGAGGTCGTGTTTCCACTTCTACGTGTGCGCCTTTCTTCAACCTGAAAATCATAATAAACGCATTGCTGTTGTGTCCACGGGCTGATGAGGGGCGTACCTACCGAATCAATTTGCCCTTGTACCTCACAGGACCCTTCGGTGAGCGCACCCACATCGCTGGTCTCGGTATTCACCATCAACTGATGGATGCGATGTTTTTTCTTGCCCATAAAAAAACACACGACGGCAGCAATAAAGAAAAACACAGCAATCAGAAAGATCATAAAAAATACCGTAAGCACTTACCTAATAAGGAACAAGGCAATCTGTGCTTAGCAAGACAGTAACTAACTTGCCAAATTAAACCGACTAGCTAGAGTTTTGCCATCATGACCTTCATCCGCGCTAAACTACTATTGCTTTATGCTTCGCTGATTTTTTCTTCTGCCACTATCCACGCAGCAGATGTTCCGCAATGGGTTGATCTCTTTAATGGCAAAGATCTAACCGGTTGGGTGGATGTAAACACCTCACCCGACACCTGGTCGGTCAAGGACGGATTACTGATCTGCAAAGGTAAACCCATTGGGGTGATGCGTAGTGAAAAGCAATACGAGAATTTTCTATTGCACGTGGAGTGGCGGCACATGGAGCCGGGAGGCAACTCCGGCATCTTTGCTTGGAGCGATGCTTTGCCTTTTGGCAACCGCTTACCCAAGGGACTGGAGATCCAGATGCTAGAGCTGGACTGGGTGAAGCTGAACACACGCAATGGAAATGTGCCGCCCATCGCCTACGTACACGGGGAATTATTTGGCGCCGGCGGACTCAGGGCCGTGCCCGATAACCCGCGGGGCAGGCGCAGCAAGTCGCTGGAGAACCGGTGCAAGGGAAAGGGAGAGTGGAATGTGTATGATGTGGTGTGTGTGGACGGCGTGGTAAAGCTTTCGGTGAACGGCAAGTTTGTCAATGGCATCAGCCATGTGCAGTACAAGAAAGGCTACCTGTGCCTGGAATCCGAAGGAGCAGAAATTCATTTCCGGAATATGAAAATCATGGAGTTACCTCCGGGAATCACCTCAGAAGGACAAAGGGCTCCGTTAGTGAAACAACCCTGATTGACTCTACTCTGCACGATTGAATGCCCGTACATGACACCATCTTGCCGCTTCAAACCTGAATGGCCACTGACAATCGTGGAGTGAGTCGATCAAAAGCAGAATCAGGCCCCCGCGCGTGCCAAACGATCAGAAATGGCTTCCCATTCATCTTCCTTTGGCACTGCCTCAACGACAATCAACTCGGCCCCTTCCTCATCACATCGGTGCAACTCACTGTATAATGCTCGTGCATAAGCTTCGGGGTCTTTAGGGATGACACTTACTCGCCCAAAGCGTGTGCCACCTACGATGCTTGTGTGTGCAATTACACAAACCCGATCATGCGGCGTGCGCGAGTAGGCAATCTGTGATTCCAAGTCTTCTTCATCTTTCCAAGTCAAGACCAGGAGACGTGCGTTGGGTGCATAATGACGCGGCATCTGCCCCGGGCTTTTAAGTGGCCCATCATTTCCCCCTAACCCCAATACCTTAGCCTCCGACAACACAGCGGAAATCGCCTCGGCAGAAATCATCCCCGGACGCAAAACTCGTGCCACACCCGTAAGGTCCGCCACCGTGGATTCAATACCTACGTTTGCCGCACCACCATCGATGATAAGCGGGAGGCGACCCTTCAACTGGCTTTTGACATGAGCCGCAGTTGTGGGTGAGAGGTGGTTGGATAAATTCGCACTGGGAACGGCGAGCGGAAACCGGCAGGACTCGATCAATGCCTGCATGAAAGAGTGCTTCGCCCAGCGCACTCCCACCGTATCACCACCGGCAGTCACGTTGGCCGAGATACAATCGGCCTTGGGCAGCACCATCGTCAATGGCCCCGGCCAGAATGCCTGCCCAAGCAAGGAGGCCGACTCGGGCCACTCGACCACGCAATCGCGCGCCATTGATTCACTCGCCACGTGCACGATGATGGGATTTTTCTGCGGACGCTGCTTGGCCTTAAAAATTTTCCCGACACTTTCGGCATCCATTGCATTGGCAGCCAGGCCATAAACTGTTTCTGTCGGTACGGCCACCAACTCGCCGCGCCGCAAGGTCGCCGCCGCGCGCGAAATTGCCTCGGCAAAGAGCTCGGGCGTGTTGGTTTGGAGAATTTCCGTGTCCACAGCACACGCAATGTAGCGTGCATGGTCCAGACTGAGGAGCAAATTGCTTGAACCGCGCATCAAGAAACGTGAACCTTTGGCCGATGCTCAACACCTTGACCGAACAACTGCGCGAGAGCACGGATCTGAATGCCGAACAGGTTACTGAGGCGGTTTCGCAAATGACCACCGAAGAGGTGACTCCCAACGTGAAAGCGGAGTTTCTCACTGCGTTGGCGCAGAAAGGTGAGACAACAGAGGAACTGGCAGCTTTTGCCGGTGAACTGCGCGAAATGGCCACGGCTGTGCCATTGGATGAAGCCACGCGCGCGGGCGAGATTCTCGACGTGTGTGGCACCGGTGGCGATGGCCTCAATACGTTCAACATTTCCACCACTGTTGCAATCCTGTGCGCCGCAGCGGGCGTGACCGTGGCCAAGCACGGCAACCGGGCCATAACCAGTAAAAGCGGCAGCGCAGATGTTCTTGATGCGCTCGGCATCCCAACGGACTTGTCACCCAGCGACGCAGCCTCTGCAATCGCAGAGCATGGATTTGCGTTTCTCTTTGCACCACTCTATCACCCTGCCTTCAAGCACATCGCGCCGGCTCGCAAGCTCTGCGCCGAGCGCGGGCAGCGCACCTTGTTCAATTTCCTCGGGCCATTGCTAAACCCCGCGCGACCCACGGCGCAGTTGATCGGGGTGCCACGCGCGGAACTCACCGAGCCGATGGCCAAGGTGCTCCAACACCTCGGTATCCGGCGCGGCATGGTGGTTAGCGGCAACGTGGGTGACCAACGCATGGATGAACTTTCCACGCTTGGCAACAATGCGATTGCTGAGTTTTATCAGGATCGCGGCTTCGCAACATCCACCTTGAACTCGGCGGACTTGTCACTACCCGACGCCACACTAAAAGAGCTGGCTGGTGGCGATGCGCAGACCAACGCCAACATCACCCGCTCAATCTTGAGTGGCGAAGAAACTGGCCCAAAACGAGATGCCGTTTTATTGAACGCCGGTGCAGCGTTATTTGTGGCCGGCCAAGCAGACGCAATTAGCACCGGAATGGAACTGGCCGCCGCGGCTATTGAGAACGGTCGCGCGGCAGAAAAACTCTTGGCCCTTGCCCGTTGATCATGCCGGATGACGACACACAACGGGAACCCCCTCTACTAAAGGATTACCCGCCGACCCTGCCGCCCAAGCGGAAAGGCTGGAAAAAGATATTCCCGGCTCTGGTGATCGTATTGCTTGTCGGTGCAGTCATTTTCATTTCGCAATACGAACCCGTCGCCAACAAACAATACTACCCACAATGCGGTTTTAAAAAGGCAACGGGATACGACTGCCCTGGCTGCGGTGGGTTGCGAGCCACGCACGCTGTTACGCAGGGCAACATCGTGGGGGCATTCCGTTTTCATCCGGGCTTCATGTTGTCACTGCCGATCGTTGGGTATCTGTTTGTGCTCTGGATTCGCGAATGGAGGCGAACCGGAGAGATGCCTGTTCCCTTCTCTCAACCCGAATGCAACCGCCCGCTGACTTGGATTGCAATACTGTTCGTTTCCATCGGCATTGTGCGCAATATTCCGGTGAAACCTTTTTCGTGGCTCGCCACGCCACCGATTGAAGTAAAGAACTCCGATTCGAATAAAACCTCGCTGCAGCAATAGTTTCCTGTTAGTTTGACACCGCTCTTTTGGGCAAACCAACGCGCGATAGGTTAGAAAATTAACATGTATCACATTATTGGCGTTGATGGTCAGTCGCGCGGACCAATTGACTCCGCTACCCTTACTCAATGGATCGCCGAGGGGCGCGCCAATGGTCAAACCAAGACGTGTCCAGAGGGCGAGAGCGAGTGGAAGCCCCTGGCCTATTACCCGGAGTTTGCCACGGCCCTTTCACAGGCCCCGACTGCTCCGCCGAACATTTCCGCACATGCATCACAGAGCGATGCCACCGGCGGCTTGATTCCCTACAAGAATAAACAAGCCTTGATCGGCTATTACATGAGTTGCGCTGGGCTGCTCATCATGTGTATCCCAATAGTCGGCTTTATATACGGTGCTGTCGTGATGGCTCTTGGCATCAAGGGATTAAAAAATGCCAAGGAAAATCCCGCTGTCAAAGGTAAGGTTCATTGTTGGATTGCAATTATTGGCGGTTTTTTGGAGCTGGCAGTTGGAGCTTTTACAAGCGTATTGCTCATCATCGAAATATTGAATTGATGACCGTAACCGCCACATGACTCCAACTTATGAAATTATCGGTGGAGATAATCGGGCGCATGGCCCGGTAACCGGCGAGGAGCTTTGTGATTGGATTCGGCAAGGGCGCGCTGGCCGCAACTCCATGATCCGACCAAGCAACATGGAAGCGTGGCGGCCGATTTCGACATTTCCGGAATTTTCCGGACCACTGCGTGGAATGCCCTGGATTCCCCTTTACCAACCTACACCCAAAGTTCATGGGCTTGCGGTAGCCAGCCTGGTGCTGGGGCTCATATCACTTGTGATCGTAGGCATCGGCTTGTTGACCGGTGTGCCTGCCGCAATTTGCGGCCATGCGGCTTTGCGTGCGATCAAGGACGAACCCACTGAGTACGGCGGAAGCGGTATGGCCATTGCCGGGCTGATCACCGGCTACATCGGCTTGCTCATCAGCGGTGTCATGTTCATTCTGATGCTCCTGATTTGGCTGGAAATCATTGATTAACCCGTCAAGACATGAGTGACTCACCACCCCAATCCAATTCCGAGGAAGAAAACATACCGGAGAAAAAGGATTCCGGTTCCTTATTCGATCTGCCTCCCATTCCTGAAGAGGCAAGAAAAAAACCGACGCCTAAGGAAGATTCCCAAGGTGAAGAAACCGAAGTCCTAGAACTTGTTCCGGTTCTGGAAGCAGAACTTGCTACAGATGAAAATACACCGCATCAATACACCATTATCGGCGGCGACGGTGATGAATATGGACCACAGTCGATCGATGATGTGCTGCGCTGGATCCGCACCGGCCGTGCCAACGCCCAGACTCTGGTTCGCACCAACAAAAGTTCACAATGGCAACCACTCGAGAAAATCCCCGCCTTATCCGCGCTGCTGGAAGGAGCCGAACTGCCCGCCCGAAAACCAGGCCAAGCCACGGCAATCTCAGCACTAACACTAGCCGGCGGCTTGATTGCCATGATCTGGACCGTTGTTGTGGCACTGATTGGAATCTCATCATCTTTTTTCGTATGCTGCTTCATCCCCTCCGGCCTATACTCCTTGATCTCAGGCACTCTAATCACCATCCAGGGTGTTTATCTTTTTGGAAAAAACGCCCGTACCCATCTACCGCGCACTGGCACCTCCGCCTCATTACAAATATGTGGAGTGTTCGCCTTTAATCCAATCTGCCTGATTTTAGGCATTATCACGCATGTGCTCTTGCGCAATGATGAGGTTGTAGCATATATAAAAAGCACTTCACCAAATCCAAAAGGATAAGCACCATCAGCATGTACATTGTCATTGGCGGCGACGGAAAAGAATACGGGCCCAAGGCATCCGTGGAGGTGAGGGACTGGATTGCTGAAGGGCGGCTCAATCCGCAATCTCAAATCAAGGAGCAGGGCGATGATGAATGGAAGGTGCTTGGCAGCCTTCAGGAATTCGCTGCAGATTTTGCAGGGAGCAATCCTTCCATGCCACAAGCGGGGGTAAGTCCGCCGCCTCAAATCCATCAACCCTATGCGCAGGGTGCTGTGCCCAACATTCCCAACTATTTGGTTCAATCAATTCTAGTTACCCTGTGTTGCTGCATGCCCTTTGGTATTCCCGCCATTGTTTATGCTTCGAAAGTTGAAGGATTAGTCCGAATGGGTAATATCGTGGGTGCCCAAGAAGCTTCAGCTAAGGCCAAGATGTGGTGCTGGATCGGCTTTGGAGTGGGGATTCCAGCCCAGATATTGGTGGTCTTCCTCCAAGTGGCTGCCGAGAATATGTAATTCATGGCTTATTACATCATCGGTGGCGATGGGAAGGAATACGGCCCCAAGCCTGAATCCGAAGTTCGGGAATGGATCGCTGAAGGCCGGCTGAACTCACAATCACAAATCCGGGAGCAAAGTGATCCCAACTGGAGAGCTCTCGAGGATTTTCCAGAATTTGCCAATTATTTATTGGGAGCAACACCATCGACTCCAACCCCCTCAGCACCCGCAATTCAGCAGTACCAGCAGCCTTACCCCCAATATGGTTACCAAGAGCAAAACACGACCAACGGCATGGCCATCACCGGCATGGTCATGGGTATCCTCTCGCTGGTAACGATCTGTTGCTACGGTTTTCCCTTCAACTTGCTAGGCATCATCTTCTCTGCCATCGGTCTTTCACAAATAAAAAAGTCCAACCCACGTCAAAAAGGCAAAGGCATGGCTATCGCGGGGCTCATCTGTTCCATTCTCAGCTTTCTCATTTATCTGGTATTAATTATTGTCGTAATTGTCTCTGAAATGTAATAACCGTCCGTACCCGTACTAGAATGGCTGATTATCAAATCATCGGCGGCGACGGCAAAGAATACGGCCCGATTTCTAAGGAAAGGGTAAATAATTGGCTACAGGAGGGGCGTGCCAATGGCGATTCTCGCATCAGGGAGGTGGGTGCTGAGGAATGGCAGTGTGTTAGTGATTTACCTGAATTCGCCAGTGCTTTCTCTACCGCCTTTTCGGAGCCACCTGCGGGGCCAGTAACTCCCACCTCCCCCGTAGCGGGACAATTCCCACAACAAAAACCCGACAAGATCCAAGCCATTGCCATCATAACACTAGTGCAAGGCATCATGGCAATAATCGGCGCGTTGGGTTGGGCGTTGGGCACCTTTTGTCTTTGGGTCCCATTCATTTATGGCCTCGTCTACGGTATTATGGCGGTTATTAAGGGCAGCGCGATGCTGGGGCAAAACCCATGGCCGGCCTACCAAACCGTGCGCACCACGGCTATTATGGGGATCGTAAACGTCATCAACTGTGACTTATTCTTTGGGATGACCGGGGGTATCGTCATTCTCGTGTTTTTGAACGATCCCCAGGTCAAGGCCTACATCTACTCAAAAGGAAGGCAGATTTAAGCGGCCAATTAATTAGCCACGAAAAACGGTTGCACCTTGTGGTGTTCAGGCGTGTATTTGTCGCTGATTTTGGTTATGGGTGGTCTGGTTGTGGAGAGAGCGGTGGCCCTTTAGCCAATTTGGCAGGCTACAAGTATCGTGAGTAAATATATAATTATCGGGGGAGATAAAAAGGAGTACGGACCAGTTTCCGTGGGGGAAGTTGGCGAATGGGTACGAGCAGGTCGCGCCAACGGCGACTCAAAAATTAAGAAGGAGGGGGCAGAAGAATGGGAGCGCCTCCGTGATTTTCCGGAATTTTCATCGTATCTCTCACCTGGCACTCCCCAATCAAATTTACCCCCACAGCAATCCCCACAGCAATCCCATAACGATGGTGTCGCACCAGCTCCAACGGCCGATCAATTCATGGCGGAATTACAGGGCCGACCGCCTACCTTTTCTATCGGAATCTGCGTCAGCAAAGGCTGGCAACTCACAATAGGTAATTTTTGGCGGGCATCACTTACAGTAATATGCATGGGACTCACGAGTACTCTCGCTGCTTTGGTTCCCTTTGGGCAATTCATCGTGGGAGGTCCGTTGACAGGCGGACTCTATAATATTTTCCTTAAATATCTACGGGATGAACCGACCACCATCGGTGATTTGTTTGCAGGCTTCAGGCGCGCTTTTTTGCCGCTTTTCCTCGTGCATTTGATCATATCCCTTATCATGTTTGCCGCCGCAATACCCATGGTTATTGCCATTATAGTGGGCATTGTTGGAGGAATAGCTGAAGCTGTCGCGACAGGAGGAAAGCCACCTGTAATTACATTTTTTGTGATGGGAATAGGCATTCTATTTTCTTGGCTATTAATATGCGTGTTGGGTGGGATGTTGAACTTCACTTTACCATTGACCATGGATAGAGGGATGGATGCAGGTGAAGCGTTTACGGCTACCTGGCGTGTAACCAAAAATTGCTGGGGCAAATGCCTGGGTCTGATGATTGTGATTACCCTGTTTGGTATTGCCTTTTTCATACCCCTGATCATCGTTGCTCTCGCGGGTATTTTCGGTGGGGTATTGGAAGCTTCGGCAACGGGAAATCCGCCCATCCTCACAATTGTCCTAATGGTTTTGGGGAGTCTATTGACAACCCTGCTTGGCATGCTCTTCAGTGGGATTTATGCTTTATCAATGATCACGGTGGCGTATGAGCAGCTCTTTGGTCGTGGGGTCCAGCGATGAAGTGGGTGTGCCTCATGGCGAACATGACGATCCCGGGTGCGGGATCCATGATTGCCAAACGCTATGGAGCAGGCGCAATTCAGGTGGTTGTCTCATTGATCGGGTTTGCCTTGTTCGGCTACTGCATCATGGAATTTTATGATGCGATGAAAGGCTATGCCGACAGCACGGAGGGAGAGCCCGAGGACATGGTGGCAGCGCTCAAGGGAATCAGCGGAAAAATCAAGGAGCCGTTGATCTACGGCGCCGTGGGAGTGGTCGCCCTGAAGATAACCTGGGTCTGGGCACAGGTCACAACGGCTCAGGTATTCAAGGCAGAGAAGAAAGCCGAAGCAGCTGAGGAGGCCTCAATGACTCAGGAGCTTCCCCCTCTTTTGGATTCTCCAAACTGATGGAGCACCTGGGCGGCAACTTCCCGTTGCGGTCGTAATTCTGTGTTCACTATCACATCAGCTTGCTTGTAGTGCGGCTCACGCTCAGCGAGCATTTTTCGGATTGTTGACAGCGGATCGTCCTGTTGCAGAAGCGGCCGATGGCTCTGGTGCTTGGTGCGTTTGTGAATTGTTTCCGCGTTGGCCCACAGACAAACAACCAGCGCATGCTGCTTTAGCCTGGTAATATTTTCGGGGTTCACAATGGCTCCTCCGCCCGTCGCGATGACGAGGTTTTTTCGATCAGCCAACTCTGCAATGACTTCACACTCCATTTTTCGAAATGCCCGTTCCCCTTCATTTGAAAATATTTCCGCGATAGAAACGCCTTCACGCGCCTCGATAAGGGTATCCACATCCACAAACTCAAAGTGCAACTCACCGGCAACCTGACGCCCGACGGTAGATTTGCCGCAGCCCATGAAGCCAACGAGGGCAAGGTTGGATATGATGCGTTGGTCGGGCACGAGCCGATCATGATAAAAAAAAGGTGGAATCGCACGCCTGTTTTCTGTGCAGTCTTTCCAGATCGCACAATGAATTTGCTTGTTTGCCTTGCCGCTGCGCAATCATCATGTTTCCGTGACCATTGGTGCTGACACAGGAGAACGGATTTTTCGCGGTATAGGGGTGGCGCCCGGCGTGGTTCGCGGCCGCGTTGTCATCCTGGATCCAGATCACACCGAACGCCCGCCACGCCGACGCGTGGAGGCTCTGAATCAACCCGCCGAACTTGAGCGGCTCCAGGACGCGCTCGCCGAGACGCGCCGTCAAATTTCCGACATTCAGGCCACGGTGCGCAACAGCATAGACTCCTCGGATGCGGCGATTTTTGACGCGCATTTATTGGTCATTGAAGACCAGACCCTGCTCGATGAAGTAAAGCGGTTCATCGAGGAGGAATCAGTAAACGTGGAGTTTGCATTTCACGAGGTTTCAGAAAAATATGTACAGGCCCTCGACGCGGTGGAGGATGAATTTCTCCGCGAACGCGCCGCAGATATTCGTGATGTGACCGCGCGCGTGCTGGCCAATCTCACTGGGCGCACGGAGCAGGATCTCAGTCACCTCACCGAGCCGTTCATTCTAGTGCGGCACGATCTTTCCCCCTCACAAACCGCCCAGCTCAACCGGGATCTAGTGCAGGGATTCGCCACGGATGTCGGCGGAAAAACCTCGCACACAGCCATCATGGCCGGCTCGCTGCGTATCCCGGCGGTGGTCGGCCTGAAAAACGCCTGCGAAAATCTGGCCACGGGCGATTATGTTTTGCTGGATGGCTTCAATGGCGTGGTGGTGGTTAACCCGACTGACCAGACGTTGTTCGAGTATGGGCAACTGGAAAAGGAACAGGAGGATATCCAAGCCAAGCTGTCGGAGATCAGGGACAGCCCGGCAATCACGTTAGACGGACACGAAATAATGCTCTCGGCCAATGTGGAACAAATCGGCGACACGGTCGCCGTGCTGGAATGCGGGGCCAAGGGCGTGGGACTCTTCCGCACCGAATATCTGTTCCTTGAGCGCGACACCTTGCCAAACGAGGAGGAACAGTTCATCAGCTACCAACGCGTGGCCGAAGCGATTGCGCCAGAGTCGGTGATTTTCCGCACACTCGATATTGGCGGGGATAAAATGGGCCGCGCCTTTGGAGAATCCGCAGAAGCCAATCCGTTCCTCGGCTGGCGTGCCATTCGGTTTTGCCTTGCGCGCAAAGACATTTTTCGCACCCAACTTCGCGCACTGCTCCGTGCCAGCGCCAAGGGTAATGTGAAACTGATGTACCCGATGATTTCCGGTGTGGAGGAACTCGACGCAGCGAACGAATTACTGAAGGAATGCATGGATGAATTGAGCGCCGAGGGTGAAGCGTTCGACGTGGACCTTGAGGTAGGCGTGATGATTGAGATCCCCTCCGCCGTGCTCATCGCTGATGCGCTGGGCGCGCGCGCAAAGTTTTTCAGTATCGGCACCAACGACCTCATCCAGTATACGCTGGCCGTAGACCGATTGAATGAAAAAGTTGCCGATCTATACGACCCCACGCATCCGGCTTTGTTGCGCCTGATGCAACTGACCGTTGAAGCCGGCAAGCGCAACGGTATCTGGACGGGATTGTGCGGCGAGATGGCCGGCGACCCCACGGCCATCCCGTTGCTCATTGGCTTGGGCATTGACGAACTGAGCGTGGCGCCGCCTATGTTGCCGCAAATCAAATATCTCATCCGCCGAATCAAGCTCAGCGAAGCGCAACAGCTTGCCGCGCAGGCACTCGAGAGCGAATCCAGCGTGGACATCCTCGTGCAATCGCGCGCGATGGTGCAACGGGTCGCGCCCGGCATGTTTCACACCGTTCTATGAAACAGATCATTCTCGCCGCCGGTTACGCCACGCGGCTTTATCCGCTCACGGAACGCACACCCAAGCCGTTACTGCTCGTCGGCGGCGTGCCGATGCTCGAGCATGTGCTCGGCAGCAGCGAAACCATTGGCCACATCGACCGCACACTCGTGGTGACCAACAACAAGTTTGCGGGGCACTTTCAGGAATGGCTCACAAGCTATCAAGAGGCTCATCCGGATTTCAACGGCGCTATCATCAATGATGGCACCACAAGCAATGAGGATCGCCTCGGTGCGATTGGTGATTTGCAGCTCGTGTTGGAACAGGAATCAATCGATGATGACGTGCTGGTGATTGCCGGTGATAATATTTTTACTGGCGACCTCCGCGGCTTTGGCGCGCGCTGTCACGAAACCAACGCACCCGTAATTGGCCTCTACGATGTGGGTGCCAAGGATGAGGCGCGCAAATACGGGGTGGTCGCCGTAGGTGATGACGGCCGGTTGACTAGCTTTGAGGAAAAACCGGCGGAGCCCAAAAGCACGCTTATCGGCATTGCACTTTATTATTATCCGCGTGCGACTCTGCAGGAAATTTCCCGCTATATTAAAGAGGGCAATAATCCCGATCAACCGGGCCGACTGATACAATGGCTCTATCCGCAGCAGCCGGTCTACACTTGGACTGTTCCCGGTGACTGGCTGGACATCGGCTCCAAGGAAACTCTGGAAGCGGCAAACATACTCTTCGCTGCCCGCTGATCCTTGCATTCATGCGCATTTGGCGTAAGTTAAGTCACAACAAGTGATTCCGGTCCAATCCAACAACACGAGTTTCATTGAGCAACTCAACTGGCACTCAAACCAGGCCACCGCGGCCTTAGCACGGCTGTCCAGCGGCTCGAAACTACTGGCCCCGCAGGATAATGCGGCTGGACTAGCGGTCGCCACGCGGTTGGGAGCACAACTTCTCCAACTTAATGCCACTACTAACAATATATCCAACGCCGTTTCCTTCACCCAAACTCAAAACGGCTATCTTGGGGGCTCCCAAAAAGTACTTGATCGAATGGGCGAGCTGGCTATTCGCGCACAGGACGCCACGATGCCTGATGAAGTACGTGCGCTCTATAATAAAGAGTTTCGCGCCTTGAAAGATAC